>NZ_JAAOLG010000020.1:0-111878 GCF_011602025.1 Rhodococcus sp. IC4_135
GGTTCATAGTTGGCCATTACCGAAGTGTGATCTTCTGGTTACCGTTTAGGCGACCTTCGTTCCCTTAGCGAGGCCGATTTGGTGCGATCCCGTTACGCAGGCAATTCGTCTCAATCTTGGGATTGAGCAGATTCGTGGTCAGACCCATCCCGAACAGTCGACCGCTGCCGTGGCGGTCGACGGCGCCTACCTCGAAGGCGGACTTCCCGCCTGGTCGGAGCGTCGACCAGGCGAGATAGGCCAGATACAGGGCGCCGCCGATTTTCACCGCGGTGAACACCGTGGGTACGGCGAAGAGAACCGCCGTCAGCCCGGCACACGTGGCGGCGAGGTAGACCAGGAAACCGGTTGCGACTCCGGCGAGCGAGATCAAACCTGCCCGGCGGCCCTGGCTGATGCTGCGGGACACCAGGTAAATCATGTTGGGGCCCGGTGTCAGGACCATCGCCAGGGCGATCAGCGCGACTCCCGTCATCGACGCTGACGTGATCATGTCGGTCTCCCACTTCTCGATCTGGATGTTCCGTCGAGTACACAAGGGGTTGCCGTGGCAGGCCAAGGTCCAGTTCGCAGACAGTGGTCCGCTCAGGTATTGGCCCAGCTGTCGGGACCGAAGACCTCGTAGTGGATATTCTGCGCCGGGACATCGCGTTCGAGCAACGATGCGCGCATCGCCAACATGAACGGCATCGGCCCGCAGAGGAACGCCTGGGTGTCCGGCTCCACGGTGATGTCACGCAGATCGGCTCGGCCTTCGTGAACCGATCCGAAGGGCACATGCGTGCCGAGGTCCTCGTACCAGCGGTGCAGGGTTGCTGCGGGAATTTTGTCGACGAGCGTGCTGAGTTCTGCTCGGTGAGCATGATCTGCGATGGATCGATCAGCATGAATGACGGAGACGGAACGCTGTGCGCCGGTATCGGCAAGATGGTTGAGCATGCCGATCATCGGTGTGCAACCGATTCCGGCCGATGCGAGTAGCAGTGGCGAGTCGTCGTCAGGCATGGTGAGATCACCGAACGGGGTGGTGACGGAGAGTTCTTGTCCTTCGAATACGTTGTTGTAGAGGAAGTTCGACACTTCACCGTCGGGAGTGCCCGAGATTCGCTTCACACTGATCCGCCAGTCCGCGCTACTCGGTATCGAACACAGGCTGTACTGACGGATTTGGCGGGCGCCGTCCGGAAGGACGACACCGACCGAAAGATACTGTCCGGGAGCGAAGGTGGGTAGAGCGCTGCCGTCGACCGAGGAGAGTGTCAGGGAGACAGTGTCGGCGGATTGAAGGACGCGCTCGCTGACTCTGACCGTTCGCCACACGTCGCCGGTCTCGACACCGGCGAGCTGGTAGAGACCCCGTTCCATCGTGATGAGGGTTTCCGCCATCAACCAGTAGACCTCGTCCCAGGCTGCGGCGACTTCGGGAGTGACTGCATCTCCGAGTATTTCGACGATCGCGGCGAAGAGGTGTTCGTGAACGATCGCGTACTGATCGGGGGTGATTCCCAACGACGCATGCTTGTGAGCGATACGCGAAAGGATGAGATCGACCTTGGCGCTGTCGGGTTCGAGCTGCAGCGTAGCGAATGCCGCGATAGCGCCCGCGAGTGCTTTCTGCTGTTCGCCCTGCTTCTGATTGCCGCGATTGAACAGGTCGCGTTCGAGTTCGGGATGTGCGTCGAACATCTTGCGGTAGAACAGGGTTGTGATATCGCCGATGGCGGCGCCGACCACGGGGAGTGTGGCGCGAATGACCTCGGTTGACTGTGGGGAAAGCATGAGCTGCTCCGTTCGGTCGAGATTCGGTTGATCAGCCTGCTTCGTCGCTACGAGTGGTGAGGCGAAGCAGAACAGTTTTGGACGGCTGTCGGATGACGTCCTCGATCGTGACGGCGTCGAGCGAGACGAAAAACGCTTCCTGAGCGTCACGCAATGCACTCCGAAGGAGGCAACCACCGCGCAGTGGGCACGGTTTGTCGCCTTCGCAGTCGACGACTTCACCCGGGCCTTCGAGGCGTCTGGCCAGCCAGCCGATGGTGGCGGTGCGGCCGAGTTCGGTGATGGAAAGTCCGCCGCCGCGGCCGCGCCTGGTGGTGACGATGCCCAACTCGCCGAGCCGTGTAACCACTTTGGTGGCATGGGAGTACGACACGTTGAGCTGCTGCGCAACATCCCGAGTGCTGGGGGAGGCATCCGCGTCGAGTACGGCCAACCGCATGACGACGCGCAATCCCAGATCGGTGAACTGCGTCAGTTGCATGATCTGAACCTACATAATTCGCATCTGAGATGACTATTTATGTGAGGGGGATCTCGAGGGCCCCAACCGGAGCGAACGGTACGTTTGGCGCCCTCAGTGCGCCGAACGTACCGTTCGCTCACAATCGGATGGCCGAACCTCCGGCAGTTGCGCTGAGAAAGTGGGGTGCTCGCCACTGCCGCGCCGCAAACTCGCGGCTCACCGACGCGATGACCTCCGCACTGCTTCCTTCCGGAACCAACGCGATGGCCGAGCCTCCGAAGCCGCCGCCGGTCATCCGTGCGCCGATCGCACCCCCGCGTCGTGCTGCGGCAACGGCGACATCGAGTTCTTCGCACGAGACCTCGAAGTCGTCACGCAATGAAGCGTGAGAGTTGTCGAGCAGCTCTCCGATGTCACTGAATCTGTTGCTGCGTAGGAGTTCTGCGACCCTTCGGGTTCGTTCGATCTCGGTCACCACGTGCCGTGCCCGCGCTCGGAGGATCGGGTCTCGCACTGCCTCGGCCTGGTTTGCAGTAGCCTCTCGCAAACTGTCGACGCCGAGAGCTGTAGCTGCATCGAGACATTGAGAGCGTCGTAACCCGTACTGCCCGTCCGCGAGCGAGTGCTTGACCCGAGTATCGACGACGATCAGTTCGAAACCCGCACCGTGGAGGTCGAACGGGATGGGTTCGGTGGACCCGTCCTGGCAGTCCAGCAGGAGCGCGGTCGACGGCTGAGCAAAGAGGGCAATTGTTTGATCCATGCCGCCGGTCGGTGCCCCGACGCCCTCGTTCTCGGCTCGGATACAAGCTTGCACGAGCTGGTCACGGTTGAACGGTGAATCGTGAAGTTCGTTGACGGCCAACGCGACCGAGCAGGTGAGGGCAGCGGAACTCGAGAGCCCGGCTCCGACGGGTACCGACGAGTCGACTGCCAGATCGATTCCTCCGAGTGGGAGGCCTTCGAGCGCAAGAGACCACAGAACGGCTGTTGGGTAGGCGGCCCATCCTGCTGCGATGTCGCCGATGGACCCGGTGTATGTCTCGTCGGATTGCCGGCTGTGCACGCGGACGACGCCGTCGCTGCGCAGTGCGACAGCAACCAGTGTTCGCTGCTCGAGAGCGACCGGAAGGCACAATCCACCGTTGTAGTCCGTGTGTTCACCGATAAGGTTGACTCGACCAGGTGCCGCCCAAACTCCGGTTGCCGGATACCCGCAGGCGTCGATGAACTGTTGGAGCACGGATTCTTTCGAGACGGCATCCACTATTTCAACTCCCGTAGTCGGGCCGCCACTGCCTCGGGAATGGCGTCGTTCACCCAGGCGCCCATGGCGGACTCGGACCCGGCGAGGTATTTGAGTTTGCCCGGCGCGCGCAAGATCGAGAACAGCTGAAGATGCAGTCGACTCAGAGGTCGGTCGATGCGGACGGGAGCTTGGTGCCAGGCAGCGATGTACGGTACCCGGTCGATGCCCGGATAGAAGCGATCGACACGGCGCAGGAGATCTTGGTAAACGACCGCAAGTTCCTCGCGCTCTTCGTCGTTCAGCGAGGGAAGGTCCGGGATGTCGCGATGCGGTGCCAGGTGGATCTCGATGGGCCATCGTGCGGCGATCGGGACGTAGGCGCTCCAGTGATCGCCGTCGTAGATCAACCGGGTTCCGTCCTCGCGCTCGGACGCCAGAACATCGGCCAGTAGTGAGCGCCCGGTGCGCTCGAAGTGTTTGTCCGCTTGCGTCAGCATCGATCGGGTGCGTGGCGTGACATACGGGTACGCGTAGATCTGTCCGTGCGGGTGGGTGAGTGTTACCCCGATTTCTTCGCCGCGGTTCTCGAAGCAGAAGACTTGTTCCACAACCGGATCCGCTGACAACTCTTCGGTCCGAGAAATCCAGGCACCCACAATCGTGCGCATGCGTTCGAGCGGAAGTTCGGCGACGGACGCCGTGTGATCGCTCGAGAAACACATCACTTCGCAGTGGCCGAGGGCTGGGCGATCCCCCGGGCCGTCTCCGGTGTTGGGGGCGCCATCCTGCGGTGCCGACGCAAAGCTCGGAAACCGATTCTCGAACACCGCGACGTCGTAGTTCGCGTCGGGTATTTCTGTAGGCGTGCGTGTTTCGTTGGTCGGGCACAACGGGCATTCGGCAGTGGAGGGGAGATGGGTCCGTGTCATGCGATGGGAGGCCACGGTGATCCACTCGCCGGTGAGCACGTCGTACCTCATTCGAGACGAGTGGTCGAGTGTCGGCAGTTCGCGGGTATCTCGCGCAGTGTGGTCGCGGGTACGGCCGGCGTCGTCGAAGTAGAAGATCTGACGCCCGTCGGCAAGGGAGCGGCGGGTCGGGTTCCGCTCCGACGTCATGCGTCGACTTCCCATTCCAGAACACCCTTGCTGACGACGGGTTTCCAGACTCCGATCGTGGACCCTGTCTCCAACGCAGCGGCATGGGCGGCCAGCATGACCGAGATGGACGCCCAGATCGGCCCGCCGTTGTCGGTGGCGTCCGACGCGTACTCCGTCACACAATGATGGAGTGCGCCGCTGCGCGTGTCCACGAAGTAGTGGTACTCGTCCAGTCCGGCAAAGGGAATGAACGAAGGGATGAACATGGTTGCGGCAGTGCCTGCGTCGCGTCGATCGTGTCGATCCATCTCGTCCTCGGCATAGAGGTCGGGATTCTCGTAGATCGTCTCGTCCCACGTTTCGAGGAGAGTGAGACGAACTTCGGTTGCGACGTCGATGGGGTAGAAGAACTTGTCGGGGAGCACGCTGCCGAGGAAGAGTCCCGTCCGGTCGTCGTGGGTCAGGCTGCCGTTGTGCACCCGGTACAGGTCGCGAAGTTCCTGGGGCCACGTGACGCCGGTCGAGGCTTCGAATTCCTCGACGACGGCGTCACCGAGTCCTGGTTGAAACGCTGCAGCCGTCACCGGTGCGTGTGTACGGCACCACGCTTCGATTCGGCTCCATTCGTTTGCAACGCTCATGGGCTTTACGATACGTCCGAGTCAGGACCCGTGAATCAGGTACTGGAGCGTGTTCACCAGCTTTCGGTCCGAAGCCTCGGACTTTCGGCCGGTGATTCCCGAGCGGAGAACGGCGGAACCCTCGAGCAGGCTCACGATGGTCTGGGCCGTTGCGCTGAGGTCCACCGCATCCAGATCCGGTTGTGCACACGCAACAGCGCGCTCCACGTGTGCGATGTACTGCGCGTAGAAGTCTCGAACCACCACAGCCACTTCCTCGTCTGCCGCAGCAATCGCCCATACTTCGACGTACAAGCGCACTGTTGCCTCGTCGTCCTGTTCTCCGAGCAGGACTGCGATGAAGTGTTCGGATTCCTCGCGGGACAAGCTCTGATCCGTATCGGTGACGACGGCAAGGCGATCCAGTGAACGGGTCAATGCACGTGACATCACTGCGCGTATCAGATCTGCGCGGGTGGGGTAGTAATGCTGCAGGTGCCCCACCCGCACGCCGGCCGCGGCTGCGAAATCGCGCATTGCCGAGTTGGCATTGCCCTGCGTGGTGAGGACCTGTTCTGCTGCGTCGAGAAGTGCTGCCGCGCGGGCGGCACCCTTGGAGGGGGTCATGCCCGCAATACTGCCACCCCGAAGTTCTCCAACTCGGAGACGGTGCTGCGCGGGTTCGGAAGCGACTCGGGGAAAGCAACTCCCGGCCGAGCATCGCCGCTCGAGGCGCGTCTGACGGCGAGCGCGCCGCCCACCGCGGTGAGGTGAGCTTGTCCCTGCGGATCTACGATCGTTGCGCTCGTCGTGCCCCTCGGACCGGTGACGTCGATGCGTACTTGCGCACTCCCGCCCTTGCCGGGCGAGTACAGGAGTCCACGTCGTAGGGGCGTGAAGCGGTCGCCGCGACCCCAACGAAACAGGCCCACCTTCTTGGCGGCAAGTAGGGCGGTGGTGGATGCATTCGAACTGAAACCGATTCGAGTACTGGCAGTTTCGGTTCCCAATGTCATGGGAAATGTGAATTGTTCCGGAGTGTCGATTCTTCCGACCTTGGTACGCGAACCGGGAAAGTCGATCCAGCGTGTATCGGTCAACGGGCTGACGGTGATCGGGTTGCCGTTCTGCATCACCTCGAAATCCTGGCCGAGGCGATCGATGAAGTCGACGGAGTCGAGCCCGGCAATATCGTTGACGTCGTAGCGAATCGAGACGTCGACGGTGGTTGCGCCACCGAGTTCCTCGGCCAATGCTGCGGTGACGATGTTGGTGACGCCGCCCATCCATCCGGACGAGAGGTACACCGGTGCCTTCGGCGACATCTGGCCGGCCAGAGTGGCGGCGCGAGCGACGCGGGATGTCCAGCGGGTGATGTCCACGTAGGGAATTCCGGCCTCGACGGCGGCGGACAACACACGATCGTGGGGATCGTTGACCGTCGACACGACCGCGCGTACCGACGCGTCGAAGGGCGTCGGGTCGAGGAGGTCCCAACGACGAACGGAGGCGCCGTGACGGCGAGCCAGTTCGTTGCCGCGCTCGGGGGTGCGCCCGGTGAGGAGCAGCGGGAAGTCTGCGGCGAGCAGGGCGGTCAGAGCGCTGCCCACGGTTCCGTATCCGCCGGCCACGAGGATCGGGCCGTCGGCTGAGTACTGCAATGAATCGGTCATGCACTCAACTCTAGGTCAAATGACCTAAAACGTCGAATGGCGTTTTCGAGTGCTCAGTCCCGGTGTCGCACGATGTTGACGACGTTGCCGTCGGGTGCCCGGACGAGGAATCGGCGAACACCCCACTCTTCGGTCGTGATGGGGTGCACGATTTCGTAGCCGAGCTTTCGCGCCTCTTCGTAGGCGCCGTCGACGTCATCCGTGTGGACGGAGATGACCGAGTCCTCGGCCGCAGTGGCGTCGTGCGTGACGAGCTGTACGTGCGCCCCGGTGTCGGGGGAGGTGTAGCGAGCGACCCATCCCAAGTTGAACTCTTCGGTGCTCAGGCCGAGATAGTCGGAGTAGAAGCTACTGGCGGTTCCGACATCGGCGACTTTGAGATTGGCGGTGATGCGTCGTGTACGCATGTGGTTCTCCTACCTTCGGCAACAGATGTGCTCGATGATCGTCCGAATGCGGAGTCGTGTCGACTGTGTAGTCCGAAGATGCGGGCTACCTGGTTGATTCGATCTGTCACTGCGGATCGAACGAGCTCACAGTTCCCCACCGTGAGAAGGGGAGGACGACCAGTTGAACCTTGCCGATGACATTGTCGATCGGCACCGTTCCACTGTGTTCGTCATCGAGATGGAAACGTGAATCCTTCGAATGGGCGCGGTTGTCGCCCATTACCCACAGGTTCCCGTCGGGAACGGTGACCGGGCCGAAATATCTTCCCTGACAAGGGATTCCGTTGCCCGAGATGCGATTGTCGATGTACGGCTCCGTCAGCGGCTCGCCGTTCACTCTGAGCCCCTCTTCCTCGGACAGACACTGTACGGTTTGGCCTCCGACCGCGACAACCCGCTTCACGAGGTCGTTTTCGTCCGGGGGGACCAAGCCGACGACGGACCCGAGTCCCTGAAACGCTCGAACCACCGAATTGTCGGATCGAATGGATCGATACTCGTCGTTCCAGGATTCGGGCCCTTTGAACACGATTACATCCCCCGGCTGCGGATCCCCGAATCGATAGCTGATCCTGTCGACGAGGATCTTGTCGCCCGTGCATCCGGTGCATCCGTGCAGCGTCGGTTCCATGGACTCGGACGGGATCAGAAATATGCGTCCGACGAAGTTCTGAATGACGACACTCAGAACCAGGGCGACGACAACGAGAATGAGAATCTCACGCCACAGTGGACGTTTTCTCGGATGAGCAGCCGTCGTCGATTCAGTCGAGCCTTCGTGGGCGTCGGATTCCGTCACACTTCCGACAATAGATGCCGCCACCAGTCGCCGACCCGATACGCACCTTCTCGGTTCGTGCGACTACCTGTAGTCGGCCATGCTTCAGAATTTGATCACATCCCCCACGAATATCCGGTCGGGATCGGCGATCCAGGCATTAGCAGCCCAAACATCCTGCCAACGAAAACCTTTCGCAGAGGCCAGGTTGGACAACGTATCGCCCGCGGACACGGTCACCGCGTCGCCCGCTGCTGTATCGCATGCTCCCGCCGATTTCAGGAAGCCGACAGGATCGACAGCGTCGTTGTTGTGGATGCGGAGATGAAGATGCGGGCCGGTCGAACTCCCGGTGTTGCCCGTAGCGCCGATCTTGTCACCGACCTCGACATGATCGCCTTCGCTCACCCAGGTTTCGGAGAGGTGTCCCATCTGGATCTGTTCGCCGGTGTTCGCTTCCAGCTGGATGTAAGTTCCGTATCCGCCGGGATCGTACGGTCCGGCAACTGAGATCGAGCCCGAGGTCGGGGCATGGAGCACGGTCCCCACATCGACCGCGAAATCCGTACCGTCGTGCCCAGGATGGAATCCCTGGGAGATGATCCCGTCGACCGGCCATTCCCACCTGCATATGTTGTCGGCCTGCGGTGCCGCCGGTGCCATCTGGAGAGCCTCGGCGGACTCTTCGGTCGATGGAGTCCGAGTGGACGAATCCGGGGTGGTGCCACCCCAGCCGAGGTAGGCGCCACACACCGGCCATGCACCGATGCCCTGAGCTGAGAGGGTTGTCTCCGCAGCCGCGACTTGATCGGCAACCGACGCCATGTCGGCGCGAGCCGGTGCACCCTCCGGTTTGTATGCGTCCCACGTCGACTGTGTGAACTGGAGCCCTCCGTAGAAGCCGTTGCCGGTGTTGATGTTCCAGTCTCCGGAACTCTCGCACATGGCCACTTGTGACCAATCGTGTGCGCTGGCTACGCCCGTGTCGACGATTGCGCCGGCAACTGTGAGAGCGCCTGCTCCCGCGGCTATCGTGACGAACCGTGCGGTGTGAGAACGATTGTTTCTCCGGTGATTTCCCATGATTGTTTTCCTTGATCGGTCTGACGGACAGCGATTGCGGTTCGACGTGCGGCTGGTGTGTTGCGCAACGCGTTTCGCGAAATCGTCAGTGCTGAAATGTGATTGAGGCGGACGGTGTGTGAAGGTCCTGGCTTCGACGTCATGATTTCGAGGCATGGCAAGATTGGCCGCTCTTCGCGATCGCCGACAACGGCTCAATGGCCCGGTGGCATACCTGTTTTACGGACCGACGCAGTACGGATACCGACGCAGTACGACCACCGACGCAGTCGGCGCCGATTGGTGCCGCTTGAAGGCAACTGGCTGCCGTGTCCCGGTCGTCGGCGATTCGATACCGGGCGGATACAGGTAGCCGAACAGGCCATTCGGCCCGTGTGCAGCCGAGCGCAGGTTGCCATGCTGAAGCAACACCGAAACAGGATCGCTGTCGATCCCCGAGCTTGCGGCACGCCGGCGCCACATTGAACGAATGGCGCACCCTTTTGAGGGAGATGTGTCGCGCCCCAAGGGTCGCGTTCTGCGCCCGGGGATGAGCCCTCCTGCGGTATCCGGAGAGTTGGATACTGCAGGAGGGCATTCTCTTGCCGTAGTGGACGCCGAAGGCAGCGTCTCGTACGCCGCCTGTCTTTCGCCGTCTGTCGACAAGGGTGCGTGGTGACCAGGGCGCATTGTCAGCACGGCCGTCGCGACGACATAGCGGGTGGCCGTCGAACCAGCCGGGTGCGATCAATGGTTCGAGCCGAAACACTCACAGCAGACTTGCCGAACAGGTGCCGTCAGCCTGTGCCCGATCGAGGTATTCAGCCAAGGGATCGGTGCCCGACTTGTCTGTTAATGCAGGTGAATGGGAGTGTAGGGGTGCTCATTACCCGAAAGTAAGGAACCCGTGAACGATGTTTGACTCGACGTGGCGACGGTGGTCATGGCGCGCCGGAACGGCATCGGCCCTGGCAGTGGCCTTGTTTGCGGTGGGGTCGCCGGCTGGTGCGCAGGAGACCGTCGACCTGGCCGACGTGTTCAACCCGTTGGTCGTGAAGGCACTTCAGGGCGCCGACATCTCGACCGAATTGACTCCAATCGGGCTCTCGTCCGACGATCCGTGGTTCGACGAGCCTGAAATCGAGCCCGGCACCGCCCCAGGGACTCTTCTCAAGACGCGTCCGGTGAGCGTTCAGGTTTACCAGGTCCGCCCGGACGTCGTTTCGGCTCACCAGCTCATGTACACAACCACTGATCATTTCGGTCGGCAGGTGATCAGCACCGGGATTCTGATGATCCCCGAGGACGGTACTGCACCAGGTGAACGCAAGATCATCGGATACGCCGAGGCGAACGACAGCCTGGGCGCGAACTGCGCGCCCAGTCATCAGTGGACCGGTGGAAACCAGAGCGACCCCGCGATGTTCTCGGCGCTCGGCCCGGTGGCGCAGATGTTCGGTCACGGCTGGGCAGTGATGATGAGCGACGTCGGCAACGACGGCGACACGGCTCCTCACCCGTTCTCGATCGGACAGTTCTCGGGCAAGGCGACGCTCGACGGTGTGCGGGCAGCGCTCGCGCTTCCTGAAGCCGGCCTCGAATCTGATACACCTGTGGGTATCTACGGCGTCGCCGGAGGCGGTGTCGCAGCAGGTTTTGCCGCAGAACAGGCGCACGACTACGCGCCGGAACTGAACGTCCAGGCCAGTGCCATCCAGGCGATGATGATCGATCCGGCGACGTTCGAGGAGACGGCGGCCGGAGGGATCGGTTCGGGATTCGTCTTCTCGAGCATTCTCGGATTCGACGCGGGTTACCCCGACATCCGTCTCGATGATCACCTCACTCCGATCGGGCACAACGTGGCCGGCGCCTTCCGCGCTTCGTGCCAGGCGCTGTACCTCGGGCTCCCGTTCGTTCCCTTCGACGTCCTGCTCACCAACCCGGCTCCCCGAACGATCCCGGCCCTGGCGGCGGCGTACGCGGACAACACGTTGGGAAAGCAGGCGCCGGCTTCCAAGCTTCTGATCTCCTCCTGTGAGGACGATTTTCTCGTCCCCTTCAGCGAGGCAGAACAATTGGCGCAGACGTATCGCACAGGCGGTGCAGATGTGGACCTGATCCCCTCGCAGTGCGGGCCGCTCGATTACGTGACCAATCTCTACAAGACGGTGACCGATCAGTTGGGTATGCAGGACATTGCCTGGTTGGCAAAGACCTTCGACGAAGCCGAAGGGTGATGAGCATGCGGAAGTCTCTGACGCGCAGGGATTTTGCGCGCGCAGTTCTCGTCGCTTCGGCAGGTATCGGAGGTGCGGTCGTACTGGGAAGCCGGGCGTCCGCGGGCACTGGTGACCTGGACAGGTACCTCGACCTCGAAGCAGTGAACGCAAACGCCGAAGCAGCGGGCGGTCTGCATCCGCTACTCCCGTCGGATTCCGCGACGCTGCGGAGTCTGGTCGATGCTGCCCGAGCGTCGGGTGTAGACCCGTACCGCTATCAGACCCTCCTCAAGCAGTACTGGCTCGCAGTGGGAACTGAATCCGCAGGTATCGATCTCGCGTCGTGGACGCCGTTCGACGGGGTACACGCGAATCTCGGAAACCTGACCAACACTTTCCAGTTCTACGAGCGACTCCAACTCGAGCATCGAGAACTGCAGTGGGCAGGTATGGGCGGAATGGTCGGGCCCGCTTTCGCCGGTGGCCTGCTCGACTTGGACTACGGGCGAGTGGTGTTGGAAGTCCAGGCGATCAGCGAAGCGATGGCACTGGTGTGGCGAGAGGTCGACCGCGTCGGATCGCCGATCACGACGTCGATGGGAGCGCCCGAGGACATCGCGGCGCTCCTCCAGGTCGGCCACGAGATTCGTCCCGAGGACGTGATGTGGTTCCAGGGCAAGGTGATCGCGATGAGCAAACACATCTTCTCGGATCTGATTCCGATGCACATGGCGTGGGTTCACGACGGCGTCGACGGCATTGCCGAACTCGATCGTGCGGGGCTGCTCGACGAGAATGCCCGTACCGCGTGGACCAACATCGCTTCGGGGACACCGGAGGCCGTGTTCGACGGCAACGTGCGTCTGCTGCGGCGGGAGCAGTACCAGTCGGTGGGTGATCAGTGGGACGAGGCAAAGGCCTACCGTGGCACCGTCGGTCGCTCGTTGACTTACCTGACCACCTTCGCCGCATCACCGTCCATGCCGGGCGTCGTGCCGCCGCGTGAATCGAACTCACTCTCGTTCGCGGTGGGCAATGCCGTTGTGAAAACACCGCTTCCGGACTTCAACTGGGCTGACCGGGGCGGTCGTTGGACCTACATCAACGATCAGTTGCTCCCGGTCTACAACAACCTGATGAAGAATCAGCCGGAACTGTGGCGATCGACGCTGGCGGCGCCGGTGTCCGTTCGGATTACCGAGCAGCGAATGATCGCTCGCTTGCCGGACATGCTGCGGTCCGTGCTGTCGACTCTTGCGATCACGGTGAACTGACTTCGGTGGCGGGGCTTCGGGAAGCCCCGCCACCGCCGTGAGCTAGTTGATCAGGCCTGGCTCAGTTCTGCTTGCATGCGCGCGGAGTCCTTGCCGACGGTGCGCGTGGCCAGGTAGATGAATACCGCGGTGAGTGCCAACATGATCGGCACGAGATACATTGCCGAGTTCAGCCCGTCGCCGGCGTACTGAGTCAATTTTCCGGTACCGGCGTCGGCAAGCGCACGCTTGGCGAACCAGTCCGAAATCGCGCCTACAGCAACAGGTCCCGAGAATCCGCCGAGAAGATACATGGCAGCGAAGAACAGCGCCGTCGCAGTGCCGCGAAGCCTGGGAACCACGACGTCGTGAATTGCAGGGTAGACGCTGATGTAGAAGCCGTAGGCCAGAAGCCAACCGGCCGAGAACAAGAGCGTGAACATCACGACGCTCCCGCCGTGTTGCAGAAGTGCCAACGCCGTCAAAGGCGCTGCCAATGCCGAGGTTCCCACGCCGATCATCAAGCGTGCCCGCGGTGAGCGTGCGCTGGCCTTGTCTGCGTACTTGGCGCCGAGAACCAATCCGATCAGGCCGGTGATACCGACGATGATGCCGGTGACCGACGCTGCAGCAGTCAGTTTCAGGTGGTACTGGCGCATCAGAAGCGGGACGACGAACGAATTGACCGCGTAGGCAGCGAAGTTGAAGGTCAGTCCGGCAAGGATGAGCCAGCGGAGCGTGGGAATTGCAAGCAGGCGACGGATCGGTCGCGTGATCGGTGCCTGTGAAACAGCGGCTGCGCGGGCCTCCGGACTTTCGGAACCACCACGAACCGGATCTGCCATGCGGTAGAGGACAACTGCCAGAAGGACACCGGGAATCGCGGCGAGGAAGAACGGTGCCCGCCAGCTGTCGAAGGCCTCTGCGATCTTGCCGACGGTGAAGTACGCGAGCATCAGACCGATCGGCAAGCCGAGCATGAAGACGCCGAGAGCACGCGAGCGTCGTTCCGCCGGGTACATATCGCCGATCATGGAGTTTGCCGCAGGTGTGAACGTCGCTTCGCCGACGCCGACACCCAGACGCGCAAGGATGAACAGCACGTAGCTGCCGGCTGCACCGGTTGCTGCCGTCAGGCCGCTCCACACCAGGAGGCCGATGCCGATGATCTTGGGCCGGTTCTTCGTGTCGGCCAACCGGCCCAGCGGCAGCCCGGCGATCGCGTAGACGAGGGTGAAGGCAGAGGTGATCAATCCCAATTGCAGGTCGCTGAGCGAGAACTCGTTCTTGATCGGCTCGGCGACGACCGAGGGGATCGCCCGATCGAAGAAGTTGAGCATGTTTGCGAGAAACAGTGCGACGAGTGTGCCGCCGAGCAGTTTGTCACGGGTTCCGACGGGGGCGCCGTCGACGGACGGCAGCGGTGGAGCGTCTCGTTGAATTGACATGGTTGTTCCACCCTTTTCGCGAGTGCTGAATGAATTGTGCTGGGGAGGGCTCAGGACAGAGCGTCGGCGACGGCGTTGCCGATGGCTTGCATTCCGGCTGCGGTGGGATGCAGTGGAACCGCCGGCTGGGTCGGGACCATTCCGGTGTAGAACGCGGTTGCCGGATCCGTGCAGATGTCATGTCCGGCAGTGGCTTCGGTGATGTCGATGTACTCGACGTCGTGACGGGCAGCGGTCGCTGCCATGACAGTGTTGCCGTAGTCGATCACACTCTGGAGATAGTCGGCGTCACGCGGCCAGAACGGTTGGGTGCCGGGGCATCCGCCGGTGGCGATGTATGTCCCGTATCCGATCACGACGATGCGTGCCGATGGCGCACGGTCGCGAACCGATTCGATCATGGAACCCCAACCCGCGGAGACATTTTCGATCATGTGTCGCTGCTGATCTACGCCACCCGCGGTGAACTTGTCACGGCAGGAAGTTCCGGTGGGTTCGGGAAGTGGATTGACACAGCTGAGAACTGTCGGGAACAACGAGATGTCGTTGGCGCCGACGGTGATGGTGACGAGGTCGGTGTCAGGACCCAATGCTGTTGCCTGCGGCGGTACTTGACCGGAGAACGTCGGTTGTGCGGTGTCCGTGGTGTTGGCGGATCGCGCCGACGAGCAGGTCACGTCCGTGAGTTGAGCGCCGAGTCTTTGCGCCACTACGGAAGGGTAGTTGTCGAGTGATCGTAGGCAGCCCGGCGACGACGAGTCCTGTGCGTTTACCAGTGGGCCGGCCGCTGCGGAATCGCCGAGTGCGACGTACTGGACAACACTGTCCGACGTCTCGGCGCTCGACACACCGGTCCCGATGGCGGCGATCGAACCGGCAGCGACGACGCCTGCCAGAATGGCTGCGCTGCGCGTCTTCAACGTCACTCGAGGCTCCTATTGGTCGAAAGTGAGACTTCCAGTTACGCCACCGATTGTGAATTCGAGAGTGGCGTGGGTTACATAGTGATAGGAAAAAGGCAGGTCGGCCTTGTGATGGCAATTCAATTCTGTGGAGGGTTTTGTGTCTAAGAACAAAGAACTGCCGTTCGAGCCGATATTGGTTGGCGGCAGATCTCTGGCCGATCGCTTGGCGCAACGCACCCATCCGCTGGTCATGGCGACGGTCGACCTGGTTCACCGCGACGTCACCTTCTACCGGTTGCTCCCGGACGAGGCGTTGCGTAACGACGTCACCACTATCGTGAGGCGAAACCTGGAACTGTTCATCTCGATGCTCCGGACGGGCGCAGATCTGGCGCCCGAGTTGCTCGCCGACATCAGTGAATCGGCTCGTCAACGGGCGCAGGAATTGGTTCCGCTCGGTGAGGTGCTGCGCGCATATCACCTGGCCGCAGGGTTGTGGTGGGAGACGATCAGCGAATGGGCGGTTCCGGAAGACGGTGTTGCACTTGCGCGCACCGGACGACTCTTGAATGCATACACCGCGGCCTCCACGTCCGCGGTTCTGGCCGGCTACGGTTCCGACCACGCTACCCAGACGGACGAGGATTCGGCGCGAAGGTCGCTGTTCGTAGCACTTTCGACGGGTGTCGATGTGGATCGAGTCTCCGACGAGGTGGGGATCAGGTTGGCGCGCCTGTACTGGGTGGTGGCGCTGCACGTCGAGCGGAACGACGACGAGTCCTCGACCGAGGTGGATACTGCCGTCGCGGAGCGGAGAAAGGTGCGCCACCTGCAACGCGAACTGGATCAGGTGGGGCGGGACAAAGCCCTCGGAGTGCTCGGGAGCAGTGGCGGAGCCGTGCTGATCCCTATCGTGGAATCGGAACCTGCAGAGGGAAACTGGGCGTCGAGCCCGCAGTATCTGACGCTGTGTCGACGGTTGGGGGATCTCGAAAAGGTGATCGGTGCGTCCACAGTGGCCGCCGTACATATCGCCGCACCGGTCGCAGTTCCTGCAGCCGTGACTCAGGCGCGCGAGGTGCTGAACGTCGCCCGAAAGTACGGACGCACCAGTGGCGTAGTCCGTCTCGAAGATCTTGCAGTCGAGTACCAACTGACGCGGCCCAGCGCTGCTCTACCGATACTGGCAGATGTGTTGTTGCCGTTGGAGTCTGATAGTGCGGTACTCGAGACGCTCGAATCTTTCATCGACTCCGGATTCGATCGAGCCGCCACCGCCCGGCAGCTACACGTACATCCGAACACAGTGGTGTACCGCCTGCGGAAGGCGAGTTCCCTGACGGGACTTGACCTGTCGTCGCCGAAGGATCTCGTGCGCGTCACCATGGCGCTGGGAGCGCGCCGCGCAATCGGCATCGAGGCGGACGCTTCCCGAACATGACGCGTCTGTGGTTCTCGGTGAACGAGCCGGAGGGCTGGAGATCCGGCCGGGAGACATGGCCAGGGGGATCGGGCGACCAGGAACACCTGGATGCAACATCGTGATCTGGGACAACCAATTGTTGCCGTTCAGCGTTGTCGACCTTCTCGGTGACGCTGCTGCTCAGATAGGTAATGAGGCGGGCGCGTCGATTCGAGATGCTGGTAGATGACGGTTTCGAATCCGAATTGTTGCCCAATATTTATGTTTAGTCTGTGTGACGGTCAGTGAACAGTAAATTTGAGTCAAATGATGCAATCGCGGCCAAATATTCGTTACCGTGGGCTGGACAATCGACAATCTGGGGGTTCGGCTACATGGCAAATGTTCGCAGGTCTGTGACGAAGGGTTTGATCGCGGCTTCGGTAATCGCCGCAGCTGGGGTGGGTCTTTCGCCGGCGACGGCGAGCGCCGACATCACACCGACAACGGTCGTCAACGGAATCTTGTCGACGGTGGGTGGGTGCCAAACACCGGTGCGGTCCCTCATTCTTGCCTGCACGAGCGCTGAGACGCTGACGCGCCAGTCGCCTGTCCTGCTCGACCTCAACCCGGTGGGCACCAACATCGTCGTCTTGGGTGCCGGCCTCTTCGATGACGGCACGATGCGTCCCATGCTGGTCGACCGACTTCAGGCGGCATTGCAGCTGGCTCGTCAGTACCCGCAATCTCCGATCATCACGAGCGGTGGGGCTCCGAAGGCCGGAGTGACCGAAGCCAGGGCGATGCGTGAGTGGCTGGTTGCCAACGGCGTCGACCCGGGCCGGATCACCGAAGAAGGAACGTCGTGGTCGACGGTGGAGAACGCGCTCAACTCTGCGCGGATTCTCGCCGATCGAGGCGCGACCGGCGTGGTTGTGGTCTCGAGCGCCAATCACGTGGAACGTGCGATGGTGGATTTCCGCGTTGCGGTTCTCGGCCGGATTCCGGTCGCCGGTGTAATCGCTGCGACCTGACGTCAGTGATTGTGGAAGTTGGATTTTCGCCAGTTCAACGGCGAGGCGTCGAATCGTCGACGGAAGGCGCGGCTGAACGCGGCATCGGATTCGTAGCCGACAGTTACCGCAATGGTTCCGACCGGCTCGGTAGTTTGCACGAGTAGTTCGGCCGCGCGGTCGAGTCGGCGTTCGGTGATGTAAGCGCCGGGCGTCTGACCGACCAGTCGCGAGAATCGCTCCGCGAAAGACGATCTCGACAGCGTGGACAGTGTCGCCAATTCGTCGATGCTCCAGTTGCGAGAGGGGTCGTTGTGGACGGCCTCGAGCGCCTGCCCGATTCGTGGGTCCATTGCGGCGGTCAGCCATCCGCCGTTCGAGCCGTCCGCCCGTGCCCACGCTCTGAGTATCTGGACGAAGAGAAGGTCGAGAATTCGGGAAACCATCACGGAGGAACCAGGTCTCGGATCGTTCACCTCCTCACTCAACAGGCGACTGCTCACCTCCAGCCACTCGACCGGGGGCGACTGCGTCGGACGCAGTTCGACGAAGTCCGGTAGAACCGAGAGCAGTCGCTGAGCCGCAACGTCGTCGAGTGTGAAAGTTCCGAAAAGCCACCGTGTTTCGGTTCTCGGGAGGACCGGAACCGCATTCTCGATCGTATGTGCGTGCCCATGGGGTAACAGTACGAGTTCCCCTGGACCGAGTTCGATCGGTTCCTTTCCGTGGGTTCTGATCACTATGTCACCGCGCTCGGCGATGTGAAGTGCTCGTACTCCCGCCGGCACCTCCACGGTGAAGTTCTCACTGTGGACGCAGCGATGAATCTGATCGCCGCGAAGGTGAACGACTTCGAGAACATGCGAGAGGGTGTCCCGGGTTCGGGTCTCGTCGGTGGTGGGTACGTACCGCTGTGAGGATGTCGTCGTCATGGGTCGGTCACTCCGGAGGTCTCGAACATTTCGGTGTTTCTGCATAAAAACTTGGCAATCTGGTCATGGTTATTGATCCAGGATCCCCTTAACGTGGGTAACAGGCAAGGCGAGTTTTCGGAGGCTTGCCGATTGTCGGAGTGCTCGTTCCCACTGCGTATCTGAAGGAGTTGGTCATGGCAGAGAAGGTAAACATCGTTCTGGTGCATGGAGCGTGGGGAGACGGTTCTCATTGGCGTCACGTCATACCGACTCTCCATAACGCCGGGCATCGGGTGATCGCGGTTCAGAATCCACTCACTTCGCTGGCCGCCGACGTGGACCGCACCAGGAAGTTGGCCGAATCGATGGACGGCCCGACGCTACTGGTCGGGCATTCGTACGGCGGTGCGGTGATCACAGGCGCGGGTCATGCGGAAAATGTTGTGGGACTGGTGTATATCGCTGCCTTTGCACCGGACGAGGGGGACAGTCTGGGGAGCATCTTCGCTCGCGCTGATCAGCCTGCGGGAGCGGCGAACATTGCGCCGGACGCCGAGGGCTTCCTGTGGATCACCCCGGACAAGTTTCAGGAGAGTTTCAGTCAGGACCTCGACGATACCGAGGCATTGGTCATGGCGCTGACGCAGAAACCCATTGCGGGTCAGTGCTTCTCGGATCCATCAGGGCCGCCGGCGTGGCGTGGGAAGCCGAGTTGGTATCAGGTTTCCGGGCAGGACCGAATGATTCCTCCCGAGACCGAGCGTTGGATGGCAGAGCGCATCGGTGCGCGCGAGATCGAGGAACTCGACGCGGGTCATGCATCGTTGGCGTCACACCCGCACGAGGTAACCCAGTTGATTCTGCGTGCTGCGGCACAAGTGTCGTGACGGGGTAATGCGTCCGGCCATTCGAGTCGGCCGTTCTGCGCGACTGTTCCGGTGTCAGTCTTTGGCCTGAGCGAGGCGACGCAGGAGAGCGGTCAGCGTGATGACGTCGTCGGTGTCCCATTTGGCCAAGCGAGCACGCCAACGGTCGATTTGCTGGTTGCGGTAAGTCGTGAGCTTCGTTCGTGCTTCGGGCGTCAGCGCGACCAACTTTGCGCGGGCATCGTCGGGATCGGGGATGCGTTCGACCAGACCAAGTCTGGCCGCCGCATCGATCTGCCTGGTCAGCGTCGACTTCTCGATGTTGAGTATCGAGATCAGGTCTGCCATCCGAACGGCGTCGGACCGGCTCAGGAGCACCAGAACGTGGTACAGAGCGGGGTCGAGTTTGGGATGAATCGCCCGCGCATCGTCTCGCGAGCGCGCACGTCCCTTCTGCCACATGTCGGTAAGTTCCATCTCCAGGCCGGTGATCGGATCTGAAACCACAGGTTTTCCTCCCCTTGGTGCAATTTGTTCCGATGTTCATCAAACCAGAACTGGAGGGTGTGTGAATTCGGTGGACTTGCGCTGAGCGAACGGTACGTTCGGCGCACTGACGGCGCTGAACGTACCTTTCGCTCGGGAAGTGAGTGGATCAGGCCACGGCATACGCCCGCACGCACGTGTTCAGGTCGCGGGTGAGATCGGCCGCCGTACTGGTCGGAGAACCGAACTTCACGACTGACCCGTCGCTTCCGTGGAACAACAGTGTCGGAAACGACGTGGCGCCGAGCGTGCGTGCACGGACGAAATCGGCGCGGGCGGCGTCCTTCGACGCGGGGGTGAACAGGGAGGACATTGCGGCAGACGGGTCGAGTCCGAGTGACTTCGCGATGGCTCGGTAGGTCTCGGGATCGGAGAGGCTGTGGCCGTCTCGGTAGAAAGCGATCTGCATGGCCTCCGCGACGTCGAGTGCGCGTGTCGGGTCCTGTGCGCGCAGCGCGGCGAGTCCGATCGCAGCATCCGTCGAATCCATGACGAACCGTCCGTCAGACACCAGTTGTGAATATCCGTCACCGAAGACGGCGCCGGTCTGGGCTGCGATGGCGGCGTTGGCTGCTTTCAGGTACGGAGCCGAAGACATGGGTGCGACGCGCTCACCGGTGAACAGTCCGCCGCTGACCACGGACACGTCGACGGCGTCGGCATTTTGACGGACGAACTCCGTCAAAGCAGGACCGAAGCCGAAACACCACCCGCAATAGGCGTCGAAGACGTAGGTGAGTTGCGTCTTGCCTGCTGTTCTCGAGCGTGATGTCTGCACTGGAGGATTCCTATCCGAGCGTGAACTGATTGATACTCTGACGGTATGTCGCATTCGGGTATTCGGTCACGGTGAAGATGAGTCCCGAACTAGTGAAAAACAGACAAGTGCCCGTCCGGGACGTCGGGTACGCATCTTCGGTGGCGGATGCGACCGAGATCGAAGTTCTCAGCCTGGACACCATTCGCGTCAATGGGGGAAGCGCAGAGTTCGTCGGCCCCCAACGTCCGCAGTTTCACTTGCTCGCGCTGGTGACCGAGGGTTCGGCGCTACACACCATCGACTTCGTGAACTACGCGGTGAGTCCGGGGACTGTGTTCTGGGTCAGACCGGGGCAGGTGCAACAGTGGGGGCGAATCCAGGATTTCGAGGCGATGGTTGTTCTGTTCACACCCTCGTCGCTCGATGCCGTCAGCCAGCAGTTGTTGGACGGAAACTTTCGTAGTAGGCAGGCAGCGTGGCAGTTGTCCGGCGAGAACCTCGAGACCATCAGCACGGGTATGAAACACCTGAACCTGAACTACGCGTGTCCGGATACTTCCGCGCCGGCCGTTCGCGCGGCGATTCTGCGGCACACGCTGACGGCAATTCTGTTGAAACTGACCCATCTCGGCGGGCAGGAGCAGAGTTCGGTGCTGGCACACAATGACGTGTTCGAAAGGTTTCATGCCGCTGTCGAACGTGACTTCGCCACGGTACGTTCGGTTTCGGAGTACGCCAACACGATCGGGTACTCCGAGAAGACCGTATTACGAGCTACCCGATCCGCTGCCGGGATGACCGCGAAGCAGTACATCGATCAGCGAGTGGTGCTCGAAGCGAAACGATTACTGTCTTTCGGTACGGACACGGTCACCCAGGTGGCGTCGAAGCTGGGGTTCGACGATTCTGCGAACTTCACCAAATTCTTCGCCACCCGGGTGGGTGTTTCTCCGCTGACCTTCCGTCAGGACGTCAGAGCGCGCTGAACGCCGCCCATCGCGCGTCGGCGCTGTCGAGCGTTCCGATTCCGCTCTGCCCCTTGCCGTGTGCGATGCCGTCCAGATCCTGGATGATCCAGTAGATGGCGAAGGGATGGCTGCCGAACCAGAGATCACCGCTGACGTCCAGAGCGTGCGCAGAATCGGGTGTCAGGTTGTCGAACAGCGGAGTGTTTCGCACGACGGACGCGTCGTACTGCTGCCCGGAAAGTACGGCGACGGTCTGCGCCGCATGCTCGGGCAGGAGTTCCGGTGAGACGGGTGAAATCGTGCCGGTGTCTTGATTGTTGGTGGCGTTGACTTCCGATACGGGCCTGGTGAATCCTGCCTCGGTGACGAGGGTGGAGATGGGAGTGGTCGGTGGCACGGTGAACAGGTTCCCGCTGTAGCCGAGCAGTATCGCAAGGCTCTGGCCTCCCGCCGCGGTCTTGACGTCGTCGAGACCGGATTCCAGCTTTCCGATCATGGCGGTTGCTTCGCTGCCTCGATCGAGCTGTGCCCCAGCTTGTTCGAGCACGTCGCGCCACGGTGCCGAGTAGGGGAGGACGAGGGTTGGTGCCACGGCGTTGATCTGAGCGAACAGACTCGGCAGTGGACCGGCATTGCTCATCAAGATCTCGTCGGGCTCGACCGACGCGATCTCCTCGACGGCCGGGTTGGCGAAGAAGGTCGGTTTGTCGAGAACTTCGACGCCCTGCTCGCGCAGAATCGATTTGGCGACGTCCGATCGCAGGGTGCTGTAGACGACGGTGGGCTTCACGCCGAGTGCGAGTGCACTCAGGCCTGCATACTCGTCGAGAGCGAGAATGCGCTGCGGTGATGCGGGGACCTCGACGGTGCCGAGTTCGTGTGTGACGGAGCGAGTTGCGGAAGGGGCGTCGGACTCGGCGGAGCTGCTGCACGCGCTGGCGCCGGCAACGGTGAGGAGAAGCGCCGAGACGATGCCGAATGCGGTTCGGGTGGTGAACATCTGAGGTCAACGATCCATTCGTGGGAAGAAGAAGGACAGGAGGGTGCCGGCCAGCAGGAGGCCGGAGCAGACGAAAAGGGCTTGGGAGTATCCGGAAACCAGTGCTTCGGTCGGCGCACTGCCCGAGCGTGCCGTCGAGGAAGCAGCGACGCTCACGAGAACGGCCAGTCCGAGTGAACCGCCGATCTGACGCGACGTGCTCAGTAGCCCTGATGCCATGCCGACCTCTTCGGGAGGAGCGTCGGCGGTGGCGACGTTACTGAGCGGCATGAACGACAGGCCGATGCCGATACTTGCCAGAAGCGAAGGCACCAGGATGACGGCCCAGAAGGGACTGTCGAGGTTCATGGTCGAGAAGATGAACGTCCCGACTGCTGCGACTGCTGTTCCGACGACGAGCAGTGGCCGGACTCCGTAGCGCGGAAGGAGTTTGGTGGAAGCGAGGATGCCGATCACCAGGCCGAAACAGAAGGGCAGGAAAGCCAGACCGGTGGTGGTCGGTGAATAGCCCAGTCCACGTTGTAGGAAGAGTGAGACGAAGAAAAACGCGCTGAATTGTGCCGCACACACCAGGCACATGATGGCGTTGGCCAGACCGATTCGGGGGCGAAGCAGGGTGGACAGTCGTACCAGTGGTGTGGCGCAGCGGCTTTCGACCACAACGAAGGCAGTCAGCAGAGCGATCGTGAGCGCGAATCCGCCCAGCACGTAACTCGAAGTCCAGGAATGTGATTCAGTGGCGATGACGGTGCCGACAAGGGCGGTGATTCCGGCCGTCGCCAAGATGGCGCCGGGGAGATCGAGGGAGCCGCCTCTGGCGGCCTGGCCGGCCGGCAGGCCACGGGCACCGG
The DNA here is from genome assembly GCF_011602025.1 of Rhodococcus sp. IC4_135. NCBI lineage: Bacteria > Bacillati > Actinomycetota > Actinomycetes > Mycobacteriales > Nocardiaceae > Rhodococcus > Rhodococcus sp. IC4_135. Next base: position 23,322 of record NZ_JAAOLG010000020.1, read on the forward strand.
CAACTGCGGCGATCAGTGCCACCGGTGCGCCGGCGAACATCACCCATCGCCAACTGAGTCCTTCGGTCAAAATGCCACTCAGAACGACGCCCAGTGCGCCGCCGAGTGCTGACGACATTGCGCCGATGCCGAATGCCTTGGCCCTGGCACGTCCGGTGGGAAAGGCCTGACTGAGGGCGGCGAGCCCGGCCGGTGCGATCATCGCGGCACCGACGCCTTGAAGCGCCCGAGCTCCGACAAGCATTTCGGCGGACCCCGAGAAAGTCCCGATGATGCTGACGAGCGCAAACAGCAGCAGCCCGGAAACCAGAACGCGACGAGTGCCCATCACGTCGCACAGACGGCCGCCGAGAAGCAGCAGCCCGCCGAAGGCCAGGGCGTACGCGTTGACGACCCAGGACAACCCGGCGTCGGAGAAGTTCAGCGATTCCTGGATGTCCGGCAATGCGACGTTGATGACCGACATGTCGAAGGCCACCAGGAACTGCGCTGCCGCGGCGGCGGTGAGGACCAGAGCAGGCGCGGCTACCGCCCTCGTTGTTGTTGTCATTGCAGGTACCTAATTTGTATACGCGTTCTCATAAGTAGTTAGGTTTACCTTGCTGACGATCGAGATGCAAGGGGTTCCCCGGGGGAGAGCGTCGTAGCGGGAACGCGCACAATCGACGAATGGCCGAAAAGATGGAACCGAGATCCCCGCGGCTCGGACGTCCCCCGACTATCACGTCGGAGCAGATAGTCGAAGAAGCGAAACGGCAACTTCAGTCCGGCGGCGCCGACGCGCTGAGCATGCGAGCGCTGGCGAAGTCGCTCGGCACCACGCCGATGGCGCTGTACCGGCACGTGGGCGACAAGGAACAGCTGATCAGCGCGGTTCTCGACGTGTACTCACAAGACCTCGGCTCTCTGGTCCTGCCCCAGGATCAGGTCGAGCGACTTCGCACGATCTTCACCGCGATCTTCGAAACACTCGCATCGGAGCGTTGGATCATCGAGCTGCTTCAGCGCGGTGGGCGTGGTGGGAGCGGTGCCGTGGTTTTGGTTGACCGGGCCATGGCCGCGTGTGTCGAACTCGGCATGTCGCCCCGTCGCGCTCTGCTGGTCTATCGAGCGCTGTGGAACTACACACTCGGCGCACTGCTCAACATCTACGACACCGCCGCGCGACCGGAAGGCAGTGTGTCACCTCTCGCGGTCAAGATCCGAGAAATCGGGCCCGAGAAGCTGCCGGTACTCAGTGAGGTGCTCGAGGACTGGCCGGGAGGGACGACGACCGAGAGTTACCTGGAAGGTCTCGAAGTCTTGATCAGCGGGTACGTGAATTCCGACTGAGTGGGCTTACAGCAGTCCGTGCCTCGGTGGGACCGTGCCCGACAGCGTCCAGCGGCCGATATGTTGGACCTTCCACCTCGTCGGATCGTGCAGGGTGTGCGTGCGTGCGTCACGCCAGAATCGCGAGAGGTTCGCTGATTCACCCGCGCTTCTGGTGCCACCGATCTCGAACAGGGTGCTCGTAGCCGCCAACGACGCTCGCGCTCCGACCACCTTGGCAGTTGCAGCGTCGATGGATGCTCGGGCCGTGGAGTCCTCGGTGGGATCTCGCCTCGCCACGTCGATCGATCGCGCCGCTTCCGCCAAGAGGGATCGGGCAGCGCGAACCTCGATGGCTGCTTCGCCGGCGAGTTGAACGAGCAGTGGATCCTCCACTGCTGTATCGACTTTCGCCTCGAAGAACGGACGCGCTTTTGCGGCGAGTTCTACGGATTCACGCAGCGCAGCTGATGCAATGCCGGTGTCGATCGCGGCGTGCAGAATCTGGGCCTGTGCCCCGTAGGTGGTTGGGTGAGCGAACAGTGACGTGAAGGGGACGACATTGAACCGCGGCACCGACACGGATTCGAGGGTCACGGTTCCGCTTGCAGTTGTCTTCTGCCCCATGCCGTCCCAGTCGTCGACGATCGACAGTCCGGGAGTATTCCGGGGCAGGTAGACCGCAGACTTCACTTGAGCGCCGGTCTCCGTGAACTGATCGGCATTAGCCGCGCGCACGACGATCCAGTCCGCGAAAAGTGCTCCTGTGCAATAGAACTTGCGACCTTCGAGCACGAAGTCGTCCCCGTCGGGGGTCAGGGTGGTGCCGTCGATGTCGATGGTCTTGTTGCCGCGTTCGCTCTGCGCGTTGGCGAACTGCTTACCCGACAACGCCTTGGCGTAGAAGAACTGTTTCTGCTCGTTCGACCCCTGGTACCGGAGCGCTTCCAGGAAAGTGAAGTGGCTGTGCGGAATCTGCGCGATGCTGGGATCGCCTTCGGCGAGCAAACGGAAGACCTCGGCCAACGTCTCGGTGCTCGCGTCGATGCCGCCGAACTCCGTCGGCACGGATAGTCCGAGCAGGCCGGACTGCGCCAGGGTGCGGACCTCGTCTTCGGGAAGGAGGCGCTGCGCATCGCGGACACCGGCGCCTGCCGCGAACTCGGCGGACAGCTGCGACGCTACCGAGAGTGCCTCGTCTTCGCTGGTGATGCGGTGCGCGATCTCCTGAATGTCCACAGCAGTCATGCTGCCACCGTTTCACAGTCGCAGCACCCACCCAACACTTACAACCTGTGTGATCGCTACCCTGGAAACCCCTGGGAACTGCATGTTTGCTGGGTTTCATGTCTACTGAACGTATCGCCGACGAGATCAAGTTCGCCTACTGGGTGCCCAATGTCAGTGGTGGTCTGGTCACCTCCGACATCGAGCAGCGGACCAGCTGGGACTACGAGTACAACAAGAAGCTGGCGCAGACCGCGGAGAACAACGGCTTCGAGTACGCCCTGAGTCAGGTTCGCTACGAGGCGAGCTATGGGGCCGAGTTCCAGCACGAATCCACGAGCTTCAGTCTTGCGCTGCTCTTGGCCACCGAGAAGCTCAAGGTCATCGCCGCGGTGCACCCCGGACTCTGGCAGCCGGCCGTGTTGGCGAAACTGGGCGCTACCGCTGACCACCTGTCGAATGGACGATTTGCCGTCAACGTCGTCAGCGGTTGGTTCAAGGACGAGTTCACCCATCTCGGCGAGCCGTGGCTCGAGCACGACGAGCGCTATCGTCGCAGCGCCGAGTTCCTTCAGGTTCTTCGTAAGATCTGGACCGAGGACGACGTCGATTTCCGCGGTGACTTCTACCGCATTCACGACTTCACGTTGAAGCCGAAGCCGCTGAACACTCCGGAGCGCCCCAATCCCGAACTGTTCCAGGGTGGTAACTCGGCGGCTGCCCGTGAGAACGCCGGTCGCTATTCGGATTGGTACTTCAGTAACGGCAAGGACTACGACGGAGTCACCGAACAGTTGGTCGACGTCCGCCGTGTTGCTCGTGAGAACGATCGGGAGGTCAAGTTCGGGCTCAACGGGTTCATCATCGCCCGCGATACCGAGGCCGAGGCGAAAGACACGCTGCGCGAGATCATCGCCAAGGCGAACCGTCCTGCAGTCGAGGGATTCAAGAATGCAGTCCAACAAGCCGGCGCGTCGACCGCGTCCAAGGACGGGATGTGGGCGGATTCGACATTCGAGGACTTGGTTCAGTACAACGACGGCTTCCGCTCACAACTGATCGGCACGCCGGAACAGATCGCCCATCGGATCGTCGAATATCGCCGCCGCGGTGTCGATCTGATTCTCGGCGGATTCCTGCACTTCCAGGAAGAGATCGAGTACTTCGGGGCCAAGGTGCTCCCGCTGGTTCGCGAACTCGAAGCAGCCGACAGCGACGAGCAGGCGCTCGTCACCGCCGGCTGATCACCGCGGGCGCTGGTGATTCAGGACTTTGCGTGGCGCTTCGCCAGCATCCAACGAGAGATCTTCATGTCCCGAGCTTTTCGCTCGATGGTCAGCAGGTCCAGCGGAGCGCTGAACTTCTGAACGGCCAGTGATTTCACGCTGCTGAACTCACGCAGTCCGTCGGCTCCGTGGATTCGACCGAATCCGGAATCGCCGACCCCGCCGAATGGCAGGGCGGCGATTCCGGCGAATCCGAGAACCGAATTGACCGTGACTACACCACATTCGAGCTTCTCGGCAATCGCTCGCCCCTTCGACGAACTCTTGGTGAACACCGAGGCGCCCAAGCCGTACTTCGAAGCGTTGGCGCGCTCGATCCCCTCGTTCATGTCGGCCACCTTGTTCACCACGACGCTCGGGCCGAACGTTTCCTCGGTGATCGCGGTGGAATCCTCCGGAACATCCGTCAGGATGATCGGATCGATGAACGGGTCGTTGAACGAATCAAGTCCGCCGAGTACAGCTTTCGCGCCGCGACCGAGAGCGTCTTCGATCTGGCCCCGAACTATCGCGGTTTGCTTTCCCAGCGTCATCGGCCCGTAGGTCGAGCTGTCGGTGGCACCGGCGTGGGCGTCCCGTAACGCGGTTGTGAGTTTGGACAGGAAGGCGTCGTACACGGGCGCTGCGACGTAGATTCGCTCGACGCCGGCGCAGGTCTGTCCGCCGTTGCCCACTGCTCCGAACGCGGCGAAGCTCACGGCCGCATCGAGGTTGGCGTCGGAGTCCACCAGCATGGCGTCCTTGCCGCCACATTCGGCGACCAGAGGAGTGAGGGTGTCCGCGCAGGCTGCCATCACGCGCTTCGCGGTAGCGGTCGAACCGGTGAATGCGATCTTGTCGACACCGGACGAACACAGAAGTGCGCCGGTTTTGCCGTCACCGGTAATGGTCTGCAGGACAGGGTGTCCGGGTGCGGCGATGTTCCACAACCGCGCCAATTCGACGCCGACACCTGGTGAGAGTTCGCTCGGTTTGAAGACGACGGCATTACCGGCGGCCAATGCGTAGCCGATCGACCCCATCGGTGTGTACAGCGGATAGTTCCAGGGGCCGATCACGCCGACGACACCCATCGGCCGGTAGCCGACCGATGCAGACTGGTTGGCGCTGATCAGTCCTGCGCCGACGCGTCTGCGGCGCAACACTTTCTGGGCGTTGCGTGCCGCCCAGTCGAGGTGTTCGACGGCCAGCATGACTTCGAGTAGTGCGTCGTCGCTGGGCTTTCCCGTCTCGGCGGAAATGATCGCTGCCATCGATTCGGCGTGGGTGGCGATCGCGGCGCGGAAATTGCCGAGCACCTTCCGGCGCCCTTGGAATCCGAGTTGATCCCACCACTTCGACGCGGTTCGCGCCGCGGCGACCGCCTTCTCGATCGCCTGCTGATCGGCGATGGGGTGCTGCGCGACCACGGAGTCGTTGCGAGGGTCGAGGCTCGCGAAGGTGTGATCGTCCGATTTCAGATCTGTAGACGTGCTCTGGCGGCCGAGCTGTTCTGTCATGTTCTTCAGATCCTCCACATGTCGGTGCATCACATATATGTGATGTGATTTACTGTGCTGGTAGTCACAGTATGCGTCGGACGGAGCTCCGACAAGCCTCCAGCCTCATCTCACTCGGGAGTTTTCGATGTACATGGATTTCACGCAGGAGCAGTCTGATTTCGCCAAATCGGTAGCGGCGTTCTGTAAGAAGGAAAGTGGCACTCGTGAGCAGCGAGATCTGCTGACCGATCATGGCGCCCACAATCACAACCAGGCGTTCTACGAGAAGATGGCGGAATTGGGATGGCTCGGACTGACTGTCCCGGAGGAGTACGGCGGATCGGCCGGAAGCACGGTTGACCTGTGCATCTTCCTGGAGGAAGCAGCCAAGGGGATGGCGCCGATCGGTGGACTCGGCCCGACCGTCATCACGGGAGCCGCGTACGAGAAGTTCGGTAGTCCGGCGCAAAAGGAAGCAGTGCTCGGCGGGATCGTCCGTGGCGCTTCGCAGTCGATCTCGATGTCCGAACCCGAAGCGGGCTCCGACGTGGGCAACCTGAGTTGCCGCGCCGAGAAGGTCGACGGTGGGTGGCTGATCAACGGACAGAAGACGTGGTGCTCCAACGCTCACTTCGCCGAGAACATCCTCCTCGTGGCTCGTACATCAAAGGGCGAGGGCAAGCACGAGGGCCTGACGATGTTCCACGTCCCGGCCGACATCTCCGGATTGAAGATCAGCGGAATCGACACCATGGGCGGCAAGGAGGTCAACGATCTCTACTTCACCGACACGTTCCTGCCCGAGGACGCGGTGGTCGGGGACGTCGGCAACGGCTGGCGTCAGCTCATGGCCGGGCTCAACATCGAACGCCTCATCCTTGCCGCGATGATGCTCGGGACCGCGCAGCGGGCCTTCGACGACACCCTCGAATTCGTCACTACGCGTAAGCAGTTCGGCCGTCCGGTCGGATCGTTTCAGGCACTTCGCCACCGGATCGCGGATCTCGCCACCGAGATCGAATGTGGCCGTCTACTGGTCTACAGCGTTGCCCGCATGGTCGACGCCGACCCGACCAAGATGTTCCCGAGGGAAGCATCGATGGCCAAGCTCAAGCTGACCGAGACCGCCAAGAAGGTCGCGCTCGAAGGCATGCAGATGATGGGTGGGTACGGTTACGCCACTGAGTTCGACATGGAGCATCATGTGCGAAAGACTCTTGTGTCCTCCATTTATGGTGGTACCAACGAGATTCAGCGAGACATCATCGGCAAAACGTACGGACTGTGAGGATCGGTTGTGGCAACGTCTGCACGCACTCGGAGGGCGACATCTGAGCTGAGGAGGCGGCCACAGTTGTCGGAGGACGTGGCCAACCACGTTCGCAACCTGATCATGTCCGGCTCGGTCCGTCCGGGCGAGTTCGTCAGGCTGGACGAAACCGCGGCCGACCTCGGGGTCAGCGTCACGCCGGTGCGAGAAGCCCTCGTCGCATTACGCGGCGAGGGGATGGTCGAGTTGGTTCCACATCGCGGCTATCTCGTTTCGCCGCTGAGTCGCCAGGACATCGAAGACATCTTCTGGTTGCAGGGGCAGATCGCGGTCAAGCTGGCTTTGCGGGCGATGGACAGCATCACTGCTGATCAACTGGTGGAACTCACGGAACTCAATGCCGATTTGCGAGCGGCGGTCGACGCCTCGGATGCTGCTGCGATCGAGCAGTGCGAATTCGAGTTCCATCGCCTGATCAATCGCGCTGCGGGTGGTGCGAAACTGGCGTGGTTCCTGTTCGGCGCGATTCGGTACACCCCTGCTCGTCTCTACGCGACGGATCCAGGCTGGGGTGAGCTTGCGGTGTCGAGCCACGACGCGTTGATCGAGGCGTTCGAGAAGCACGATCGAGAACAGGTGGACGCGCAGATGAGTCTGCAGTTCTCCGACGGCGCTGCTCGACTTCTCGCTCACCTCGACAACATCGGGATCTGGGACTGAATTCAGTCAGGCTCTCGAGACGGAGGTAGGGCGGGAGCGAGCAGGATCGCTGCGCATTCGGCGACCAGTTCTTCTTCCGTCACGTCGATGTAGCCGTCGAGCCATGCACTGAGGGTCTGCGCCAGGCCGCCGACCAGGAAGGTTGCCGTCAGCGTCAGGTGGCCGCTGTCATCCAAACGGTAGAAGGTCTTGGCGTTGGCGGCCAGGAGACCGATGAAAATCGTCGTCGACGCTCGTCGTTTCTCGGCCAGGACAGGGCTCGTCAGGGCGCTGGAGAACAGTAGACGTCCGCGACGGGGATCGTTCGCGATAGTGCGGACGATGTTCGCGATTCCGGCGAGGGCCTTGCCGCGCTCGGTCTCGGCGGCGTCCACCGCGGCCTGGGTCGAAACGGCGATGTCCGTGATGACGGTGTCGTAGACGGCCGACATCAGAGCATCACGATCGGTGAAGCTCTCGTAGAAGTACCTCGCCGCGACACCGGCCTTCTTGCACACCCCGCGGACCGTCAGTTCGGGCTCGGTCGAACCCATGAGTTCCAGACCGGCCTCGATCAGCGTCTCTCGTCGTTGGGCTACGCGGAGCGCGCCGTCGACGCCACCGTACGAACGCGGTTGGTCATTCATGAAGACCATCTTGGCATCCCGAGATTGCTTGACATCTCGGCATTTCAGCGTTTCACTCATCTGAGAACGTGCGTTCGCAGATATGACTTCGAAGGGGTTCTGCCATGACGGTGAGTAGGGATTCGATGGACGGGCGCGGGGAGACGGTGGCGGATGGCAGTCGAGCGGTCGGCAATCGAGAGGTCGACATCGACGCCGAGGTCGAGAGGGCGATGTCCGGGCTCGGACTGTTGGCTGCCGGCGCGAACGTCATCATGCAGTTGGCGCGTCCGGCGGTGGGGTACGGCGTGTACGAGAGCAAGGTCGAGACCGGACGGCTGGATCGGCATCCGGTGAAGCGAACCCGGACGACGTTGACCTATCTCGCAGTCGCGAGCCTGGCGACTGACGAAGAGAAGAAGCTGTACCGACGTGCCGTCAACGGCTCGCACAAACACGTTCGCTCCGATGAGAACAGTGCGGTCGAGTACAACGCGTTCGATCCGGAACTTCAGTTGTGGGTAGCCGCCTGTCTGTATCGAGGCTTCGAGGATGTCTACACAATCTTGTACGGGGATCTCGATCCAGTTACTCAGGATGCGTTCTATCAGCGAAGCGCCACGTTCGGCACGACCCTCCAGATGCGACGCGACATGTGGCCGGCGGACCGGGATGCGTTCGAGGTCTACTGGAACGAGAACCTCGACAAGGTGGCGATCGACGAGACGATTCGTGAGCATCTGTACGGGATCGCGTCGGCGACCTTCACGCCGAAGTTGTTGCATCCGGTGGTCGGCCCACTCAATCGGTTTGTCACCACCGGGTTCCTGCCCCAGACCTTCCGTGACGAAATGCGGCTCCCGTGGTCAGCGCGTCGGCAGCGTAATTTCGACCGATCCATGCGTGTCGCTGCGCTGGTCAATCGGTTCAGCCCGAAGATTCTGCGGATGTTCCCCTACAACTTCTACCTCTGGGATCTACGTCGGCGCATTGCCAAGGGAATCCCGTTGGTCTGAGCCGACTCTCGAACTTGAAGTGATTGACACCACAGGTAAATCGGACACATACTCAACTTAGTTGAAGTTGACGTCAAGTTTCATCATTCCTGTGGAGGCTGTCAGTGGCGAACATCGAAGGCGTATGTGACCAGCGGTTCTCTGGCTTGAAGGAGGCGCTGGCACGCAATCTCGATTCCGGCGAGGATGTCGGGGCGGCGATCGCACTGACGATCGACGGCGAACCCGTCGTCGACATGTGGGGCGGGTGGATCGACGCCGAACACACTGCACCGTGGGCCCGCGACACCGTCACCAACGTCTGGTCCTGCAGCAAGACCGTGACCGCAATGGCCGCGCTCATGCTCGTCGACCGTGGGTTGCTCGATCTGGATGCCCCCGTCGCGCAGTACTGGCCCGAGTTCGCAGCAGCCGGGAAAGACCGCATCCAGGTCCGGCAACTGTTGTCGCATACGTCGGGTGTGTCGGGGTGGGATCAACCGTTCACCTTGGAGAACATCTGCGACGACGAATATGCCACCGCCCGGTTGGCCACTCAGGCTCCCTGGTGGGAACCGGGAACCGCGTCCGGATATCACGCTCTCAACTACGGCCACCTGATCGGCGAGGTCGTCAGGCGCATCGACGGGCGAACCCTCGGCCGCTTCATCGGCGAGGAGATCGCGGGTCCGCTCGATGCAGATTTCCGCCTGGGGCTGCCGAAGTCGGAGTACGGCCGAGTCTCGAATGTCATTGCGCCCCCGCCGTTGCCGATCGACGTCGCGGCACTCGGGATGGACAACATCATGGTGAAGACGTTCACTGCGCCGCCGGCCGATGCAACAGGTTCGTGGACCGACGGGTGGCGCGCTGCCGAGATCGGTGCGGCCAACGGACATTCGAATGCGAGGGCGCTCGCACGTATTCAATCGGTGATCGCGTGCGGCGGCAAGGTCGGTGACGTCCGTCTGTTGTCGGAGGAAACGATCGACAAGATCTTCGAGGAGCAGTCGTACGGGGTCGACCTCGTCCTGGGTGTGCCGGTCCGTTTCGGCGTCGGATTCGGCCTGCCGACGCCCGAGTCCGTGCCGTTCATTCCGGAGGGACGAATCTGTTTCTGGGGCGGTTGGGGTGGGTCGCAGATCATCATCGACACCGACAAGCGCATGACCTTCTCCTACGTGATGAACAAGATGGGGCCGGGCCTGCTCGGTTCGGAACGATCGGCGCAGTACGTATCGGCTGCCTACAGCGCTCTGAGATGATCGGACGTGCAGTGTTGATCGACGGAACAGAGGCGTCGGCGTTACTCGAATCCTTGCCGAGTAATAGCTCACCGGTGTTCGGTTAAGCGTCCTCGGTAATCCGGCAGAACGGTTGGTTTGCCCGACCCGAGCTGACTATGCTGCCGGATATGCCAGTGTGCTCCGGGGGGAAATCAGCGTGTCCGCAACGTCGAAGTGTGCCGAAAGGTTGCACAAGCGTCTCGGCGGTTCGTCGATGAGTGGTTTGATCGAAGTCGTCGGACGCTGGTGGCAGACGCCCGACCAGTTTCACACGTTCAGTCGCTATCTCGAAGATCGCGGTTTCTTCACTGCCTGCCGGGTGTTGGTCGGCGGAACGGCGTTCTGGATGGGATTGGTGTTGCTGTCGGCCCGATTCAGTGACGTCGGTCCGCAAGGGACGCTCTGGCGGGCGGTCAATCTGACGGTCATCGTGTTGTGCCTCGGCGCGGCTCTTGTCTGGTGGGTGTTCCCGCCGACGCCGCTGTGGTCGTACACCTTCGTCGTGGGTTCCGACATCGCGATTGCGGCAGCAGCGGCAACCGATTCGGAACCGCTGGGCCGACTGATCGCGTGTGTCGTGTTTGCGTCGATCGGCGGCTATATTGCGTTCTTTCACAATCCGAAACTCCAAGTCGGTCACCTGGTCTTCGCCTCGATGGTCACGGTGCTTTCGGGGTGGACTTTGTTGTTCGGGCCAGCAGCGGACGTCGGCTTGGGGTTGGCGAAAATCGCGGTCGTGATGGCCACCATCATCGTGATTCCCGTTGTGTCACAAATCGTTCTGGCGGTCCTCGGTTCGGATGCCACCACCTCCGACATCGACCCGTTGACCGGACTGCTCAATCGTCGCGGACTGGCGCGTCGGGTGAACGACCTCATGGATGCTCCGATCACCGAGTCCGACGCGCTGCTCGTGGTGGTGATCGACCTCGACCGATTCAAGACGATCAACGACGTTCACGGCCACGACGTGGGAGACAGCACGATCATGCGAACTGCACTGCGTATTCGTCTGTGGACAACCACATCCGCGCTGACGGCCAGGATGGGAGGCGACGAGTTCGTCGTGGTGGAGCGCGTGCCCGTCAATGCGATCGCCAGGCTGGAAGGACAGATCCGCTCGGCCATGGACGGAGCAACCGACGATCCGCGGACGAGTGCCAGCGTCGGAATGGCGGTCCGGACCGCGCCACGGCATCCGGACGAGTCGGTGGACGATGCTTTCGCCGAACTCTTCCGTGTTGCGGATTCGGCGATGTACGAAGCAAAGCGGGAAGGCGGCAACCAGGTTCGCGCGAGCCTGGTCTGATGTGAGATCTCAGTCGGCGAAGCTCAGACCGCGTTCGGCGAGTGCTTCACGCAGAATCCTCAGTGCCTTCGGCCCCATCCCGTGCAAAGCGCCCAGTTCTTTCTCGGATACGGACGTCAGCTGTGCGAGTCGGGTGTAACCCGCCCCGATCAGCGCGCGCTGCGCGGGAGCCCCTGTTTTCGGGAAGTCGGTGTCCGGATCTGGTTCTGTCACTGGTCAACTCCTCGTGTGGGGTTTTCCACAGTCTAGCGAGTGTCGTGAACGATGTCGGGTCGGTCGAGTGCGCTTTCGGATCGGTCGATCTTGTCGAGCCGTCGCGGAAGTGCGCGGACTGCTACGGCAATGCCGACGATCGCTATCGCGGCGAATGTGACGAGAAGCAGCTGCGCAGAACGTAGCGTCGACGGTTCTCCGATGTTCACCAGAACTCCGGCCAGGGCTGCGCCGAAGGCATTGGCGATCAGCTGCACGGTGTTGATGGCAGCCGAGGCACGCGCCCCTTCGCCGGGATCGGTTACCGACGTCATCGCACCGACTGCAAGGTGAGGCCAGGCGATGCCGATTCCGACGCCGGCGACCAACAGTCCGATCACCCACGCGACGATCGCACCGGCGCCGGCATGTTCGGTGAGGAATGCCGCCATGATGCCCAAACCGATCGCGACGAGGATCGGACCGCTGACAACGATTCGCCGCACCATTCGAGGGGCCGTCGCCGAGGCGCTCGGGATCTCGCCGAGAGTCCAGCCCAGAGCCAGTGCGGCGCCGAGGAATCCGGCTGCGAGCGGCGCCATCCCGGCAAGTCGTTGGCCGAAGAGGGGGATGAACGTCTCGACGGTCGACGCGACCGCGAGGACCACGATTGTCAGGTACACCCACTTGAGGGATGACGCGTTGAACGTCGACGGTGGTAGTACGCCGTGGCGCGAGCGGTGGTCTGCTGCGACAAAAGCGACCAGTAGCAGCACAGCGGCGAGAACCATCGCTGCAGTCACCGCGATATTGGACAGGATCCCCGCCACGCTGACCAACAAAGCCGCCGCAGTCAGCAGTGCCAGTGAGAGGACCGGCACCGGACTGCTGGTGGTGCTGCCCGGTTCGTGCGCGGGCAGAGCACCGGGAACGAGAGCTGCGACTGCGATCGTCGCGATGACCAGAACGCCGAAAGCCCACCGCCAGGCGCCGAATTGAGCAAACACTCCGCCGATGGCGGGCCCGGCGAAGGTGCCGACTCCCCACATCGCCGAGACCAGCGCGGCCCCGCGGGTCCACAGATGTCTGGGGAGCGCGGCATTGATGACGGCGTAGCCGAGACCAGCCAGCAGGCCACCTCCCGAACCCTGGATCGTGCGGCCGACCAACAGCAATTCCATGGTCGGGCTGACCGCACAGACGACGGTGCCGAGTGCAAAGATCGCGAGGCCGATCAGGTATGCCCCGCGCGGGCCTCTGGCGGCGAGGACGTTGGTGACCAGCATCGAAGAGATGACGGAAGCGATCAGGAAGACCGTCGCGGTCCAGGCGTAATACTGCTGACCGCCGATGTCGTCGATGGCAGTCGGAAGCAGGCTGGTCGTCAGGTAGACGTTGGTCGCGTACAGCGCGACTCCGCCTGCGAGGACGGTTGCGGTGCCGAGGTATCGACCGCTCAGGAGCTGCCGCCAGGTTCCGGCGGGAGCATCGGTGGGGGAGTGCATGTTGTCGAAGGTAGAATCTCAAGTGCGCTTCAGGTCAATGTCGCGCAGCCATTGGGAGGCAGAATGATCCGTAAGAGTGACGAACTTCTCTCGATCGGTGAGGTATCGGCGCGAACCGGCGTCGCCGTGTCGGCGGTGCGCTATTACGAAACACTCGGTTTGGTTCCTGCGGAGCGGACGGCGGGAAATATGAGGAAGTTCCCGCGGCACTCGATCCGGCGGGTGTCGCTCATCCAGTTGGCAGTCCGGTTCGGGATACCTCTGGCCGAAGTTGCCGAAGTGTTCGGGTCGTTGCCGCAGGGGCGGACCCCGACGAAGAAGGACTGGCGCAAGATTTCGACGGAGTGGAATCGGCGACTCGAGGATCGTAAGCAGGCCATCGCCCGGATGCAGGACGAACTGACGGGGTGCATCGGCTGCGGGTGTCTGTCACTCAAGACCTGCAACCTGCTCAACCCGGGAGACGAACTGGGCCGGGAGGGGCCCGGCGCCAGACGCCTCTGAAAATCCTGTCGGTCAGACTCTTTCGCGCGGTCTGGATTGTGCATTCCACCGACCGCCGCGACGCTCGATCTCGATGGGATGCGAGAAGCACTCGCTGATGTTCTGGGTGGTGATCACATTCTCGGCGAGCCCGCTGGCGGTCACGACTCCATCCTTGATCAGCAGAGCGTGCGTGGTGGTGCTCGGAATCTCTTCGATGTGATGCGTCACCAGAATGCTGGCAAGTGACGGGTTCTGATTGCGGAGGTCGTCCAAAGCCGTCAAGAGTTGTTCGCGCGCAGCCAGATCCAGCCCGGTCGCCGGCTCGTCGAGCAGGAGCAGGCGTGGTTCGACCATGAGCGCGCGGGCGATCAGGGCTCGTCCTCGTTCGCCCTGGGACAGGTTGGGCCACAGCGCGTCCGAGCGCGGTCTCATCCCCAGGAGATCGATCAGTGCGTCGGCGTGAGCCTCTTGTTCCGGAGTCGGTGACCACCGGGGCATCACCTCGGTGGTGTTGGTGAGGCCGGTGATCACGACGTTGCGGACGGTGATCGGAATTCCGATCGTGTGACGCGGGTTCACGTGCCCGATGTCCATCCGCAGTTCCCTCATGTCGACTCGGCCCAGCTTGTGTCCGAGGACGTAGACGGAACCGCGAGTCGGGTGGGCGGTTGCTCCGAGCAGGCTCAGGAGGGTGCTCTTGCCTGCGCCGTTCGCGCCGAGGAGGACCCAGTGTTGTCCGGGTTCGATCGAAATGTTGATGTCTTTCAACAAGTATCGGCCGTCGCGGACGAGATCCACGTGTTCGGTCGACAGAACTGTGCCGGTGGGGTGTTGCACGAGAACTAACCTCTCTTAGGCGTCGAGCACACGCAACCGCCGTAGGACGGTGTCGATGTTCGCTCGTGTTGCCGCTACCGCGGCTTCGGGGTCGGCATCTTGAAGTGCTTCGACCAACTGATCATGGGCATGTGAGGTGTCGGGGACGCCGGCCTCGTGGGCCATCATCTCGACGAGGGATTCACGAAGGAGTGGACGCACCGACGTGAAGAGCGAGAGCAGCACTGCGTTTCCCGACAGCCGAACGACCTCGGTGTGAAAATCGAGATCGACGTCCACGAACTTCTCGACATCACCCTCGAAATGACTGTGTCGCATGGTCAGTCGCCGCCGTAGGCCGTCGAGATCCTCGGGTTGTACCCGCTCCGCGGCCAGCCTGGCGGCCTCGATCTCGAGTGCGCGCCGCACTTCGAAGACCTCGAGGATCCGCGAGCGTCGAAGAAGTTTGGTGAATTCGTCGACGTGCTCGAGTTCGGACGCGGCAGCCACGAAGGTTCCGACGCCGTGTCGGACTTCGAGTAGTCCGTCGCGAGCGAGGAGGCGGATGGCCTCGCGAATCGAGGAACGCCCGACGCCGAGTTCGACGGCGAGGGCCGCCTCGCTCGGTATGCGCTCGGACGGCGCCCACGTTCCTTGCATGATTCGCCCGCGCAGCAACTGTTCGAGTTGCGGTACCAGCGGACCACTGCGAAGGGTGAATCCTGTGTGGTCGTCGGACACGGTTTGCCTCTCGTGGGGGTACCGACAGGGTAGCAACTCGTCAGACGTCTGAGGACTCGGGTTGACGGTGTGTCGGAAGTCGACCGATGCGATTGCACGCGCGCGTGGCGTCATGCTCCGTGTCGGACAAGAGAGGGCCGTTCGACGGTTGTCAGGAGTCGAGTTGGTCCAGCCTTGTAAGCGCTTCGACCGGAACAGGTTTCACAGGGAGATGCGCGGTGAAGTGCCCGGCCTCGGCCAGACTCGTCCCGCGGGCGTTCGCGACGAGCGCGCCGATCGTGCCCTCGCAGTAGCGTCCCTGGCATGGTCCCATGCCACTTCGGCATTGCAGCTTGACTGCGCTGGCGGTGGACACGAACGGGTTGTCGTCCAGCGTCGCATCCACCGATGTGCGTGTGACGAGTTCGCAGCGGCAGATGATGGTGTCGGGCGTGGCGAGCGTCGCCAGGGCCTCGCGTTTCGGTTCGAACATCGTCTGGACGACGGTGGAGAAGTGCTCCGCCCGGGTGATGCCCTTGTCGGCTGCGGCGAATGTTGCGCCCGATGGTGTGCGAGGGGCTGACAGTTCACGCGCGATCGACAGTCCAGCGAGGTGCCCCTCGGCACGGGCTTGGTCTGCTCCGGCAACGCCGGTCGGCTCACCGGCGACAAAAATTCCGGGAGCGCTGCTCTCCATCCGCTCGTCGTGTGCGACAACCCAACCGCCCTTGGGTGAACTCCAGACCATGCGGCAGTCTGCTTGTCTGGCGAGTTCGGTCGACGGTGAGAATCCGTATCCGAGTACGAGCGTCGACGCCTCACGACGACGTCGACGGTTCGAGACCTTCCAATCTCGGTCCACTCGCGCAAGTTCGACCGATTCGACCGCTCGGTCACCGAAGGCTCCGGTGACTATCGTTCGGGTGCTGACCTTGACACCGCGTGAGACGAGTCGTGCTACAGCCAGCGCGGATTCGGCGAGGAGATCGGTGTGACCGGGAATCGCGCGGCGGGCAGCGACAAGTTCACGTGGGCCGGGAATTCCCCGCGCGAATGCGAGTTCGGAGACGCGAGCACCCTTGGCGACAAGTTGGTCGGCCACGACGACGAGCAGCGGGTGTGATCCGGCGAGTACAAGATCCTCCCCGGCAAGGACATGCTGACTCTTGAGAAGGCTTTGCACAGCGCCTGCGGTCATGACGCCGGGCAACGTCCAGCCAGGGAAGGTGACCGGCAGATCGTAGGCACCGGTGGCGATCAGGAGGCGTCGCGCGGAGATCACGCCGCTGACCGTTGGGCCGGAAACTGCGAGTTTCAACGAGATCTCGTCGTTGTCACGGTCGCGAAGAATTCCGTATGCCGTTGTGGAGGTCAGGTGTTCGATGTCTTCGTGGTTTTCGAAGCGCTCCAAGAGTTCGATCGCCCAGCCGTACCCCGCGGTGGGTTTCAGTGCCGCATCCGGAAATTCGACTGGTGGCTGACGAAATATCTGACCACCCGCGCGGATTTGTTCGTCCACGACGACGACATTCAATCCTGCGTCGGCAGCCGCCAGGGCTGCGGCCATGCCTGCAGGTCCGGCACCGATCACGGCGAGGTCGTACATTCAATATCCCTTCGTGGAGGTGACGTCCATCCCGTTGCGGACCGGCGTGATGCAGGCGCGAATCAGAGGGCGACCGTCGATGGTGACCGCGCAGTCGAAGCACGTCCCCATGTTGCAGAACGGCTGCCGCGGGTCCCCGTCCCTGGTGGTGCCGAATTCGTGGATTCCGGCGACAAGAAGCGCGGCGGCGACTGTGTCACCTTCGTGGCAGGGCACGACTCGGCCGTCGAAAGTGATGTCGAGGTCTTTCCCTCGTCGGGTTGGCAGCTTTCGGCTAGGAGACACCGACTCCCCTTTCGTATCGACTCGGATCGTATGGCGTGAGGTCGATTCCGGGCTTTCGCCCGAGCGCCAGTTCTGCGAGTACCTGGGCGAAGCTCGGCCCGAGAGTGAAGGCAGATCCGCCTGTCGCGACGAATGCTCCGGGCGCGCCGGGAACGGGACCGACCAGGGGCAGCTGATCCGGTGTGACCGTCGTGGTGCCCACCCAGGTACGCAGAGCCGGTAGTGGGCCGACGCGTGGAACGACTGCCGTTGCAGCTCTGGCGTTTCCGGCAACGGAGGCACGAAGCAGCTCCGGACGAACCGAGAAGTCCGGAGTGCCGTCGGCATGGGTGACCAGTCGTGCCGGCCAACCCCCGCCGATCAACACGTTGCCGTCGAGGGACTGCTTGAGCGAGAGCCGGGCACCCGCGTGCTGGACGAGGTGGGGAATGAACTTCTCGGTCTTCGCAGTGACCGTCATGGTCAAGGCCAAAGGGATGGTGGGCAGATAGCCACCGAGCATGTTGCCCAGTTCTGTCGTCCACACACCGGCGGTCAAGATGACCGACTCCGCCGTGACTGTCTGCGCCCGAGGGCTCTCCCCACTGTTCCGGTCCGTCAGCGTCACCGACCAGGACGAGCCGTTGCGGCGAAGATCGGTGACTGCGGTCCGGGTACGCACGGTCGCGCCCAGACGGATTGCTGCCCTTGCCATGGTGGGGCCGGCGGTGCGAGTATCTGCCTTGCCTTCGATAGGGCAGTACGACGCTGCCACAACGGATTCCGACAGGTACGGTGCGATGGTGCGCACCTCGTTGCCGTCGAGTACGTCGACGTCGAGTCCCCAGGATCGCTCGATCTCGGCCTTGGTCTCGAGCAACGAGGCCTGGGCGGCGTTCTCGGCGAGCATCAGTCCACCGCGCTGCACCACCCCGAGAGGCTCGCCGACTTCTTCTGCGAGTCCTGCCCACAAGCGCGCAGCCTCGAGGTGGAGGGGCATGGCTTCGGCAGCTTGTTTGGCTGCCTCGATTCCCTTTTCGATCATCCGATACTCGAGTTGGAAGTGGAGACTGCCCGCATTCTGCCCGGAAGCGTGCTGGTTGACCTGGTCGCGTTCGACGAGCAGGACGTCGGCGCCTTCTCGGGCGAGCATCCACGCCACCGCACAACCGAGAAGACCGCCGCCGACGATCACGACATCGAATGAGCTTTTCACGGCAACGGTGTCGTCTCGATGTCCAGAGATTCCAGAGTGGTGGCGATGATCTTGACTTCCTCCGCCGTCAGTTCGAGTAGGGGATCACGGACGTAGCCGGCTGGTATGCCCTGCAGACGCAATGCGGTCTTCATGATGGCCTGCTGGTTACCGAACTGGACGCCGTAGTCCGGGGTGAACCAGCTTTCCATGACTACGCGATCACGCGCACCCAACTCGAGTGCTCGTTCGCGGTCACCATCGGCGATGGCACGCCAGAAGTCGGGGTGATCGGATCCGAGCACGCCACCGGACCCCATCAGCCCGTCACCGTGACCGAGAAGAGCGAGATCCGCGCCGAGTGCACTTGTCGGCATCCCGAAGTACCTGACGGAATCTTCGAGTGCGTACATGCCGGCGAGAAAGCCTGCGAAGTTGCCCGTCGAGTTCTTGATCGCCACGACATTCTCGATCTCGGCCAGTTCGGTGAGGATATCGGTGTCGAGATCGACGATGCATCCACGCGGCCAGTTGTACACGCAGATCGGCAGATCCGTGGCATCGGAGATGTCGGTGTAGAACTTCACGATCTCGCGACGGTTCGGCACCACGTAAGGGGGCGGGGTGACGAGGATTCCGTCCAGACCTGCGTCCTCGGCGGCGCGGGCGTGCACTATCGCTTCCTGCTGGGTGAAAGCGTTGCAGGCACCGATGACGACGAGGTTGTCGCTGCGATGTCTGCCACCCTCGACGAAGAGTTGCCTACGCTCGTCGGCGTTCATCGAAAACCATTCGCCACTGGTGCCGGCCAGGATCACGCCGTGCATTCTCTGTTGAGTGAGCCACCCCATCTGCTCGCCGAACCCGTCGAGATCGAGGGCGCCTTCTCGGGTGAAAGGAGTGGTGATCGCGGGAATGTAGCCGGTCCAGCCGACTGTGTTTCTGTTCATGACCGACCTTCGGCATCGGAGCGAAATATATTGTGTGGAAACTGATCTGGTGTTCGATCGTGCGTCACGCGACTTGGTTGGCGGCGAGGTACGCGTGGTCGGGATCCTTGACGGCGACACCGTCCGCGCCCTCGAAGCGGCGGTGCCAGCCGGTTCCAACGGCGACGAACATGACGACGGTCATCACCAGGGGATAGAGCATCGCCAGGAATATCTGTGTGGTGGACAGCGCCGGTGCAGTGTCGTATCCACTGGTGAGAAGTGCACCGATGAACAGGTACGCACTCAGGACCGGCACGATGCAGGCGATACCCATCGCGAAGCAATCCATGACGACAGCCCTGCGGTACGGGTGCAACCCGACACGGGAACCGATCTCGTCGGCGACCGGGCCGAAGGTCAGCATCGCAGCGGAATTGACGCCGCCGAACAGAAGCGTCGTGACCGAGACTCCCAGGCCGATAGCGATTTCCGCTCCGCGTGGGGTGTCGGACAACCGGCCGCGGCTGATTGCTTCGACAAGACGTTCCAGTACTCCGGCTTCAGTGAGAACTCCCATGATTCCGAAGACCGCGAAGACGAGGGCCACGGTGCCCAGCATGTTCGTCACTC
The DNA here is from genome assembly GCF_011602025.1 of Rhodococcus sp. IC4_135. Lineage (NCBI taxonomy): Bacteria > Bacillati > Actinomycetota > Actinomycetes > Mycobacteriales > Nocardiaceae > Rhodococcus > Rhodococcus sp. IC4_135. The sequence goes on from NZ_JAAOLG010000020.1 coordinate 43,158, forward strand.
CGGCGGCGAGGAAGCCGGTCGGTACACCGTCGGTTACACCGACGATGTCGGTGGGAACGATGAGGCCGGCGGCCAACCCGGTGAGGATGCCGGTGATGAGCCCGACGGTGACCGCTTTGAAAATGTTTCTCGTTCGCAGCGCGACGACCAACATTATTGCGACCGGAATGAGCATGACCAGCGACTTCACTGACATGGTGCTCTCCAGCAGTTCCTCGGCGCCGTCCGCGGAGTCGTGCTTGTTGACCGAGGCGAGAACGAGAAAGCCTACGGCGCTCAGAGCCGCGGCTGTCAATGCGAAGCGCGCGCGGCTGGCGACAACTCCGCCGATGTCGGCCGACCCTTCCTTGCGGCGGAATCGCTGCGTCGACGCCGAAATGATCGTCGTGTCGGAGATCGGCGCGATGTTGTCGCCGAAGATTGCGCCCGAAACGATTGCGCCGGCCAGGATGGCGGGGTCCGCGCCCAGAAGCACGCCGGCCGGGTAGAAGATCGGGAACGCCGTGAACATGGTGCCGATCGAGGATCCCGTCGACATGGAGATGATGCCGACGGAGATGAATGCAAACAGCGTGAACGTTCCCCCGCCGATGCCGAGAGTGTCGGCGATCCAGACGAAGCCACCCGAGACGTTGGTGGCCTTGATCAGGGAGGACATCATGCCGACGGTGAAGAGGATGAGCACGATCGACACCGATGTCGGGCTGCCGACGCCCTTCATGACGGCGTCCCAATAGCTGCCGTACGGCTTCGCGAACAGGGCGCCGATCAGAAGAGAGACAAACCCACCCATCGCCAAGGCTGTCATGTCGAATGCTTTGAACACGACGAAGAACAGGACGCAGAACGCGAGGAAGGCGACGATGGGAACGAACGCCATCATCCAGCCTCCTCGGAATTGCAGGCGGGTGTCGTTCTCCATGAGGTTCCCTCTCGTCGCGGCTTCGCCGACTGGATCTTGCATGACGCTGGAGTGTGCAAATAAATGTACAAATAGGACAGAGATCAGGAGTTCTTCGGCAGTGTGGCCGCACAAAATTATTCGACACTATGGCGAGAAATTTGAGTCAGCGAACTCTTTTTGCCTGAGTATGCGCTGATTTTGTGAGCGTGACGGCTGCAAAATGGAGGGTAGTCACGCTGTGACCGAATCGTCAAGATGTGCAGTAAAAATGCACAAGAAATCTTTACCGATCCGCTGGGATAGGGTGCGGAGGTGATTGGCGGGAAGCTGCGGGAACTCAGAACCGAGCACGGCATGACTCTGCGCGGCTTGGCTGCCGAGACGGGGTTGTCTCCAACGCTGCTCAGTCAAGTGGAGCGTGGGGTCACCGAGCCGAGCCTGAAGACTCTCCGTGCCCTGGCCCCGGTATTCGGCCAGTCGATTTCCGCGTTGTTCGAAGACCCCGTGGCGGGTCTGGTGCACATCAGCAAGCCGGGGCAGCGATCCAGAATAAGTACGCCGGCCGGTCGCATCCAGTACGAACGTCTGACATCAGGCAACGGGCAGCTCGAAATGCTGAAGGCCAAGCTGAAGCCAGGAGAACGTTCCAGCGATGAGCCGTGGTCACATCCGGCAGTCGAATGTGCCTACGTCCTCACGGGCACACTTACCGTCACTGTTGGTGTCGGAACGTATGAGGTGCTCAGCGGCGAAGCGATCACACTCGATTCGAATCAACCTCACATGTACGCCAACAACTCGGACGCGTTGGTGGAGTTCGTCTTGTCGGCAAGCCCACCCACTCCCTGAGTTTGTTGCAGGCGGGTTCCGCGGTCGGGTGTTGTTCAGTGTGCCTGCTGGGTGCGGGAGACAATCACAGACTCGGCGAACCCGCTGACGGTCACGGTAGCTGAGGATTCGGCACTCATCTTCTCATCAAACATGCCAGGTAGAGGGAAATTGCCGTTCCTGATTCGCTGAGAGGGCGCCCCACCGCGCGAGCGATTTTGTCGAGTCGATAGTTCAGTGTGTTCCGGTGAATGTGCAGACTTGCGGCCGCCGTGCTCGAGTTGAAACCGGAATCGCCCCACGCGATCATCGTGTCCCGCAGCGCGGGCCAGTCCGATTGTTTGGGCAACTTGCCGAGAACTGCCTGAGTGAGACGCTGCCTACTGTCATCCGGTATCACTGAAAGTGCCTGGTGTACACGAAAATTCTCGATGTCGTACAACTGGCCTCTGGGGTCGAGATGGGTGCCCAGTTGAATGGCGTCATATGCATCGCGGGCGGAACAGTTGAGCCCTTCGACACCAGAGGCCCGCGATCCCAGGCCGATTCTGATATTCCATGCCCTCGTTCTGGAGTCGGCTGTGAAAGTGCGGCATCTGGAGATGACTGTCGAATCCCGTGTAGTTGATTCGGCCTCGACTTCCGTGGAGACAGCAATCATCGATCGAGCCAGCGGAGCGATCATGTCAGCAGGTGAACTGAAGGTGGAGGCCAACACGTTCACCACCTTGTCCGGTCCGACATTCGAAGGTAGCGAGTCGATTTCGGACGGGATGTAGCTGACGAGAATTACGGCGCGTGGCCGCTGGAGGTCGAACCCCAACATTTGCGCGCGACGTTCGACTGGTTGGACACCAAGCGTCGAGCGGTGCCATTCGACGATGTCACGCAGCAACTCCTCGATTGACCGTTCCCGCGTTCGGCGTGATCCGATTCGTTCTGCTTCTTGCATGAGGATCTCTGTCTGGCGCTTGACGACCAACCCGAATTGCTCAACCTTGTCTGGTGAACCAGAGAGGCCGACAGTTCCGACGACATCGCCGTCGATCACCAGGGGGATTGTGACCCCAGGGAGACTGCCCACGAGATCACGAACATCCTCAGCAGTGTGTGTAATCGGCTTTCGGTTGCGAATCACTTCGACTGACGCTTCGTGGAACTGACCAACGCGTTGTTGATCACCGCTGCCGAGAACGACCCCCGCTCCGTCCGTGATCAGGACGTTGTGACCGATCACGTCGGTGATGTCGTTTGCGATCTGCTGGGCGAGAGCGTTGCTTAACATGTCTTGAGTCTCTCTCGAGCCTGATCTACTCGGAAGAGAATCGTCTGTGCAATGTGCCTGAAAAACTGTGCAATTCGACGGCGATCTTAGGGCTGATTGCCAGTGACTTGCGTCATATCCCGTTCATAAGATTGGCCAATCCTCAACTAGGAGTTCACATGGCCATCCTCGATTGGATCCTCCTCGGCGTGTATTTCGGGCTGCTTGTCCTCATCGGAGTGCAGACGATGCGTCGAGTCAAATCACCAGACGATTTTGCAGTTGCCGGTAACCGGATCGTCTGGCCCGTCTTCTTCGGAAGCCTCGCTGCCGCCTTTCTGGGCGGCGGCGCTTCGCTCGGCATGGCAGGCGCTGCTATGCGCGACGGGTACGTCTACATGTTCGCCTTCTGTGCCTTCGGCGTTCAGACCGTGCTGGTCGGCTACTTCGTTGCACCGAAACTCAAAAACTACATCGGCGCCCACACCCTCGGCGACGTCATGGAAACGCACTACGGCAAGCCCGCACGCTTGGTCACCGGAGTCCTTTCGGTCGTCCTGTGCGCAGGCATCCTCGGTGCTCAGGCATTGGCGATCGGTACGGTGGTCAATGCGACCTTGGACGTGCCGGTCGTTCCATCCGTGATCATCGGTATGGGCGTCGTGGTGCTGTATTCGTCTTTCGGTGGCGCGTGGGCGGTCATTCAGACGGACATGTTGCAGTTCGTCTTCCTCGGTGTGCTGCTCCCAGTAGCGCTCCTGATCGGTCTTGACGCTGTCGGTGGCCCATCTGCCCTCGTCGAGTTGGTGCCGAGCGATCATCTCACTTTCATGGGTGACTACACCCCAGTTCAGTTCCTCACCTTGTTTGCTGCGCTCCTGTTGGGGGAGACCCTCGTACCCCCGTACGCGCAACGAACCTTCTCGACTCCGGATTCCCGTCACGCAAGAAAGGGCTACGCGCTGGCCGGCTTCTTTTCCTTCTTTTTCTTCTTCACTGCGGCGTCCATCGGATTGATCGCCATGGTGCTGTATCCCGATATCGAGTCGGATCAGGCGCTGCCCACCGTGGTCATGAACTTGATGCCCGTTGGTGTGCTCGGATTGGTCGTTGCAGCGCTGCTGGCGGTTGTGATGTCCACGGCTAGTTCATATCTCAATTCGACGGCAGTAGTGCTGACCAAAGATATCTATCAGCCGTTGACCGAATCCGAACTACCTGCCAAGAAACGATTGACCGTCGAGCGTATTACCAGCGTCGTCGTCGGGGCAGGAGCCACGATCTTCGCACTCAGCGTCCCATCCATCGTGGATGCCTTGCTCTACAGCTACACACTGTGGGCTCCCACAGTGATCGTCCCACTGTTCGGTGCGGTTCTCTTCGGAGTCCGATCGACACCCGCTGCGCTTTCGGCGATCGGAGCCGGCGCTGTTGTCACCGCAATGTGGCAGTGGGTGCTCGAATCACCCTTCGGCTTGGACGGGCTGATCCCTGGCGTCATTGCCAACCTGCTCGTATTTGTTGTTGTCGCGGTGTCGACCAATACCAAGTATCCACGCCGTCCACATCCGGTAGCACCTGTCCTGCAAGGAGATCCGGCATGATTCTCGAACTGCTTCTCTATGGTGTCCCGGTGGCAGTCATCGTGGTGACTCTCTGGGTGGGATTCCTCGGCTGGAAGTTCTATGTTCAAGAGGTTCTGCATGACGAGGAGAACGACAATGCGTGAGACTTTCGATGTTGCCGGAATTACGACTTTGTCGTCGGTCTATCCGTCTGCAGTTGCGGCCGGCGAACTCGTGTATGTTTCCGGCCAGGTGTCGTTCGACGACGACGGCGCCGTCGTTCACGAAGGCGATGTGACCGCGCAGACAGCGCAATGTATTTCGCGGTTGGCGGACGTTCTGGTCGGGGTCGGTTCAGTGCTTGCAGACGTAGTGCAGGCAACGGTCTATCTGGCAGACGCAGCCTACGCGGACGACTTCAATCGAGAGTGGTCCCACTGGTTTGCCGACATCAGGCCGGCGCGTGCCACTGTTGTCGCGCAGTTGTTGGATTCGCGACTGCTGGTCGAGATTTCGGCCACCGCGGTTCGCGGAAGTGGTGGTATCCGATGAAGATCGCAATTATCGGCGCGGGGGTGGTCGGGGTCGCGTCAGCCTACTCGCTGGCGCAGCGCGGACATGAAGTGCACGTCTATGATCGACGGAGTGGGGTGGCATCCGATACATCCTCCAGCACAGCAGGTTTGATTGCACCGGGGCACTCGTATGCATGGGCGTCGCCATCCGCCCCGCTTATGCTCGTTCGATCTATGGCAGGCGCACAAACATCGATCCGAGTTGTTCCCCGAGTGGACATCCCGTTGTTGCGGTGGGGCACGCGTTTCCTGCGTGAATGTACTCCGTCGCGGTCTCGTTCGAATACGCTCTCCAAGCTCGCGCTCGCGAAGTACAGCCAGCAACTCATGGAACAGATCGCCGTTCGAGAGGAACTTCAGTATTGGAAAACTGACGGTGGTGTCCTCTATCTGTATCGCGACGAGAAAGAGCTTGGAAAGGCGGTCGGGAACTCCAGGCTTCTGGCAGATCACGGACGAGTTCAGGAAGTGTTGAGTAGCTCCGAGATTCCGCTTGTGGAACCAGCTCTCGCTTCCAGCCGAGCCGAGTTCGCAGGAGCGATTCACGACCGCTCGGATGGAACTGGTGATCCACATCGCTTTTCGCTGGGTTTGGCAGCATCCTGCGAACGCTTGGGTGTGACCTTTCACCTCGGTGAGGCTGTCGATCGAGTCGAAACCGACGGCGCGTCTGTCGACTCGCTCGTCGTGGGCGCTCGTCGTGTCCGCGCGGACGGATATGTGCTGGCTGCGGGTGCATCGAGTCCACTTCTAGCGCGAAACAGCGGATTTCGTCTGCCCGTATACCCGGCGAAGGGGTACACCCTCACCGCGCGAGTGAAAAATGCCGAACGTGCACCAACCGTCGGGGGCATTGACGAAAGAACTCTGGTCGCTTGGTCGCGATTCGGGGACAAGGTGAGAATGTCAGCAACCGCGGAGTTTGTAGGATACGACCGGAGTCAGTCGCCGAAGGACTTCAAGGGGATCATCGCAGCCGGCAACGAATTGTTCCCAGATGCCCTCGATTGGGACACGGCCGAGTATCGAACGGGCCTTCGTCCGATGACTCCGGATGGGCCTCCGTTGATCGGCCGAGGCAGACTGGACAACCTCTACTTCAATACAGGGCACGGCCACGTGGGTTGGACGATGGCTTGCGGTTCCGCACAGATGTTGTGCGACATCGTGGACGGGCTCGATCCGGATCTGGATCCATCACCGTATTCGCCTATTCAGTCGAGGCGGCACTGATTCGAGTGGTGACTACCGCCGCCCTGTTGGCTTCGTGGAGCGAACAGGGCGGCGGGCACTCACATCGTGACGATGGATCGGAGGACTTCGCCCCGTCGAAAGCCGACACGAGATTGATTCGTTCGACCCATTTACAGCCATCCGCAATCACGTTGGCGTCGAGTGCGGGATGCGAGCATACGGTTGGTGGGTTCGACGTCGAATGCGGTAACGCTTGCTGATGTGCCCGTGTTTTCCTGTTAGTTACGGGTGACGCCGAGAAGCAGTGCGATCAGGTCGAGGGCCGTCTCGATCTCCGCCTTTTCCCGCCCGAGTAGAGGGGCGTAGAGGTGTACGTCGCAGATGCGAACGAGAGCTTCGCCCAGCACTTGCGGCGAAAGCGTGATCGTCAGTTGGCCGGCGTCGACCTGGGATTGCAGGATTTCGGCGGTGATGGAGGCGGAGATCGATTCGATGGAGCCGGGCATCATCGCGAGTTTGATGAACACCATCGGTTCGCGTTTGGTCAGCGCTCGCAGTTCGGTCGACGATTCCACCGATTGCATGACGCGACCGAAGACGTCGAGGATGTACTCCGGACCTTGCCCCGACGCCTGCGACATCGCCTTCCGGTATGTCCGTTCGGTGGCCTCGGCCAGCACTGTTCCGAGCAGTTCGTCGCGGTTGCCGACCCAGCGGTAGAGCGTCGCGCGGCCTACTCCGAGACGTTCGGCGAGCAGTGACATGTCGAGTGGTTCCTCCGCGAGGTACATGCTCGCGGCGGTGTCGATCGCGCGTCGGCGTTCGAGGTCGGTAGGCATCGGGACATTCTCTCCGGTTGTCCGGTACTGCACAATTTCGGCGGTCGAACAGAGGTGGGCCTCGGGTGGATCCGAGCCTATTGACGAACCAAGCGACGTGAGACACACTAGCTCATTGTCTCATGTTAGTGATGGCGATCACAGTCAGGGGTTCGATCGATGAGTTCAGTACAAACCGTTCGTGGGCCGGTGGACACAGCCGATCTGGGAAAGGTGTTGATGCACGAGCATGTCTTCGTTCTGGGTGAGGAGATGCGTCAGAACTATCCCGACTACCCGGAGCCTTGGGACGAGGAGGCTCGCGTAGCCGATGCAGTGACCAAGCTGTCCGAACTGAAATCACGAGGGATCAGCACGATCGTCGATCCCACGGTGATCGGACTCGGTCGCTACATCCCGCGTATCGCCCGGATCAACGAGCAGGTCGACCTCAACATCATCGTCGCGACCGGCGTCTACACCTACAACGACATCCCGTTCCAATTCCATTACACCGGACCAGGTTTGCTGTTCGACGTTCGCGAGCCGATGGTCGATCTGTTCGTGAAGGACATCAAGGACGGCATTGCCGGCACCGACATCCGCGCGTCGTTCCTCAAGTGCGCCATCGAAGAACCTGGTCTGACTCCCGGCGTCGAGCGGGTGATGCGAGCTGTCGGTCAGGCACAGGTCGAAACCGGTGTACCGATCACGGTCCACACCAACCCGCACACGGAATCGGGCCTCGTTGCGCAGAAGGTTCTGGCCGAGGAGGGTGCGGATCTGACCAAGGTGGTCATCGGGCACTCGGGTGATTCCACCGACCTGGACTACCTGTGTGAGCTGGCCGATGCAGGCTCGCTACTCGGGATGGACCGTTTCGGTCTCGATGTTCTGCTCCCGTTCGAGGAGCGGGTGAACACCGTCGTGGAACTGGCGCGCCGCGGCTATGCCGAGAAAATGGTTCTGGCACATGATGCCTCATGCTTCATCGACTGGTTCTCGAGTGAAGCCAAGGCTGCCGCGGTACCGAACTGGAACTTCACCCACATCAGCGATCAGGTCATCCCCACGCTGCTCGAACGTGGCGTCACCGAGGATCAGATCAACACCATGCTGGTGGACAACCCACGTCGGTACTTCGAGAGCTGAGCTATGACCAACGTGTACGAGAGCAAGCCTTGGCTCGCCAACTACGACGCTGACACTCCGCCGAACGTGGACATCGAGCATGCCGATGCCCTGACGATGTTCCGTGCGTCGCTGGATCGCGATCGCGACGCCCCGATCATCAGGTACTTCGACACGACCGTCAGCTTTGCCGAGCTCGACGAGATGTCGGACGCGCTTGCCGTAGCCCTCGCCGAGGACGGAATCGGTTTCGGTGACAGAGTTTCCTTTGTCCTGCAGAATGTTCCGCAGTTCGTGATCGCGACGGTCGCGGTCTGGAAGCGCGGCGCCGTCGTGGTTCCGGTCAATCCGATGTACCGGGACCGTGAGCTGGCCACCGTATTCGCCGACAGCGGCGCGGTAGCAGTCATCTGTCTCGAGTCCTCGGCCGAGACCGTGGCGACTGCGTCCGAGGGCACCGCAGTGAGACGGGTCGTCACCACGTCGGAACTGGATTTCCAGTCGCGCGACGATGAACGAATCTTCGGTTCGGCGTCCAGGATTCGTCATGATGGATTTCCGGATCTACTGGAATTGATCGAGGCTCATCGAGGGCAGAAGCCCGAGAAGGTCGATCTGTCCCCGGAAGACCTTGCCTACCTTCCCTATACGTCAGGGACAACCGGCCCGCCGAAGGGGTCGATGAACACACACGCAAATGTCGTGTTCGCAGCACAGATCTATCGGGACTGGTTGGGGTTGCGCCCCGGCGGCGCGATGTTCGCGGTGGCGCCACTGTTCCATATCACCGGGTTGATCGGGCACGTCGCGGCTCCACTCCTGGCCGGCGCGCCCACGATTCTGACCTGCCGATTCCACCCCATTGTTGCAGCGGAATCGATTTCGGAACATCGGGCCACCGCGATCATCGGTGCGATCACCGTATTCATCGCGTGGACGGACAGCGCGGCAGTCTCGAAGGAATCGCTGAGCAGTCTCGAGTCGGTGTATTCAGGTGGCGCGCCGATCCCGCACGCAGCGTTGGAAGCGTTCCGGGCGAAGTTCGGTCACTACATTCACAACGGCTACGGGCTGACCGAGACGAACAGCCCGGCAATCGTGGTACCGAATTCGCGTGAAGCGCCGGTGGATCCGTCGTCGGGCGCCGTTGCCGTCGGTGTTCCGGTATCGAACACGTACGCCGAGATAGTGGACGAGAACGACAAGCCGGTATCGATCGGCGAGTACGGCGAGATCGTGGTCTCCGGTCCGCAGGTCGCGCTCGGTTACTGGAACAAGCCGGAGGAAACTGCACATGCCATGCCAGGCGGTCGTTTTCACACCGGCGACATCGGATTCATGGACAGTGACGGTTGGTTTTACGTCGTCGACCGGATGAAGGATCAGATCAATGCCTCGGGCTTCAAGGTGTGGCCGCGCGAAGTGGAAGATGTTCTCTACGAACACCCTGCCGTGCGGGAAGCCGCCGTCGTCGGTGTCATGGATCCGTACCGCGGTGAAACCGTGAAGGCCTTCGTGTCGTTCAAGGAAGGATCCGAAGCGACCACCGAGGATCTGGTCGAGTTCTGCAAGGAAAGACTTGCAGCATACAAGTATCCGCGCATCGTCGAGATCATGAACGACCTGCCCAAGACCGTGAGCGGAAAGATTCTCCGTCGCGAACTGCGGGTACCGAGCTAGATCCACCTGACAAACGAATTGCCGGCCGCCGACTGGGTGAGCCGGCCATTCGTCGTGGTGATCGGCGAGCATCGATAGGGGATTTAGTCCCTTATGCGGCAATGTATTTCAGTGATTGACATCACTCTTTTTGTATCGCAGACTGATCGCAACGCCGCAGAGTTGAAGTTGGTGTCAGTTTCTACTTCTGGCCCGGTTTCACTTCTCAGCTCCCGGCGCGACGAGCGTCCGACCCATCGAGGAGTAACCCATGACGAGATCGGCAGTGGATTCGAGCACGCAGGCAGGGGGCCTGTCCGATCAGGAACGGAAGAAGAAGAAGGCGCACCGCAAACTTCTCGGCGCGGGACTGCTCGGCAGTTCCATCGAGTGGTACGACTTCTTCTTGTACGGAACGGCTGCGGCACTGGTCTTTCCGCATGTGTTCTTCCCCGACTCATCCGCACTGATGGGCACACTGCTCTCGTTCAGTACGTTCTGGGCCGGCTTCGTGGCCCGTCCCATCGGTGGTTTGGTCGCCGGACACTTCGGCGACAAGTACGGACGCAAGCCCGCCGTCGTCACCTGCCTGTTGCTGATGGCTGTCGCGACGTTCCTGATCGGCGCGATTCCGAGTGCTTCGGCAATCGGCGTCGTCGCTCCGATTCTTCTGGTGACACTGCGATTCATCCAGGGCCTCGCCTGCGGTGGCCAGTGGGGCGGAATCGTCCTTCTCCTCACTGAATCCGCGAGTCCCAAGAAGCGTGGATTCTCAGGCACTTTCGGTCAGATGGGTGTGTCGTTCGGTGTAGTGCTGGGCAACTTGGTCTTCCTCGTCGCGACCGCGACCATTTCCAACGAAGCATTCCTGAGCTGGGGTTGGCGGGTTCCGTTCTTCGCCAGCGCGCTGCTCTTCCCGGTGGTTCTGTACATCCAGACGAAGGTCGAGGACACGCCGGAGTTCCTCGAGCTGCAGGAAGATGCAAAGAAGAATCAGAAGGATGTCGTCGTTCAGGCTCCACTGGCTCAGGCGCTCAAGGATCACTGGCGCAAGATTCTGCTCGGTTGCGGACTTCTGGCCGCCACCAATGCGCTGTTCTACATCAGTATCGCCGGTGTACTCAGCTACGGCACAACCGAACTGGGGTTGAAGCGGAACTCACTGCTCATCATCTCGCTCCTGAGTGCGTTGCTGACAGTCGGCGTGGTGCTGTGGTCCGGGAAGATGTCGGACAAGATCGGTCGTCGTCCGATGATCCTGATCGGCGCCGCGGCGATCGTGGTGTGGGCATTCCCGTATTTCTGGTTGATCAACACCAAGTCCCTGCCGCTGTTCTTCATCGCAGTCACGGTCGGCAGTGTGTTCCAGTCGATGACCTACGGGCCGATCGCGGCATACATGGGTGAGCTGTTTGCACCCAACGTGCGTTACTCGGCAGCATCGTTGGCCTACCAGTTGGCCGCGATCACGGTCAGTGGTGGAACCCCGTTCATCATGACCGCGCTTATCGCGAAGACCGGAACCACGACGTGGGTTGCCGTGTTCGTAGCACTCATGGGTTTGGTGACCTTCTTCAGCGCCTGGGTACTGAAAGAGACCAACCCGAAGGAAGTTCGGGACGATCCGAACGCCATTCCCGGCGCGCATCTCTACGCCAAGTAGTACCTTCGGTTTCGAACAGACGCCCGCTACCGGTCACCGGTGGCGGGCGTCTGACGTATAACTGGAGCATGGCTGCAGCACGCACAGGCTCCGAAGATGCTTCGTCGACAGTGTCACGGGAACTTCCCTCCACTCAGCGTGGTTTGCGTACGCGTCGATCGTTGATCGATGCGGCTCGCACCGTCTTCGAGCGGACCGGTTATCTGGACTCGCGTCTGATCGACATCACGGTGGAGGCCCAGTGCTCGGCCGGCACCTTCTACACCTACTTCGCGAGCAAGGAAGAGATCTTCGCGGCTGTGATGGAGCTGGCGCGAGAAGACATGATGCATCCGGGAATGCCGCACACTCCGAAAGGCGCGGATCCCGCTGACGTCATCGCGGCGAGCAACCGCGCGTACCTCGAGGCGTACCGACGGAACGCGAAGCTGATGGGACTGCTCGAGCAGGTCGCAAGCATCGATCCGGAGTTCCGGGTTCTGCGCCTCGAGCGCGCTGACGCGTTTGTTCGACGCAACGCGCGCAGTATCGAGAAGCTGCAGAAAGCGGGTCTGGCGGACGCGAATCTCGATCCGCTCCTGACGTCTCGGGCGCTCTCCGGGATGATCAGTCGACTTGCGTTCGGGTACTTCGTATCCCGCGGCGGCGAGGACGGCGCGGCCGGAGTGACCTTCGACGGTCTGCTCGATACGGTCAACCGGTTGTGGATCAACACTTTGCAATTCTCGCTGCAACAAAATTGATGTTGACGCCGGGTTCATGTCTGGTGTCTGATGGAGCAATGACACCCACGCGTACGGCAGTGCTCGTCGATTTCGGTGGAGTCCTCACCTCCAGTGTTCTGCAGGCCTTCGAAGACTTCGGGGCCTCGCTCGGCGGCGACCCACGACTTCCGTTGACCCTGCTTTCCCGCGACGACGTCTCGAAGAAGCTGCTCTCCGATCACGAATCCGGAAAGATCGACCAGGAGGCCTTCGAGGTCGGATTCGGGGAACGGCTACGAGCACACGGCGCCGTCGTCGACAGCGCCGGATTGGTGGACCGGATGCAGGCCGGGCTGATTCGAGACGAGGAGATGGTGCGTCTGCTCGCAGATGTTCGGGCAGCGGGACACCCTGTTGCGCTCGTGTCGAATGCTTTCGGGCGTGATTGTTATGCGGGATTTGTCCTCGAGGAGTTGGCCGATGAGGTGGTGATCTCGTCGGAAGTCGGGATTCGCAAGCCTTCTCGTCAGATCTACACCATTGCGTGTGAGCGACTGGGCGTCGCGCCCGACGACGCCGTGATGATCGACGATCTGCAACAGAACCTCGACGGTGCGGCGCGGGTGGGGATCGCCGGCATTCTTCACACTGATGCGGAAAGCACTCGCAGACAATTGGAATCGACGTTCGGACTACTGCCCACGCGGTGAAACTGTAGGTTTCTCGGTAACACGTGGACACTGCTGGAACACTCGGATATTGCCGGAACACTTTTGGAGGAATGAATGATTGCTGTCATCGCGGATATCACCGTCAAGGACGGAAGCGGCGAGCAGTTCGAAGCCGTAATCGCCGAACTCGCCGAGAAGGTGCGCACAGAAGAGCCCGGAACAATTCTGTATCAACTGATCCGCTCGAAGACGGATACGAATTCCTACAAGTTCATGGAGTTGTACCAGGACGGCGCTGCCATCAAGGCACACGGAACGTCCGAGCATTTCCAGGCTGCAGGAAAGGCGATGGCGCCGTTCCTCGCCGGCGCCCCGCAGATCGAGTACTTCGACGCTCTCTGAGCGAATGGACAGGTGAGCCCCGGCGAAATCTCGCCGGGGCTCACCTGTTTTTTCAGTTCTGCTTCTGGGCGAGGAGTTCGGTGCGGTCGATCGATCGCTTGAGGATCTTCCCCGTCGAACCCTTCGGGAGGGCGTCGATGAACTGGACCACCCGCGGAATCTTGTAGGCGGACAGACGTTCCCGAGCCCACGAGGTGACGGCGTCTGCCTCGAGGTCGGAGCCTGGGCGCACGGCCACCACTGCCGCGACCTCCTCGCCGTAGTAGTCGTCGGGTATGCCGATCACCGCGGCCTCGATGATGTCGGGATGCTGGTAGAGCACCTCTTCGACCTCGCCTGGATAGACGTTGTATCCACCACGGATGATGAGGTCCTTGACTCGGTCGACGATGCGAAGGTCACCGTCGGCGTCGGTCTCGCCGAGGTCTCCGGTGCGGAACCATCCGTCGTCGGAAAGAACGGCGGCCGTGTCGTCAGGGCGCTTCCAGTAGCCCTTCATGACCGTCGGTCCTTTGATGAATACTTCGCCCACTGTGCCTGCCTCGCAGACATTTCCGTCGTGATCACGCACCTCGACCTCGGTGCGCGGTACGGCGAGGCCGGTGTATCCGATCTTTGCAACGCGGTCGATGCTGTTGAAAGTTCCGAATGCGCTCGTCTCGGTCAGGCCGTAGCCCTCGAGGATCGTGCAGTTGAACCGTGCTTCGAAGGCGCGAGCAACTTCACCGGGAAGTGATGCGCCACCGGAGATTGCGATCCGCAGTTGCTCGAAGTCGGAGCTGTCCACGTCGGCGGCGGCGTGCAGCATGGCATTCCACATGGTGGGGACGCCGGCCATGACGGTGAGTTTGTCCCGGCGCACCAGATCGAGCATGGCGGTGGGGTCGAACCGGGCGAGCAGGGACAGTGATCCGCCGCCGGTGAAGGTTGCCATCATGACCGAGCCCTGGCCGAAGATGTGGAAGAGCGGCAGTCCGGTTCCGGTTCGGTCCGAAGGGTTTCCGCGGCTGCTCTCGGCGCCGATCTCACCGGCGGACAACAAATTCCCGACGGTCAGCTGAGCGCCCTTCGGGCGTCCGGTGGTGCCGGAGGTGTAGAGAATCGCCGTGGTGTCTGCTGCCGCACGGTCGACCACAGTTGCGGGTGCATGATCGGCCTTCGCCGATTCTTCGGTGAGCGTCCACACCCGGACGCCCCGCGCACTCCCTGCATCCTGGACTGCGGACCCGAGTTGATGCCACGCGATGGCGAGGGAAATCTCCGCGTCGTCGAGAACGTACTCGACTTCGGGTTGCGCCGACATCGTGTTGATCGGTACCACGACACAACCTGCGGCCTGAATTCCCATGTACGCCACGATGAATTCCGGCACCGACGGCGCTGCGAGCAGAACGCGGTCGCCGACGCTCAACCCTTCGTCGCGAATGCGGCCGGCGAACGCCAGAGATGCGTCGTGAAGCTGCCGGTATGTCCAATGATTATCCGTGCCGCGAATTGCAATATTGTCCGGAGTGGCTTCCGCGTGACGGGTCACCGGGTCGAGAACGCTAACCATGGTTCTGCCTTTCGGGAGGAATCGACCGATTGTGTGTCCTGGGTCTCACCAGAGCGTACACTTGAATCCGGCGTCAACATCGAGTCTGCTGGGATTGTCCCGAAAATGATGTTGACTCGGAAGGATGAGGAGCGCACCGTGCTCGACGACGAATCGCGAATTGCCGCCTTACCGGTGGCTCCGCCAGCGCTGCTCCGTGATCGACCGACCACCGAGCGGGGTACCCGCACGCGTGCGGCATTAGTTGCCGCTGCCCGTAAGGTTTTCGAGCGTAGTGGCTATCTCGATGCCCGTCTGATCGACATCGCCAAAGAAGCCGGCTGCGCTACGGGATCGTTCTATACGTACTTCGCGAACAAGGAAGAGGTGTTCGCCGCCGTCCTCGAGGTCGCGCGAGACGACATGATGCATCCGGGCATGGGACGCGTTGCGGGCGCGGACGATCCGTACGCCGTGCTGGAGGCGAGCAATCGAGCGTATCTGGCCGCGTACCAACGCAATGCGAAGTTGATGGGGCTCATGGAGCAGGTCGCTCACATCGACCCGGAGTTCCGGAAGTTCCGCAGCGAACGTGCCAATGCGTTCATACGCCGTAATGCCCGCGGGATTGCAGATCTGCAGTCCCGCGGCATCGCGGACACGACGCTGGATCCGATGACGGCGTCGATTGCTCTGTCCGGCATGGTGAGTCGACTCGCCTACAGTCTGTTCACCCTCCGTGAGGGTGAGGTGGACGGGCGTTCGCCGGAGTTCGATCAGATTGTCGCCACGGTGACCGATCTGTGGGCGAACGCTCTCAAATTTCCTGACCGTCTCTGACGAGGGGCCGCCCCGGGCCGGGAGGCTCGGAGCGGCCGGGGTATGCAGGTTCAGCCCTTCTCGATTCAGCTCTTCTCGACGACGCGAGCGACGGATTCGGCGACGACCACGGGCTTGTCGGAACCTTCGCGCTCGACCACCTGGCTCATCTTCACTTGGATTCCGCCGGGCAACTGCTCTGCGGACACGACGGTTGCGCGCATGCGGACCCGGGATCCCACAGGAACGGGAGCGGGGAAGCGAACCTTGTCGTAGCCGTAATTGAGGCTGTGGGCGAAGCCGTCGAAGTGGATGAGTTGGTAGGAGAACTGGGGGCCCAGCGAGAGGCTGAAGAGTCCGTGCGCGATGGTGCTGCCGAGCGGGCTCGATGCGGCTCGTTCCGGGTCGACGTGAATCCACTGATGATCGTTTGTGGCTTCGGCGAACGCGTTGATGCGCTCCTGGGTGATGTCGTACCACTCCGTCGGGCCAAGTTCCTGGCCGATGAGCTTCTCGAGCTCGGCGAAGGTGGACGGGCGGACGGGCAATTGGTTTTCAGTCATCGTTGATCCCTTTACTCGCAGTTCAGGAGGACGGAACGGGCCGTTCGGGTGACCGTCACGATTCGACGGTTGAAACTGACGCCGGATTCAACTATACATGAGGGGAGACGTGGATCACTGTCAGCGCGTAGGTATGACGCAAGCGAGAGGAATCGCTCATGAAGGTTGCCCAGAAGGTAGCAATTGTCACCGGTGGCGGCGGGGGGATCGGCGGTGCGCTGGCCGAGCGACTGGCTGCCGAGGGCGCTCGCGTCGTAGTGGCCGACCTCGACGGAGCGGCGGCGTCAGCGGTAGCCGAGGCGATCAACGAGGAGCATCCCGGAGCGGCCGTGTCCGCGGGTGGCGACGTCTCCGACGAGACGGTCATTGCAGGCTTGATCGCGCAGGCGGAGAAGGAATTCGGCCCGGTCGACCTCTACTTCGCCAATGCCGGCGTCACCGGAGGCATGGGCCTCGACATCAGCGAGGACGTCTGGGACACGACGATCGACGTCAACGTTCGCGCTCACATTCGCGCTGCCAGGCTCCTCGTCCCCGGTTGGACCGAGCGCGGGGAGGGCTACTTCATCAGCACCGCCTCTGCGGCCGGCTTGCTCAGCCAGGTCGGCTCGGCCGCGTACTCGGTGACCAAACATGCCGCGGTCGCATTTGCGGAGTGGCTCTCGATCACCTACGGAGATCAGGGCGTTCGCGTCAGTTGCCTGTGTCCGATGGGCGTCAACACCAAGCTTCTCTACGAAGGCGAGAATTCCGGCGATCCGGTCGGCAAGGCCGCAACCGGAGCCGTGCTTGCCGCCGGCAACGTTCTCGAGCCGGCTGAATGCGCCGAAATCGTTCTGGCCGCAGTAGATGCCGAGGAATTCCTCATCCTTCCGCACAAGAACGTGCTGGACATGTACCGGCAGAAGGGCGCCGACTACGACCGTTGGCTGCGCGGGATGCGTCGGTACCAGGCGTCGCTGCTCGCGGGAACGCGATGACCGAGGAACTCGTCCTCTCCGAGCAGAGAGGCGCGGTGCTGGTTCTGACATTCAATCGGCCCCGCGTTCTCAACGCGTGGACCAACGAGCTCGAAGATCAGTACTACGACCTTTTGGCCGCAGCAGACGAAGATCCCGGTGTCCGAGCAATTGTAGTCACCGGCTCGGGCCGCGGATTCTGCTCGGGGGCTGACCTCGGCAATCTGAAGAACGTGGGCGGCGTTTCCGAAAGTGATCTGGTCCGACCGCGAGATCGTGATTTCCCGACCACCATCCGCAAGCCGCTGATCGCTGCCGTCAACGGCGTCGCCGCAGGCCTCGGAATGGTCGAGGCTCTGTACTGCGACGTTCGTTTCGGTTCGAGTGCAGCACGATTCACTACCGCGTTCGCGCGTCGAGGCCTCATTGCGGAGTACGGCATCTCCTGGATGTTGCCCCGATTGGTCGGTCACAGTCGAGCAGTCGATCTGCTGCTTTCCAGCCGGATGGTGGATGCCGACGAGGC
This sequence comes from Rhodococcus sp. IC4_135, assembly GCF_011602025.1. Classification (NCBI taxonomy): domain Bacteria; kingdom Bacillati; phylum Actinomycetota; class Actinomycetes; order Mycobacteriales; family Nocardiaceae; genus Rhodococcus; species Rhodococcus sp. IC4_135. The sequence continues at coordinate 60,937 of NZ_JAAOLG010000020.1, forward strand.
GTACCGCATCGGTTTGATCGACCACCTGGTCACCGGCGGTGACGCTCTGGATGCGGCGATTGCTTACGCCGAGGACATCGCGGCCAACTGCTCGCCGACGTCCCTCTCCGTCATCAAGTCTCAGATGAGTGCCGACGCGCACTCGACCTTCACCGATTCCGCCAGGCGTGCGGAATCGCTGATGCTGAATGCATTTCACGGCCCGGATGTCGTCGAAGGCGTCAACAGCCATCTCGAACATCGAGCCCCCAATTTTCCTTCCCTCTCTGTCAGGAGTTCACATGTCAGTGTTTGAGTTCTCGGATCGCACCAAGAAGTACCAGGCCGAACTGCTCGATTTCATGGACAAGCACGTTTATCCGGCCGAAGCGGTCTACGAAGAGCAGATGCGTGAGTCCGGTAACCCGCACTTCCAGCCGCCGATCATCGACGACTTGAAGAAGGAAGCCAAGGCGCGCGGGCTGTGGAACCTCTTTCACCCGCATCCCGAATGGGGCCCCGGCCTGACCAACCTGGAATACGCACCGCTCGCGGAGATCATGGGCCGCAGCCACCTGGCTTCCGAAGCCACCAACTGCGCCGCTCCGGACACGGGAAACATGGAGGTGCTCACGCTCTTCGGCACCGACGAGCACAAGGAGAAGTACCTCAAGCCGCTTCTCGAAGGCGAAATCCGTTCTGCTTTCGCGATGACCGAGCCCGAGGTTGCCAGTTCCGACGCCACCAACATCCAGCTTCGTATGGACCGTGACGGCGACGAGTACGTACTGAACGGCCGTAAGTGGTTCGCTTCCAACGCTTTGCATCAGAACTGCAAGGTTCTGATCGTCATGGGCAAGACCGACTTCAATGCCGCCACCCACCGTCAGCAGTCGATGATGGTCGTTCCGATCGATGCTCCCGGCGTCACGATCCTGCGCAACTTGCCGGTCTTCGGCTACCAGGACCGTGAAGGACACGGCGAGATCACCTTCGAGGACGTGCGCGTCCCGGCCAAGGACATTCTCGCCGGCGAGGGCGAAGGATTCGCGATCAGCCAGGCTCGCCTCGGACCCGGCCGCATCCACCACTGCATGCGTGCAATCGGAATGGCCGAGCGCGCACTGGAACTGATGTGCAAGCGCGCATCCACCCGCATCACCTTCGGAAAGCCCGTCAGTGACAACGCGAATATCCAGGACTGGATCGCCGAGGCTCGTATCGACATCGAGATGGTTCGACTCCTCACGCTCAAGGCCGCTCACATGATGGACACGGTGGGCAACAAGGAAGCGCGCACCGAGATCGCAGCCATCAAGGTTGCGGCGCCGAACATCGCGCTCAAGATCATCGACCGCGCCATCCAGGTTCACGGCGGCGGCGGCGTCACGGATGACTTCCCGCTCGCGATGGCTTACGCCCACATGCGCACCCTTCGCCTGGCCGACGGCCCGGACGAGGTGCACAAGCGCGCCATCGCCAAGCAGGAACTGCGCAAGTACCGCGAAGTCAAGGCGAACTGACATGGCAGGACTGGATCTCACAGGTAAGACGGCAATCGTCACCGGCGCATCGCGGGGCATCGGCCTCGCGACCGCGCAGGCGATTGCGGCGGCGGGCGGAAGCGTCGTACTGACTTCGCGCTCACAGGAATCCGCAGATGCGGCTGCCGCACAGGTGAACGGCAACGCGATCGGCGTCGGCGCTCACGCGACGGACGAGGATGCTGCACGAACGTGCGTCGAGCAGACGATCGAGCGTTTCGGCAGTCTCGACATCTTGGTGAACAACGCGGGCACCAACCCGTCGTTCGGGCCGATCATCAACCAGGATCACTCGCGCTTCGCCAAGACCTTCGACGTCAACGTGTGGGCTCCAGTCCTGTGGACCGGCCTGGCAGCGCGGGCCTGGATGGGCGAGCACGGTGGTTCCGTGGTCAACACCGCCTCGATCGGCGGCATGGCGTTCGAGGCCGGGATCGGTACGTACAACGCGTCGAAGGCTGCTCTGATCCACATCACCAAGCAGTTGGCCCTCGAGTTGTCACCGAAGATTCGTGTCAACGCCGTTGCTCCGGGAGTGGTGAGAACCAAACTCGCCGAAGCACTGTGGAAAGAACACGAAGAAGCGGTGTCCGCGTCGACCGCTCTCGGACGCATCGGTGAACCCGAGGACGTGGCCGCGGCCATCGCCTTCCTGGTTTCGGATGCAGCCCAGTGGATCACCGGAGAGATCATGACCATCGACGGTGGCCAGTTGTTGGGCGACGCACTCCCGTTCCGGCAAGGGGCGTCCGTCGGTGGCTAGCGTCAAAGTGGTGGGACTCGATACCGAGGCGGTTACCGGGTGGATCGCAGGCCTGGGGATCGACTTCACCGGGCCGCTGTCCTTCGATCGAATCGGTTTGGGGCAGTCCAACCTCACGTACCTGGTTCGTGATCAGGACGGTAACCGTTGGGTTCTACGACGCCCACCGCTCGGTCACCTTCTCGCCTCGGCTCACGACGTGGCGCGTGAGGCTCGAATCCTGAGCGCTCTCGAATCCACCGACGTGCCTTCGCCGCGAGTATTCGGGTTGACCGAGGATCCGTCCGTCACCGAAGTTCCGCTGCTTCTCATGGAATTCGTGGACGGCGAAGTCGTCGACCGGATGCCTCTTGCCGAGGCGTTGTCGGAAGAGCGTCGCAGGGCAATCGGAATCTCGCTGGCTCAGACGCTCGCGAAGATTCACGCCGTGGATCTGAAGCAGGCAGGTCTCGACGACTTGGCAAGTCACAAGCCCTACGCCGCGCGGCAGCTGAAGCGGTGGGGTGGTCAGTGGGAACAGTCGAAGACGCGGGAATGCCCTGATCTGGACGATCTCACCCGACGACTCATTGCGGCCCAGCCGGATCACACTGAAACCACGTTGGTGCACGGCGACTTTCACCTACGCAATGTGATCACCTCGGCTGAGAACGGCGAGGTTGTCGCGGCCCTCGACTGGGAACTGTGCACACTCGGTGATCCGTTGGCGGACGTCGGAAGCTTGTTGGCGTACTGGCCGGCGGCTGGGGAGGACACCGGCGGCGATTTTCCGGCGTCGGCGCTCCCCGGATTCCCCTCGCGAGAGGAGATCTCCCGGATCTATCTCGAGGCCACCGGACGGGATCCGGCTGCGCTGAAGTTCTGGCACACCTTGGGGCTGTGGAAGATTGCCGTGATCGCCGAGGGCGTGATGCGTCGCGCTCGCGACGAACCGCAGAATGCCGCCGAGAGCGGAACTCCCACCGTGGAACGTATTGACGCCTTGGTCGCCAAAGCCAGGGAAATTGCAGATCAGGCCGGGATCTGACGAGATCGTCCGGTGTCCGTCGAATCACGAAAGTATGGAGGGCCAGTGAGCCAGGAACGTAGAACCGCAATTGTCACGGGTGCAGCACGCGGAATCGGTGCGGCCGTAGCGAAGCGACTGTCGGACGACGGTTTTGCCGTCGCCGTGCTCGACCTCGACGAAGCGGCGTGTGCCGGAACCGTCGACGCGATCAAGGCTGCAGGCGGCCAGGGCTTGGCCGTCGGCGCTGACGTCTCCGACGAGGCCTCGGTTGCTGCAGCGGTGGATCGTGTTGCCGCAGAACTGGGTGCACCTACCGTGCTGATCAACAATGCCGGCATCACTCGCGACAACCTTCTGTTCAAGATGAGCGTTGCCGAGTGGGATTCGGTGATGAACGTCCACCTGCGTGGAGCGTTCCTCATGTCGCGTGCGGTGCAGAAGTACATGGTGGAAGCGAAGTTCGGCCGCATCGTGAACCTCTCGAGCACGTCGGCTCTCGGCAACCGCGGACAGGTCAACTACTCCGCAGCCAAGGCCGGCATGCAGGGATTCACCAAGACGTTGGCCTTCGAGCTGGGCAAGTTCGGCGTCACCGCCAACGCCATTGCCCCCGGATTCATCGAAACCGAGATGACCGCCGCAACGGCAGAGCGCATGGGAGTCGGCTTCGAGGACTTCAAGACCGCTGCCGCTTCGCAGATTCCGGTCAACCGCGTCGGTCAGCCCGAGGACATCGCGCACACCGCGTCGTTCTTCGTCAGTGAAGGCGCGAGCTTCGTTTCCGGTCAGGTCGTCTACGTCGCCGGTGGACCCAAGGACTGACAGTCCGCTCACCGCTCGAACCGAAGGAATGGGCATGGCTTTCGACGAAGAGGCAGTATCGCGTGACATCACCGACAAGGTGAACGTGCTTCTCGCGGAAAACGATCCGAGCAGTGTGTCGGTATCGGATTTCCTTGGCGCACGATTCGACGCCGGACTGGCGTGGGTTCATTTCCCCGAAGGTCATGGGGGACTCGGTGTACCGCAGAGCTTTCAGCGGCAGGTGAACGCTCAGCTGGAGGCTGCCGGTGCACCCGGCCCGGCCACCGGCAAGAACGGGATCGGACTGGGCATGGCGGCACCGACCATCGCTGCCTTCGGTACCGAGGAGCAGAAGCAGAAGTTCCTGCGCCCGTTGTGGACTGCGGAGACGGTCTACTGCCAGCTGTTCAGTGAACCGGGTGCAGGTTCGGACCTCGCGGCCGTCGCTACCCGTGCCGTCCGCGACGGCGACGACTGGATAGTCAACGGGCAGAAGGTGTGGACGTCGGGTGCGCAGAACGCGCAGCTGGCGATTCTGGTGGCCAGGACCGATCCGTCACGCTCGAAGCACGCGGGTCTGAGCTACTTCATCTGCGACATGACCGACCCGGGCGTCGACGTCCGGCCGCTCCGTCAGATCACCGGCGAGGCCGAATTCAACGAGGTATTCCTCACGGACGTCAGGATTCCGGACGCCAATCGCCTCGGAGCCGAAGGTCAGGGATGGAAGGTTGCGACAACCACCCTGAACAACGAGCGTGTTGCCATCGGTTCGGGCGCACCGCGTGAGGGCGGCATGATCGGAAAGGTCGCTCAGGCCTGGCGCGACGAGCCCGAGTTGCGTAATCCGGCAATGCACGACGAGTTGATGCGTCTCTGGACCGAATCCGAAGTTGCGCGTCTGACCGGGGAGCGACTGCGTCAGCAGCTCGCCGCCGGCCAGCCCGGCCCCGAAGGCTCGGGAATGAAGCTCGCCTTTGCCGTTTTGGCCCAACAGATTTCGGGTTTCGACCTCGAGTTGCACGGCGAAGCCGGTCTGCGTTACGACGACTGGACACTGCGTCGACCGGATTCCGTCGACTTCACCGGGCGTGAACCCGGATACCGGTACCTGCGAGCCAAGGGCAATTCGATCGAGGGCGGAACGTCGGAGATCCTGCGCAACGTCATCGCAGAACGCGTACTCGGGTTGCCACCCGAGCATCGCGTCGACAAGGACATCGCCTGGAAGGACCTACCCCGATGAGCGCCGATCTGCTGTACTCCGAGACCGAACAAGATCTGCGAGCCAGCGTCAGACGACTGCTGACCGAGCGTGCCGGCGCCGACACCGTGGTCACGGCATACGACGACGTGTCCGCCGACTTCACCGGGCTGTGGAAGTCGCTGGCGTCGGAACTCGGTTTGGCGGGACTGCTGGTACCCGAGGAACTGGGCGGGGCAGGTGCGTCGACGCGTGAGGCGGCGGTCGTGATGGAGGAGATCGGACGTGCGGTCGCGCCCGTTCCGTTCTTCACCAGCGCGGTGCTGGCGACGACGGCGTTGCTGAAGGCAGGTGAGACCGAGGTGCTCGGTCAATTGGCCGCTGGGGAGTCGACGGCTGCTCTGGTCGTCCCGTTGTCCACTGCGCCAAAATCTTTCACACCCTCTGTCAAGGTGACGGCGGGTGGACTCGTCGGCAGTGTCACAACGGTTGCCGGTGTCGCCGAGTCCGATGTTCTTGTTGTCCCGGTTGCCGGCGAGAGCGGTCTGGAGTTGCACACCGTTCGGATCGCCGACGCTGCCGTCACGCCCGTTCTGTCCCTGGACATGACGCGCCGTTTGGCGGACGTCGAGTTCTCGGGGTCGCCGTCGGTCCGGGTCGACGGCGGCAATGCGGCGCAAGCGGTTGAGGAAGCGTTGCTCTGCGGAAGCGCACTTCTGGCGTCCGAACAGTTCGCTGTAGCTCAGTGGTGCCTCGAAACGACTCTCGCGTATGTGAAGGAGCGCAAGCAGTTCGGCCGGGCGATCGGTTCGTACCAGGCGATCAAGCACCGCCTGGCCGATCTCTGGCTCGAAGTCAGTTCCTCGGGCGCGGCAGCACGCTATGCGGCGGACACCTATGCACGCGGCGACGACGATGCGGCGATCGCGGCGACGGTAGCCCAGGCATTCTGCAGCGGCGTCGCGGTTCATGCCGCCGAGGAATGCGTCCAACTCCACGGTGGTATCGGAATGACGTGGGAGTATCCGGCGCACCTCTACCTCAAACGGGCGAAGAGCGATCAGTTGTCGCTGGGAACCGCATATCAGCATCGGGCACGCCTCGCCGAGTTGGTCGACCTCCCGATCTCGTCCTGAATCCCACCCACTATCTGTCTGGAGAATTGCTGTGAAGGCTTGGCGCGTCAACGAACTCGGCGAACCCCGCGATGTACTCGCGTTGGAGGAAACCGCGGATCCCACCCCCAGTGCGACGGAGATGTTGGTGAAGGTGCTGGCCGCTCCGGCCAACTTCCCCGACGTCCTCATGTGCCGGGGTGAATACCAGATCAAGCCGCCGCTGCCCTTCACCCCCGGCGTCGAACTGTGTGGTGAAGTGGTCTCGGTCGGTGAATCGGTGACCAAGTTCGCGGCGGGGGACCGGGTGATCGGTAATCCGAGTCTGCCGTCCGGTGGATTCGCCGAGTACTCGGTGCTGGATCAGAACAACACGTTCCCGGCGCCGTCGGCTCTCGACGACGCGGAAGCCTCCGCACTGAGCATCGGCTACCAGACGGCGTGGTTCGCTCTGCACCGGCGCACTCAACTGCTCGAAGGTGAAACCTTGTTGGTTCACGCCGCTGCGGGTGGTGTGGGCAGTGCTGCAGTGCAACTCGGCAAGGCGGCAGGCGCCAAGGTGATCGGTGTCGTCGGTGGGCCGGACAAGGCGGAGTACGCGCGCAAGCTGGGCGCAGACCTCGTGGTCGACCGTCACAGTGAGGACTTCGTGGCAGCGGTCAAGGAGTTCACCGGTGGCAAGGGCGCCGATGTCGTCTTCGATCCGGTCGGCGGTGACGCATACGCGAAGTCCACCAAGTGCATCGCCTTCGAGGGACGGATCGTCATCGTCGGTTTCGCGGGCGGCACGATTCCGCAGCCGGCACTCAATCATGCTCTCATCAAGAACTATTCGATCATCGGTCTGCACTGGGGGCTGTACAAGGCCTACAACCAGCAGGCCATCGACGATTGCCACGTCGAGCTCACCAGGCTCGCCGATGCCGGTCTGGTCAAACCACTGATCAGTGAGCGGTTGTCGTTGACGGACGTGGCCGACGGTATCGGCCGCCTCGGCGACGGCACCACAGTCGGTCGCGTCGTGTTCCAGCCCTGATTCTCTGCTGTGCGCCTTTATTAACCCCCGGCGGTTAATAAAGGCGCACAGCACTTCGTGTTCGACGAAAGGTTTCCCCGATGAGGCAAGCTGTCATCGTTTCCACTGCCCGTACCCCGATCGGTAAGGCGTACCGCGGCGCGTTCAACAACACTCAGGCTCAAGAGCTCGCTGCACATGCCATTTCGAATGCAGTTCAGCGCGCGGGACTCGAAGGCGGCGAGGTCGAGGACGTCGTTCTCGGCGCTGCGTTGCAGCAGGGATCTTCCGGCGGCAACGTCGCACGGCAAGCGGTACTGCGGGCGGGGCTTCCGGACTCGGTTTCCGGAATGACGATCGACCGTCAGTGCTCGTCCGGGCTCATGGCCATCGCAACCGCAGCCAAGCAGATCGTGGACGACGGAATGCAGATCGCGGTCGGCGGCGGCGTCGAATCGATCTCGTTGGTACAGAACGATCACATGAACAACTTCCGCGCGGCTGATCCGTGGCTGAAGGAAAACAAGCCGTCGATCTACATGCCGATGCTGCACACGGCCGAAATCGTCGCCGAGCGCTACGGAGTGACCCGCGAGCAGCAGGACGAATTCGCGCTCGTCTCGCAGCAGCGGACCGCAGCAGCTCAGAACGCAGGTCGGTTCGATCTCGAAATCGTCCCGCTGCCCTCGATCAAGCAGGTGCAGGACAAGGAGACGGGTGAGATCCGCAGCGAGTCCGTGACGCTGACCCGGGACGAAGGCAACCGCGCTTCCACCACGTTGGAAGGTCTGGCGAGTCTGCGACCGGTTCTGGCCGACGGTACTGTCAGTGCGAATTCCTCCATCACTGCGGGCAACTCGTCTCAGCTCTCGGACGGTGCCTCCGCTTCCGTGCTGATGGAGGCAGGCGAGGCGGAACGCCGCGGGTTGGCTCCTCTCGGTATCTACCGTGGCATGGCCGTCGCGGGTTGCGCTCCCGACGAGATGGGCATCGGGCCGGTGTTCGCGATTCCCCGCCTGCTCGATCTGCACGGGCTGAAGGTCGACGACATCGATCTCTGGGAACTCAACGAGGCCTTTGCCTCTCAGGCCCTGTACTGCCGTGACAAGCTCGGGATCGATCCCGAGAAGTACAACGTCGACGGTGGCGGTATCTCCGTCGGCCATCCGTACGGTATGACGGGTGCTCGTCTGGTCGGCCATGCACTTCTTGAAGGAAAACGGCGCGGAGCCAAACTCGTGGTCGTGACCATGTGCATCGGCGGCGGCATGGGTGCTGCCGGGCTTTTCGAGGTCGCATGAGCTTGATCGAGGGACTGTTCGACGTCAGTGGCAAGACCGTTGTGGTTACCGGTGGATCACGTGGCATCGGATACATGATCGCTCGCGGATTTGTCGAAGGCGGTGCGACGGTCGTCATTTCGGCTCGAAAAGCCGAAGCTTGTGACGAAGCCGCGCGGGAGCTTTCGGAGTTCGGCACCTGCATCTCGCATCCGGCCGATCTGTCCACGGACGAGGGGATCGAGAGCCTCGCTGCGAAGGTCGCCGAGATTTCGCCGACGCTCGACGTACTGGTCAACAACGCCGGTGCGACGTGGGGAGCTCCGGTCGACGATTTTCCGGCCGCCGGCTTCGACAAGATTTTCGACATCAACGTCAAAGCCATCTTCCTCTTGACCCAGAAGCTGTTGCCGCAGTTGCGTTCTGCGGCCAAGGTCGAAGATCCCGCGCGCGTAATCAATATCGGATCGATCGACGGACTTGTGGTGTCGGGCTCGGAAAACTTCTCGTACGGTGCCAGTAAGGCTGCGGTACACATGTTGACGCGCAAGTTGGCGGCGACGCTTGCGGGGGAACAGATCACGGTCAACGCCATTGCGCCGGGTCCGTTTCCGTCGAAGATGATGGCATTCCTCCTGGAGGACGAGCAGAGCGCAAAGGCTGTGGCGGACTCGGTCCCGTTGGGCCGGGTCGGAACTCCCCAGGACGCTGCAGGTCTTGCAATTTTCCTGGCTTCGCGTGCCGGGGCTTATCTGACCGGCGCGGTGATCCCACTCGACGGCGGTGCGAGCGGAGCGCGCTGACCGTCTGACTGATCTTCTCTGTCCGAAAAGGCCTGAAAGTCTGAACTACTATGACTTTCAGGCCTTTTCGTGTCTTTGTCCGATTGGGTTATCTGTGACTGAGGTTGCTAGATTGTCCGAGGTTCGGGGGGAACGACGACGACAACACCAACAATCCCGGCCTTGGGGGAGTCATGTTTCGCGCGGGGAGATCGTTGGGAGTGTTCGGAACAGTTGCTGCGATTGCGGCCGCTGCCGTCACGGCGGTGGCTTCGCCGGCGACGGCGGCGCCGGGATGCGTCGGAGTGAGTGGTGTCGGCAGTACCGGAGGGCCGGCCAATGCGGCGCCGTGGCTCAACGGCAACACCGGAGGGTTGCCGGGCCTGTCCGGGCGTACTACCGCGATCGAAAAAGTCACCGGGACATACAGTCCCAACAAGACGGTCGATCGCTTCAATGTTCTGGGCACGGATCTGGGCATCATGTGGGACAACGGTGCCGGTCAGATTCTAACCGCTTTCGGTGACACCACCGGGCTCAGTCGCAACCCCGCCTGCGACGGTTTGGTGGGCGAGTGGCGAAGCAATGTACTCTTCCGCAGCTCGGATCGGGTGCTGGCCGACGGTATGCGCATCGACAGCGCGCCGATGGACGGCGCCGGGCAGGCACGCGAGATCATTGCCGGTCTGAAGGTTCCGGGCGTCGAGGCGTCCAGTATCCCCACCAGCGGCATTGCGGTGAACGGTGTGCAGTATCTGAGCTACATGTCGGTGCGTAACTGGGGTGAGGCCGGGCAGTGGAGCACGAACTACTCACAGATTGCCACTTCCTCGGACAACGGCGAAACGTGGGCCACGCATCCGGAAACGCTGCGCCCCAACATCGGTGGTGTTCTTCCCGCCGGTGTAGGTCCTGTTGCCGGTAGTGAGAACTTTCAGATGAGCTCGATGGTGAAGGATGGCGGGTTCGTCTACAACTACGGAACCCCCGCGGGACGATCCGGCGAGGTTCGGCTTTCTCGCGTCCCCGAGGATTCGATCCTTCAACTGTCCGCCTACGAGTACTGGAACGGAAACGGCTGGATCCGCGCCGATCCAGCTGCGGCCGTACCCGTCATGGACGGCCGCATCGGTGAGGTCTCCGTTCAGTACAACGAGTTCCTCGGCAAGTTCGTCGCGATGTACGCCGACGCGTTCAGTTCGATCGTGATGCGTACCGCGCCCAGTCCTGTCGGTCCGTGGGCAGCGCCGGAAACACTGGTCAATCTGGTCGAGGTTCCCGGTATCTACGCTGCCTACATCCACCCGTGGTCCAGCGGTTCGGAACTGTATTTCCTTGCCACCACGTGGGCCGACTACAACGTCATGTTGATGCGTACGACGCTCGTTCGCTGATCCGACTCACGCTTGCGTTTGCTGGAGGTACACGATCTCCTCGGTGATCGGCGCGTCGTCCTCGGCGTCTGTCGGCGGTTCTTGTCGGCGGCGCCACCAGATGGTGAACAGGACGGCACCGATCACCAAGGCAGCCAGAGCGAATACTGCCACCCAGAATTTCGGGCCGTAGTAGCCGACGAGGACCATGCGCATGGCGTTGCGCGCCCAGGTCAGTGGCATCAGAGCGTGCAGCCACTGCAGAACGGTCGGCATCTGTTCGATGGGATACACCGCGCCGAAGGCGAAGATCTGAATCATCAAGGCGCCCAGGGCGATGAAGGTTCCGTTGACGGCACCGAACACAACGGTGAAGAGCCTGCCCGAGCTGACCGCGGCGGCACCCACCAGGATCATCACGGCGATCATCGCCAGGACGCTCGGCGGTTCGACGTGTGCCACGGTCAGTGACACCACCGACAACACGAGCGCCGCGACCAAGGTGACCAGGGCGGGAATGCGGTAGCGGCGCAGCCCCTCGCGCACCACACTCGTGTGCGAGTTCAGCGAACGTCCGTGTCGTGGGCGGACAACGAACCAGGTGAGAATTCCGCACAGGAACAGTGCCACCGAGATCACGGCAGGGACGGCTCCCGGCCCGAAACCGGCTGCGGGGTAGTTGTTCCGCGCGTCGACGGCAACCGGGGACGAGAGCAGATTGGCTGTGGTGGCGCGTTCGTCGTCCGAGAACTGCGGCACCTGGGCGGCGCCGTCGGACAAACCGGTGGCGAGTTCTGCGCTGCCCGCGTCGAGCTCGCCGACGCCGGCCGATAGCTGCCCGAGACCGTCACGGAGCGCGATACTTCCGGTGTCCAACTGCCCGAGTCCGGTAGAGAGTTCCTGTGCGCCGGTAGCGAGTTGGCCTGCGCCGTCGGACAGTTGGCCTAGTCCCGTGTTCAGTTCACCCGCACCGGCAGCCGCGGCAAGAAGCCCGCCACGGTAGTCGCTGCTCGGGTCGGTGAGCTGCCGCGAGATCTCCCGCGCACCGTCGCGAAGCTGACCGAGCTGACCGATCACGTCGTCGTCCGAGGGTTGTGCGGTCAGGGAGGCCCGCAGTCCGCCGAGCGCTTCGACGAGTCCGGTGGAGACCGGATCGGTCGAGTTCCGAAGCATCGAGGTGAGGGCATCGATCTGACCGACGACGGCGTCGGAGGACCCCGCGAGGTCGAGTACCGGGGTGGTGACCATGTCTACCACCTCGCTGATCTGACGAGCTCCAGCGCCGAGTTCGTCGGTGCCCCCGACCAACTGGTTGAGTCCGCTGCTCAACTCGCCCGAACCTGCAGCAGCTTCGCCAGCTCCAGTGGCCAGCTCGCCGGCTCCGGCGGCCAGCTCCTTGCCGCCCTGATTGGCTTCACCCATGCCGGTTGCGAGTTCCTTGCTCCCGGCGTAGAGCTCGTTGGTTCCGGCCAGTGCCTCGGAGGACCCGTCGGACAGTTGTTGCGCGCCCGCGGCTGCTTCACCGAATCCTGTTCCGAGTTCGCCCAACCCGACCAGCACCTGGTCGATGGACTGCTCGCCGATCGACTCGGAGACTGCCGAGCGCACCTGAGCGATGATGCTTTCACCGACCGGGCCGGCGACCAGACTGTTGTAGTCGTTGTACAGAACGTCGAGCTCGGCCTTGCGGCCCGAACCCGATGCGGCACTGGCCACGTCCGCGCTGAAAGTCTTCGGAATGACGACGGAGAAGTAATAGGTGCCGTCGTTGACGCCGTCGGCGGCTTCCTGCTCGGAAACTACCTTCCACGCGACGTCTCCGCTCTCGACGAGCGCGGCAACAACTTCGTCGCCGGCTTGCAGGCGTGTTCCGTCGAGTTCCGTGCCCGCATCCGCGTTGACGATGGCGACGGGCAAGCGGTTGACCGTGTCGCCCGGATCCCACAGTGCCCACATGTAGAACGCCGCAATCGACAGCGGTGCGATGACGAGGACAGCGAGAACTGTCCGGATGATGTGCGTGCGTCGCGTCGTTGCCGCGCTGTCGACTACGGGTTGTGGCGCCATGTGGAGCTCTCTTCTCGTGGACCGAAGCAGTTGTGGCACGAAAGAAAGCCACCAAAACTGCTGGACATACGTCCAGCTCGGTCACGATACAAAGCAAACGGCCATCCTGTGACCGTTTTCGAAGAATTGGGCGTTACCGGCCGTCGTGCTCTGCCTCGATCTTTGCCCACTCCCGCCCTCGGAAGTTGGCGAGGCGAAGCTCCTCTGCTTCATCGAAGGTGTACCACTCGGTGCTCGGCGCATCGGGGAGAGTGCCGCGCAAGTGTTCGCCCAGGTAGTGAAGAGGGCCTTCCCATCCGGTTCCGACGCCGTAGCAGCCAGTGTCCGGGTCGTTGCGGAAGACGTCGGCTACGGAGGCGTGCTCCAACTCGAGCCAGGTGGCGTCGGGGCCGTCTGCGGTCAGCCGGATCTCGACCTGATCGCTGTATCCGCGATCGCCGGGTGGGGTCCACTGCAGTCGCAGCAGGTGTGGAGCGTCGCAAGCCAGGATCTCGCCACTTGCCTGGCCTTCGAAAGCGTACGAGCCGCCCACCTGGAAGTCTCCGCTCACCGGCAGGAAGAAGCGGTTGATCCGGTCAGGGGTGGTGATGGCGTTCCAGACGTCGTCGACCGAGGCGTCGTAGCGGCGCTTGAGTACGGCTGTTCGAGCCGCACCTTCCGCGATGTCGCGGTTGCCCATGCTCCGCTCTACCGCGTTGAGGCTGGTGTCCTGGTTGGCGATCTCGGTCATTGTGAGTCTCCTTCGTCGGAAGAATTCGATGGTGAAGATCTGCTCCGCTTCGAGCCGCGTCGTTTCCCGCGTGCGAGTTCTGTGGCCAGTGCGTCGAGAGGGCCGCTCCAGAACTGCCGGAATCCGTCGAGCCATTGGTCCACTTCCTGCAATGGCGCGGGCTCGACTGCGTAGAGGCGCCTGGTGCCTTCGCTGCGGACGGTGGCGAATCCGTTTTCTCGGAGCACTCGCAAGTGCCCGGACGCGGTCGGTTGCGAGATCCCGAACTCCGCTGCCACGACTTCGGCGATCTGACCCGCCGAGCGCTCGCCGCCGGACAGGAGTTCCATGATTCGTCGCCGAACGGGGTCTCCGAGAACGTCGAACGCATGCACCAGTCATTTATATCGGCAATGGCCAATATAGGCAAGCGCCGAAACTTGCAGTCGGGGGACGGTCAATCCGAGAGCGCGAACTCGTCAGCGTCGAAGAGTTCACCGATCAGCCCACCGAGATGGCGTCGATGTTCGGCCGACAGCGTCGCTGCTGCCTCGGCATCGTGGTCGGCGCACAGGGCGATCAGCTTGTTGTGATGGTCGACGGAGTCCTGGCTGCCGAGGAGGCTCGAGAACTTGCGGTAGTAGATGCGGTGAATTTGCGGGTGAACCTGGTGGATCAGCTTCTTCAACAGTGGATTTGCAGCAGCGTCGATGATGACGCTGTGTAGGCGATCGTCCGCGGTCAGGGCTCGGCCTATGTCGTTTCGCTTGACGGCAGCGGCGAAGTCCTTGTTGGCGGAGCGCATCGCCCCGATCATCTCGTCGGTGAGGCTCGGTACGGCGGTGACGACGGCCAGTTGGTCGAGAGCTTCGATGACCGCGAGTGTTGCCTCGACGTCGCCGCGATCGAGGGTGGTGATGCGTGTGTAGGCTCCGGGTTTCGCTTCGACGAGTCCGGTGTCGACCAGCCTTGCGAGCGCTTCGCGGACCGGAGTTCTGCTCAATCCCAGATACTCGGCGAGTTCGCTGTCCTTGATCTTCGAGCCCGGCGCCAGTTCGCCGGTGACGATCGCTTCGCGAATGCGTTCGAGAGCGATGTCGCTCATTCGTGCTCGCTCAACCGGTTTACCGCCACGCAACATACTGGATATCGTACTCTGCACCTTGCTTGTCGCAGGTCAGCCCAGGTCGGCCAGTGACGCGTGTTTCCGGGCATCCGCAACCCGCCGGAGTAGGGCGCGGGCGAGAATTGTTGCCGGATCGATGATCTGACAGGTTGTGGCGTCGGCGGGCAGTCCGAGCGGAATCTCGGTGCATCCGGCCACGACGACCTGCGCGCCCGATTCGGCGAGAAGATCAGCGGCCCTGACGAGTTTGTCGGCGGTCTCGTCCCCGAGGTTGCCGCTCTTGATCGCTCGGATCGCCGGCATCACCAATTCGTCCTGAATCGCCGGTTCGGGCACCAGGACGTCGATCGAGTATTGCGACAGCCATTGTTGATACAACCCGGTGTGGACTGTCCCCGTGGTGGCCAATAGCCCGACGGACGTGACGGCGGGCGCAAGCGTCCGAATGTGCCGCGCAACTTCGTCGATCATGTGGACGACGGGAAGCCCAAGTTGGGACGAGATGCCGGGCAGGAAGGCGTGGGCGGTATTGCACGGAATGGCGAGCGTCGTAGCGCCCGACTCTCGGAGGACGCGCGCACCTCGGATCAGCCAGGGGGTGGGGTCCGGGCCGTTCTCGGTGAGTGCCAAAGTCCGGTCGGGAACGGTGGGATCGGCCCAGATGACAACTTTGGGGTGCTCCTGATCCGTCGAACCTGGCGTCAGGGCAACGAGTTTGGAGTAGAAGTCCGCAGTAGCGGCGGGGCCCATCCCGCCGAGTATTCCGATGACGGGTTCGCTCGTGGCCATCCTCATGTGACAAGTACACCCTTCTGACATCCAATATATTGGATGCTACATTTTGTTGATCAGGGTGCGGGAAATGGCAAGTAGTTGTCAAGCGTGACGCCGCCGCGACCGGCAGCGGAAAGGGTCATAGGCTTGCCGGCATCGGGAGCGAAAGGACCGCGGGCATGCATTTTCTGGAACTACGACACGCGCAGTGCGAACCCCCAGCGGCGTATGCGCCCGTCCTGGAGAGCTACGGAGACGTGCAGACTGTTCTTCTGGGAACCGACCCGCTTCCTGACCATCGACGGTTCGACGCCGTGATCGTGATGGGCGGGCCGATGGGCGTCGGCGATCAAGGCGAGGTCGAGTGGCTGACGTCAGAGATCGAGTACATTCGCGATCTGGTCGAGAACGACGTCCCGGTGTGGGGAGTGTGTCTGGGTTCGCAGTTGCTCGCCGCAGCGCTGGGTGCTCGCGTCTACACTGGCGCGGTGCCCGAAGTCGGAGTCGAGGAGATCACCTTGACTGCCGAGGGGCGGCAAGATCCGGTGTGGGGAGGTCTACCCTCCACTTTTCCTGCGATGCAATGGCATTCGGACACCTTCGAAATTCCGACCGGCGCGGTGCGGCTCGCCGGCTCTGCCAAGTATCCGAATCAACTTTTCCGGTACAAGCAGAGTTACGCCGTTCAGTTTCACCTCGAAGCGTCGTCCGAGGTGGCGCGCGAATGGATGGAACTGGCCGAGTACCGCGATTCGCTGCATGCTTCGTTGGGGGCGGACGGTCCGCGCATCTTCATGGAGCAGTTGGGTGCTGCCGAGTCGCAGGGGCTCGAGATTGCCGTAGCGGTGATGGAGAAATGGTTGAAATCCATCTCCGCCAAATAGGCCCGTTTTGTCTAGATTGACCGATTTACCTGTTACCTTGTGTTCTCGTGGGTGGATGAACCGATCCGGTCGAGCAAGACACCTCGTAGAGTCCGGATCTCCCCCGCGAAAGGGGAGCGATGCGCCGGATACGGAAGATATCGACAGCAGCAGTGACGTGTGTACTCGCGTCGACCGCGGTCTTGGGAGCGACCCAGGCGCATGCGTCCCCGTGGGATTGCAACGTCACCGGCAGCTTGGATCAATCAGGTGGGCCGACCAATCCGATTCCCTGGCTCAACGGCACGGACGGCAAACTGCCGGAACTGCAGGGGCGCACGTCCGCCGTCGAATACATCACGGGCGCACTCAGCCCGAACCAAACCGTCGAGCGGTTCAATGTTCTCGGCACGGATCTCGGCATCATGTGGGACAACGGCGCAGGTCAGGTCCTGACTGCTTTCGGTGACACCGTCGGAATCGGATCTGACCCCCTGTGCTCCGGGGTGGTCGGTGACTGGCGCAGCAACGTCCTGTTCCGTAGCTCGGACGGAAACCTGTCCGACGGCATGAACATCGACTCCTCGCCGACCGACCGGCCGAATCATTCTCGCGAGATCATCGGAAGTCTGAAAGTCACCGGCGTCGAAACCAGCAGCATTCCGACGACGGGTATCTCGGTGGGCGGCGTTCAATACGTCAACTACATGTCGATTCGTTCGTGGGGAGGGTCGGGCGAGTGGGTCACCAACTTCTCGCAGATCGCGTCCTCGCACGACAACGGTGAGACCTGGCAGATCGAACCGGCCTCGTCCCGGCCCAATCTGCCGTTGACGGGTAACGACAACTTCCAGATGGGTTCCTTCGTCAAAGACGGTGGTTACGTCTACAACTTCGGTACCCCTGCCGGACGCTTCGGCGAGGGGCGCCTCTCACGCGTGAAGGAAACCTCCACCGCGGACGTCGCGGCGTACGAATACTGGGACGGAAAAGCATGGGTCCCCAACAATCCCGCTGCCGCTGCAGTAGTTCTCGACGGGGACGTCAGCGAACTGTCGGTGCAGTACAACAACTATCTCGGCAAGTTCGTCGCGATGTACTCCAACGAGTGGGGCGCCCTGGTGCTGCGGACGGCGTCGGATCTGACCGGTCCGTGGAGTGCACCGGACGTCGTGATCGGCACCGACGCGGTTCCGGGGCTCTACGGCGCCTACATGCACCCCTGGTCGCAGGGGCAGGACCTCTACTTTCTCGCCACCACCTGGTCCGACTACAACGTCATGCTCATGAAGACCACGCTGCATCAGTGAACCGGATGGTTATCGTTGAACGGTGAGCACCACCGACAACGCGTTACTGATCACCGCCCTTCGCGACGTGTTGGTGGGGCCACTTCCCGAGATCGGCCGACGATTCTCGACGCTGATCGCGGACATGGCGCCGCACACCTCTCTGGTGATCTTCACCCGTGAGTGCACCGGTAGGCCGCGCAAGGTCGCCGGGGATCCAGCCGTCGTCGATCGTGTGACCATCGCCGAACTCGACCGCATCCGTACAGATCTCACTGTCGGACAAATCTTTCGGGGAAAGTGCGCTATCGCCGGCCGGGACCGTGAAGTGCTTGCGATGCTCGATCGAACCGATACGCTCCTCGTTCTGACGCCGCACCCCGGACCGGTGAAAACGGCATCTCTCGAATTGATCCAGGCGCTGTTCGCAGTGACTGCAACCGGAATCCAGCTCCAGGTCCGGAACGCGAGCCCCGCATATCTCGCCGAGTCGCGGGCGGCGTCGTCCGAGCGTGCGCGCACCGTGGCAGAGATGACGGAGGTGCACGCGGCCACCCTCGAAACGATGCTGGCGACGCTGCGCTCGGCCGATCTCGACGACACACGTGCGCGAACCTCGGCCAGGGAGACTGCGGCCTCGGCCCTGATCGGCCTTCGTTCAGCCGTCGACGTGCATCGCGAGTTGGCCGAAGAGTCCACCACCACGGCTTTTGCTCGGATGCGAGGGGAATTGCGTTCGCTGCTCAAGCATCGCGAAATCGCATTGGAATTGGTGGAGCCACCCGTCGACGGGCGCGGGCTACCCGGCGAAGTGGCGCACGGCGCCCGCGCGGTCGTCCGCGGCGCGGTGCTGGCATTGTCGGATCAGCAGACGCTCTCGCGAATCCGGGTGGCCTGGACTCTCGACGCGGCTTCGCTCTCGATCGACATTCGCGACGACGGCGGCGGTGAAGCCGACGTAGTTGACGTGGAACGCCAATTGCGTTCGAGGGTAGAGACTTTGGGTGGAACAGTCGAATCCGAGTCGACGCCCGGGTGGGGGAACCGGATCAGTGCAACCATCCCTCTCGACGCCCCCGTCGCCCTACCGAACCGCGACGTCCTCACCGAACTGGCACCGCGGGAGTTCGAGGTACTCGAGCATCTGGTGGCCGGACGGCGCAACAAGGCGATCTCGGAGCGACTCGGTGTCAGTGAGAGCACGATCAAGTTTCATGTTGCCGGGGTCCTGCGGAAATTGGGCGTCGAGAGTCGGGGTGCGGCCGCCGCCGCGGGCGCCGAGGCCGGCGTGAAGCCCGCGCCCTAGTCCTTTCGGCCAGGTCGGTCAGTCAGTTCGACCAGGGTTGCGGGCACCTGCTTCGGGCTAACCTTTCAACGAGTGCACATATCGCAATGTGAAAACACGGCGCAATGTGACGACACGTCCTCAATCGCACGAAGCCAGGAGCAAAGCCATGCCACAGCAGGTACGCGGCGTCATCGCCCGATCCAAGGGTGCCCCCGTCGAAATCGTCCCCATCACGATTCCCGATCCCGGCGCCAACGAGGTAGTGGTCGCCATTGCAGCGTGCGGTGTGTGCCACACCGACCTGACCTACCGCGACGGCGGAATCAACGACGAGTACCCGTTCCTGCTCGGGCACGAGGCGTCGGGCATCGTCGAGAGCGTCGGCCCCGGTGTCACTCACGTCGAGGTGGGTGACTTCGTCGTCCTCAACTGGCGTGCCGTGTGCGGGCAGTGTCGTGCGTGTAAGCGTGGCCGCCCGCAGTACTGCTTCGACACGTTCAACGCCGAGCAGAAGATGACGCTCGAAGACGGCACCGAACTGACGCCGGCACTCGGTATCGGCGCATTCGCAGACAAGACGCTGGTTCACGAAGGCCAGTGCACCAAGGTCGACGCCTCGGCCGATCCGGCCGTGGTCGGACTGCTCGGTTGCGGTGTCATGGCCGGCATGGGTGCCGCGATGAACACCGGCAACGTCGGACGCGGTGATTCAGTGGCCGTGATCGGGTGTGGCGGCGTCGGCGACGCAGCGATCATGGGTTCACGCCTGGCCGGTGCCAACACCATCATCGCGATCGACCGCGATCCCCGAAAGCTGGAGTGGGCCACAGAACTTGGCGCCACGCACACGATCAATGCCACCGAGGTCGACGACGTCGTCGAAGCAGTCCAGGAGCTGACCGGAGGTTTCGGTGCCGACGTGGTCGTCGACGCCGTCGGCCGCCCGGAGACGTGGAAGCAGGCGTTCTACGCCCGTGACCTCGCAGGAACCGTAGTGCTGGTGGGAGTTCCGACGCCGGACATGAAGCTGGAAATGCCTCTGGTGGACTTCTTCTCGCGCGGCGGAGCCCTCAAGTCGTCGTGGTACGGCGATTGCCTGCCCGAGCGTGACTTCCCCGTTCTGGTCGACCTGTACCAGCAGGGGCGTCTGCCGCTCGAGAAGTTCGTCAGCGAGCGCATCAAGCTCGACGAGGTGGAGAAGGCATTCGAGACGATGCACCGCGGCGAGGTCCTCCGTTCGGTGGTGGTCCTGTGACATTGCGAGTCGATCGCGTCGTCACCTCGGGCACGTTCAGCCTCGACGGCGGAACGTGGGACGTCGACAACAACATCTGGCTGATCGGTGACGACAACGAAGTGGTGATCGTCGACGCAGCGCACACCGCGCAGCCGATCATCGACGCTGTCGGTGGACGCAAGGTGGTCGGAATCGTCTGCACCCACGGCCACAACGATCATGTCACCGTTGCGCCCGAGCTGGCCGAGAAGCTCGACGCTCCGATCTACCTGAACCCGGCCGACGATGTCCTCTGGGAGATGACTCACCCTGGAGTGAAGCATCTGAGCTTGGAAGACGATCAGCGTATTGCTGTGGCGGGCACGGACATTCTGGCCATCCACACACCGGGCCATTCCCCGGGGTCGACCTGCCTCTACCTGCCCGAGGCGGGGGAACTGTTCAGCGGCGACACCTTGTTCTCCGGTGGACCCGGTGCTACCGGGCGGTCGTACTCCGACTTCCCGACCATCATCGGGTCCATTCGCGACAAGCTGTTCGCGCTCCCCGCCGAGACCAAGGTTCACACCGGTCACGGCGACGGCACGACGATCGGTACCGAGGCGCCGCATCTCGAAGAATGGATCCGCGCCGGATCCTGATCGCAGGAGACAATGGTGGGTGCGAACACGACTTGTGTTCGCACCCACCATTGTCATGTGCGCTGTACGTGCGGTGTCCAACGCGAGTGCCGCGTCTCGGATACCCCGTCTCGGATCAGAGTCAATCGAGGTGGTGGGCCGTCGGTGCGTCCGCTCGGCGGTTTACGGCTGCCCGCCTTGAACGGGTCGGGCCAGGACACTCCGGGACCGCTGTACTCCTGCTCGGCTGCGGCATGCAGAGTCCAGGCCGGGTTGTACAAGTGCGGGCGACCGAGGGCCACTAGGTCTGCCCGGCCGGCGAGTAGTACCGAGTTGACGTCGTCGTGCGACGAAATCGCACCCACTGCAATAACTCCGACACCGTGTTTACGTCCGACGGTGTTTCGGATGCTATCGGCAAAAGGTGTCTGATAACTGCGGCCGAAGGCAGGGGCTTCGTCCTTGACGATCTGCCCGGAGGAGACGTTGAGAACATCGGCGCCGTGCTCTGCAAAGGCCTCGGCGATACGAAGAGAATCGTCGATGGTGTTGCCACCTTCTGCCCAATCGACCGCGGATATACGTACTGATATCGGCTTCTCTGTTGGCCAGACTGCGCGGATGGCGTCAAAGACACTGAGCGGGAAGCGAAGCCGATTCTCGAAGCTTCCGCCGTATGCGTCGGTACGTGTGTTGGAAAGGGGAGACAGGAACGACGACAGCAGGTAACCGTGTGCACAGTGCAGTTCGAGGAGGTCGAATCCGGCTCGATCTGCGCTGCGTGCGGCCTCGACGAACTGCGCTTTCACTGTGTCCATCTCGGCGACGGTGATTTCGCGTGGAACCTGGTTGGCCGAGGAGTAAGGCAATGCCGAGGCACTTGCGACGTCCCAGTTGCCTTCTTCGAGCGGTTGGTCGATACCCTCCCACATGAGTTTTGTTGAGCCTTTGCGTCCCGAATGGCCGAGTTGCACACCGAGCTTTGCGTTGGACTGTTCGTGAACGAAGTCGACTATCCGCCGCCACGACTCTTCTTGCTCGGCGTTGTACAGGCCGGTGCAACCGGGAGTGATGCGCCCTTCGGGGCTGACGCATACCATCTCGGTCATGACCAACCCGGCTCCCCCGAGTGCTTTGCTGCCGAGGTGGACGAGATGGAAATCCCCGGGGACGCCGTCGACGGCCGAATACATGTCCATCGCCGAGACCATGATTCGATTCTCCAGTTCGAGACTGCGAATTCGGTACGGGTGGAACATCGGTGGGCGCGCGGTTGTTTCGGCGGCCTGTCCCTCCTCGATCTGGTTGGCTGCATACCAGTCGTCGACCATCTCGACGAAAGCAGGATCCCGTAGGCGGAGGTTGTCGTAGGTGATTCGGCGACTGCGGGTCATGAGGTTGAACGCGAACTGCTTCTCGTTCTGATCCATGTATTGGCCGATGTTCTCGAACCACTCGAGGCTGGCCTGGGCGGCGCGCTGAACCGACAGGACAACTGGCCGTCTCTCGATCTCGTAGGCTTCGAGGCCGGACTCCAGACTGGTGTGCTCGTGTAGACATGCGGCGAGGGCCAGCGAATCTTCCATCGCCAGTTTGGTTCCGGACCCGATGGAGAAGTGCGCGGTATGGGCCGCGTCGCCGAGAAGGATGACATTCTCGTGGCGCCAGTGTTCGTTCCGGACCGTTGTGAAGTTGATCCACTTCGAGTTGTTGGCGAGGACATTGTGACCGTCCAGGACATCGGCAAATATTTCGGTGATCATCGCGATCGACTTCTCGTCGTTCTCACCAGGGCGGAACTCCGCCGCGGCGAATGCCTCGAATCCTGCCTTCCTCCAAACGTCTTCGTGCATTTCGACGATGAAGGTACTGCCTTGATCGCTGAACGGGTATCCATGAATCTGCATGATGCCGTGTGGAGTTTCCTTGACGAAGAACTTGAAGGCTTCGAATACCTTGTCAGTTCCGAGCCACATGAACTTGCTTTTCCGTGGGTCGAGAGTTGGCTTGAAGGTTTCTGCATACGTATTGCGGATCGAGGAATTGATGCCGTCGGACGCGAGGACAAGATCGTATTCGCGACTCAGGTCCTCGACCGGTGGTGCGACGGTTCGGAATCGGAGATCGACGTCGAGATCCCGGCAGCGCTCTTGAAGGATGTGAAGGAGTTCCTTGCGTGACATCGCCGCAAAGCCCTGCCCACCGGAAGTGAGGGTGGTTCCACGGTAGTGGACGTCGATATCGTCCCAGCGCGCGAACTGTTCAGCCATCTGCTCGTAGACTGCCACGTCGGCATGTTCGATTCCGCCCAGTGTTTCGTCGCTGAAGACAACTCCGAAGCCGAAAGTGTCGTCGGGAGCATTGCGCTCCCACACCGTCACTTCGTGGTTTGGGTCGAGTTGTTTCATCAGCGCCGAAAAGTACAGACCGCCGGGGCCGCCGCCCACTACTGCAATACGCATGGTATTCCTCAATTCGTTGTGTTGGTGGGGGTGAGCGAGGGTTGTTGTTGCCCGCCGGTCTCGAAGCCGGCTCGAATGTGTTCAGGCCATGGACTGGATCCACCCCTGGCTCCGTCAGTGTGAACGACAGTCAGGGTGCCGGTAGCGGCGACCGTCCCGTCGCGGTCGACTCGAAATTCGAAAGACATTGAGCTCGTGCCGATTCGAGACACAGTCAGCTCGATCTGGACGTGGTCCTGATGCCACAGACGTTCGCTGTATTCCACGTCGTACTTGATGCGTGGGATTACGCCGAACAAGTGAAGGCATCCCAATCGCTCGTACAGTGCGGACTCGGCTGCTTCGACCCACCGGATGATTGTCGAATGGTGGTAGTGCCCCGCAGCATCGGTGTCCTGCCAATCGACGACGCGCTCGATCCGGACAGATGCGAGTGTCATGATCCGGCCCCCGTGGAGCAATCGTGCAGCCGAAACCTTTGAAGCTTGCCAGTCGGTGTCTTGGGTAGTTCATCCGCAAAGGTGATGCTGCGTGGGTACTTGTACGGTGCGGCAGTTTGTTTGACGAAGTTCTGCAGTTCCTTGACCTTGGCCTCGTCTCGGGGAACACCAGGTGCCAGGACGACGATTGCGTGGACCACCATTCCGCGCTCGTCGTCGGGTAGTCCGATAACACCCGATTCCAGAACGTCCGGATGCTGGTCGATCACCCATTCGACCTCTGGCGCCGCGATGTTGTACCCGGAGGAGACGATCATGTCGTCGCTGCGGGCCTGGTACCAGAAGTATCCGTCGGAATCGCGAATGTAACTGTCACCGGTCATGTTCCATCCGTCGCGCACATAACTGGTTTGCCGGGGATCCGACAGGTAGCGGCAACCGGTAGGTCCCTTGACAGCCAGGAGTCCGGCTGTTCCGTCGGGAACAGGGATTCCGTCGATGTCGTGAATTTCGGCGCGAAATCCGGGAACGGCTCGACCCGTGGACCCGGGCCTGATGTCGTCATCGGAGGCAGAGATGAAGACATGAAGCATCTCAGTGCCGCCGATGCCGTCGATGATCGACTTCCCGGTGCGCTCCTTGACGTCACGCCAGACACTTTCCGGAAGATGCTCACCCGCGGACACCAGACGACGGACACTTCGTAGCGCTTGGTCTTTACCGGCTCGAAGCATCGCTCGGTAGGCGGTAGGAGCAGTGAAGAGAACACTGATGTGATGCTCGAGCAGAGCGTCTGCCAGTTCGCTCGGAGTTGCGCGTTCGATCAGAAGTGTCGATGCGCCGACCCGCATGGGGAAGATGACAAGTCCGCCCAGACCGAAAGTGAAGGCCAGTGGCGGTGTGCCGGTGAAGATGTCGTCTGCGGTCGGTTTGACTATGTACTTCGAGAACGTGTCGGCGTTTGCCAATACGTCGCGGTGAAAGTGCATTGTCGCCTTGGGGACGCCGGTGGTGCCGGATGTGGGGGCGAGTAGAACCACGTCGTCGGCTGCCGTGTCTACGTTCTCGAAGGTGTCGGGTTTCGACGATGCGCGGGTATGAAGATCGGTGGATTCGTTTGTTCCGCAAGTGATGACAGGGATCGTTCCTGCTGCTTCGAGGAGTTCTTCGGCGAGGGCGCTGTCGGCGATAGCGACAGTCGGCGTGGTGATTGCGATCAGTTTTCGGAGTTCGGGCGCACGCAGCAACGGCATGGTTGTGACCACTACGGCACCGGCTTTGACCACGGCGAACCAGCAGGCCACCATCCACATGTTGTTGCTGCCGCGCAGCAAAACTCGGTTGCCGGGAACAACGCCGAAGTCTTCGGTGAGTACTCGCGCAATCTGATTCGAATGGCGGAGCAGGTCTCCGTACGTCCAGGTTGAGGTCTGCGAGCGCAGGCATGGTCGGTTGGGGCCGAGTGCTGCGACGGTGTCGTCCAGGAGTGCGGTGGCGCAGTTGAGGCGTTCTGGATACTGCAGGTCGGGGAGTTCGAAAAGGAACTCGGGCCATTGTGATTCCGGAGGCAGATTGTCACGGCAGTAGGTATCGACGTGTGCCGTTGCGGTGAGTGCCATTCTCGACCTTTCGAGTATTGGTTGAGAAGCTCAATGTATGACGTAATCTAGACGATCGCAAGAGAAACGAAATACTTTTCTGTGGATTGACTCGATTCGTGTGACGTCTGCCTGGCGTAATGCGTATTCTTGACGAACGTCAACAATGCGGTATAGGTTCCGCTCTGGATGGCGTGTATCACACTTTGCTGTCTGGTGCGTTCGCGGTAGTAGCCCTCGTAGGCTGTGCGGATCTCGCGTCGCGCCTCTGATCGGAGTCAGTCGACCACCAAGGAGCAGGCATATGTCGCGACCGGATGTACCGCAACGGCCAGGGGCCAAACAGCGCACGGGAATTCTGGTGTTGATTCTCTGCTTCGTCACGATCGTGTTCGACGGGTACGACCTGGTTGTCTACGGATCAACAGTGCCCACATTGATTGCCTACGATGACTGGAATCTCGATTCCGGTGGGGCCGGCCTGATCGGCAGTATGGCTTTGGTGGGCATGCTCCTCGGGACGATGACCGTCGGCTTTCTGACCGACCGACTCGGGCGACGCAGGATCATGCTCGGTTCCATTGTGTGGTTCTCGATTTGCATGCTGGCGACCGTATTTGCGCCCAACGAGTATGTATTCGGAGTCTTGCGATTCCTCACTGGTATCGGACTCGGTGGTGTGGTGCCCACCTGCATTGCGCTGACCGTGGAATTTGCGCCCAAGGAGCGCCGAAATCTTGCCAACGCCGTTATGTTCAGTGGGTACTCGGTCGGCGGCGTGATCGCTGCGGTATCGGCGATCGCATTGCTGCCCGATATCAACTTCAAAGTTCTGTACCTGCTTGGTGCGCTTCCCCTGGTGACTCTGCTGCCCGTTGCCTACAAGTTTCTGCCGGAATCGATTTCCTACCTTGCTCGGACAGGGCGAGACGATGAAGCGCGTGTCACCGCGGCGCAGTTCGGAGTGCTCTACGAGGACGTCGTATCTGCGGAACCGATTGTGGCAAAGCCGGATACAGACACTGTGCAATCGGGTATGCGCGAGTTGTTCACCCCTCGTTGGTTACGATCGACGATCTTGTTTGCGCTCGCCAACTTCTGTGGGTTGCTTCTGGTCTACGGATTGAATACCTGGCTGCCTCAGATCATGAGGTCGGCAGGATATGCATTGGGCAGTGCTCTCGCATTCCTCCTGGTTCTGAATCTCGGCGCGATTGTCGGATCGATCAGTGCGTCGTATATCGCTGACCGGATAGGTATTCAGAAGGTTGTCATCACCTCCTTTCTGGTCGCCTTTGGCGCAGTGATGTTGTTGAGTGTGAATCTGCCGATGGCGCTTTTGTTTGTCTTCGTCGCTTTTGCGGGGTTGGGAAGTGTGGGAACACAGATCCTGGTAGGTGGGTTCTGTGCCACGCACTACCCACAGCGGCTGAGCGCGAATGCGCTTGCCTGGTCGTTGGGAGTCGGTCGGGTCGGTGCGATTTGTGGGCCTGTCATCGGTGGCGTCATCGCGGATCTGGCCTTCGGATATCAGGTGAACTTCTATGTCTTCGGTGCTGTCGCCGTAGCCGGAGCTGCTGTTGCTGCCTTGGTGCCACGGAGCACAGACGCTGCTCAGACCGGCGCGGGATCGGTTTCCGGGCGGCAAGGTGTCCGCGCACCCTGATGGAGTAGCTGCGGCATCAACGACAGTCATGCCACCATGACGGACTATCGTGGTGGTATGACGGTCGTGACGAAAGAACGCTCTGACGCTGACGCTCGGATCACTGGCGATCCGGCCCCTCGTCAGTTGATCGTGACATTGTTCGGCCTCTACGGGCGAGCGGAGAAGAACTGGCTATCGGTGGCCGCGTTGGTGCGTTTGATGGGCGAACTCGGCGTCGACGGACCTGCAGTGCGTTCGTCGATCTCGCGTCTCAAGCGTCGTGAGGTTCTCGCGAGTTCACGACGCGGAACGTCAGCCGGGTACTCCATGTCGCCCTGGTTGCTCGACGTGCTCGCCGAAGGTGACGCTCGCATCTTCGGTCGGACTCGCGCAAGTATCGACGACGGCTGGCTCGTGGTGGTCTTCTCAGTGCCCGAATCCGAGCGCGAGAACCGGCATGCACTTCGCACCGAGTTGACTCGCCTCGGTTTCGGCACAGCCGCTTCCGGAGTATGGATCGCCCCGGGGAACATCGAGCGCGAGGTTCGAGAAACCTTGGAGCGTAGGGATTTGCATCGCTATGTCGACATCTTCAACGGTAGTCACATCGCGTTCGGCGATCTGCGGTCCAAAGTCCGAGATTGGTGGGACTTGGACGAATTGACTGCACTGTACGCCGAATTCATAGATGCATACCGTCCGATCCTGAAACAATCCGACAAGGATGGATTTACGCCTGGGGAGGCATTTGCTCACTACGTGGAGATGTTGACTATGTGGCGACGACTCCCGTATCGAGATCCTGGGCTGCCGCTGGATCTGCTGCCGGATGGATGGAACAGCGTTGTGGCGGAGGAGCTTTTTCGCGAACTCAACGCCGCGCTCAGTGGGCCGGCGCGCGAACATGCCCTGGAGACAATTCACCCCTGATGGACACGCTGTAGCAGGACTACTCCGGAGTGGTTGCGCGCAAAACAATTCGCGCGCAACCACTCCGGAGTCTCGTTCGTGAGGCCCTGTCAGTCGGCGACGACGCCGATACCCTGAATTTCGATGAGCGCTTCCTTCTGCCACAGTGACGTGACGCCGATGCCGGCCATTGCCGGATATTCTGTCCCCGCCATTTCGCGCCACAGTCGACCGATTTCCCGCCCGTTGGCCTGGTAATCCGGAATGTCGGTGAGATAGATGGTGACACTCACCAGGTCAGACGGCTTACCGCCTGCCTCGACCAACGAGGTCAACGTGTTGGACATCGCTTGCCGAAACTGTTCGATGATCCCACCCTCGACTATCTTGCCTTCGGCGTTGAGCGCGGTCTGACCAGCGAGATACACGGTGTTGCCGGCGCGTACCGCATGGGCAAATCCTGACGGCTTGAGCATTGTCGACGGATTGATTCGAGAAATGGCCATGTCTGTGTCCCCTGAGTAGGTGGGGGAAACTCTGTCGCCGCCCCCTTTATCGTGTTACATTGACCATCGTAAGCAGGACGCAACAAAATGTCACTCGACAGATTGCGGGTCGACGGACATTTGCTCGATTCGATGCACGGAGGCATTGACGGCCATGCAGCTACTCACAGTTCGTCTCTCGGACGGTCAGACCAGTGCGGCGGTCATGACGCCTGGTGGAGCGCGGTTGATTGCTTCCCCGGATGTCGGCACGCTTCTGGGTGACGGTCAGAAATCCGAATTGGTGAGCCGTGCTGTGGATTCGGGCAAAATGGTCAATATTGATCAGATGCAGGTCATGTCGGTCGTTCCGAATCCGAGGAAGATTCTTTGTTGCGGGTTGAACTATCGCGCGCATGTGCGTGAGATGAATCGTGAAGAACCCGCGTTCCCCACACTTTTTGCCAAGTTTGCCGATACCTTGACCGGCCCGAACGACGACATCTTTCTTCCCGAATACGCTACTGATGTCGACTGGGAAGCTGAACTTGCAGTTGTTGTCGGTGCGAACCTGCGGAATGCAGATGTCGACGAGGCTCGCCGCGGCATCGCGGGGTACACGGTGGCCAACGACATCTCGGTTCGCAGCTGGCAACGTCGAACCCTGCAGTGGTTGCAGGGCAAGGCTTTCGACGCGACCACTCCTCTCGGCCCGGTCCTGGTCACCCCCGATGAGTTCGACCCGGCGTCGGGGGCAACAATCACGTGCACCGTGGACGGGAAGAAGGTTCAGACCGGTACCACCGATGATTTGGTGTTCGACCCTGCCGAACTGCTCTCCTACATATCGCAATTCACGGGACTTGCACCGGGAGATCTGGTGTTGACCGGCACGCCGGGCGGAGTCGGCGCGGGCATGACGCCGCCGACATTCTTGGGGAACGGTGCGGTTGTCGAAGTCGAAATTCAAGGAATCGGCAAGGTGTCCAACACCGTGCGACTCGGATAACTGATTCGGGCCACAGGTTTTTCCGTACCCACGGGATTTCCGCGCATACAGCTTGTCCACAAATCAGAAGCACTTGTATCACGAAGGAGCACAGCATATGTCGAATGATTCCGTCACCGAAGTTGTCCCTGTCGTCACCAGGAAGGGATTCGAGTATCAGGCGACCGCGCAGTCAGGCGGCGCCAAGCGCGTCTCGGGCGTGAGCATCCAACACACCCCAGCAACCAAGATCTGGTATGGCAAGGTCACCAACGAACCCGGCTACCGCTCGCTTCCACATCACCACGGTGAGGCAGAAACCGGTGGATATGTCCTTACCGGCCATGGCCGTATCTACTTCGGAGAGAACTACACCGAATTTGTGGACATGACCGAGGGTGACTTCGTTTTTGTGCCGCCGTACATGCCGCACGTCGAGGTGAACATGTCTCTCACCGATGAGTTGGTCTGGCTGACCACCCGCACACCGGACAATATCGTAGTCAACCTCCCCGATGTGGATGACGCCTCACTCGAAGGGTATCGACGCGCATGACACTCTCCAGTAAGCCGATGCTCGCATCTTGGGACTTCGAGCGAGACGGTGACAACACGTTTATTGGTCGGCACCAAGTCATTCCGTCTGCGCGCGCGTACGGCGGCGAGGTTGTCGCCCAGGCTGTTGCCGCGACGATCAAGACGGTTGCGGATGACCGGGGTATTCACTCGTTCCACGGATACTTCCTTCGTGCCGGCGACGTTCATGAGCAGACGGTCTACGAGGTCGATCGCCTACGTGACGGTCGAGGGTTCTCCCAGCGCGCCGTACGCGGTATCCAATCAGGGAAGACCATATTTCAAGGGATGGCATCCTTTCACGTCGCTTCTGACGGTGTACGACACCAGGATCCAATGCCAGTGGACCTCGCAGATCCCGAGACGTTGC
Organism: Rhodococcus sp. IC4_135; assembly: GCF_011602025.1. Classification (NCBI taxonomy): domain Bacteria; kingdom Bacillati; phylum Actinomycetota; class Actinomycetes; order Mycobacteriales; family Nocardiaceae; genus Rhodococcus; species Rhodococcus sp. IC4_135. Next base: position 91,254 of record NZ_JAAOLG010000020.1, read on the forward strand.
CGACCGCAGCAGAAGCGCTCGGCGATTCGACAGTGCGAGACGCGCAGTATTGGGCCAACGATCGCAGCTTCGACATCAGGCATTCACCGGAAGCGATCTACATCTCGGCAGACGGTGAGCGTACGCGTCGGCAGACGGTGTGGCTCAAGGCTTACGAGCGACTGCCCGACGACGTGAATGTCCATCGGGCGGCACTCGCCTACCTGTGTGACTACACGTTGCTCGAGCCGATCCTTCGGAACAACGGTGCGGCATGGGCAGACCCCGGCGTGATCACTGCCAGCCTCGACCACGCGATGTGGTGGCATAACGACGGACGCGTCGACGAATGGATTGCGCTGGTTCAGGAATCGTCATTCGCCGGGAACGGTTTGGGACTTTCTCACGGAAGGATCTACACGCGAGACGGTCTCCTGCTGGCGACCGTCGCGCAGGAAGGCCTTGTCACTCTGCCGGCGTGATGGTCGGACAATTCAAACTCGCATGCCCGACGGTCGTTCGACTGTCGGGCATGTTGTCGTCACAACCCTGATGCCCAACCGGCGGTGTCGTTCTCGCCCGGGATCGCCATCAGACCGTGCCACAGTTCGAGGATCTCGAACCATTCTGTCTCGGATCGGCTGAGGGGACGTACGGAATCGTAGCCGGCGCGCAGGCTCTGCCGTACCGCGATCGGTGTCGGTCGCCAATCGGTGAACAGGGTGCCCAGATAGACGCATGCCTTGGCCAGGTCGCTCACCCGGTGGTCGATCACCACGTCGTCGAAGTCGAGTACCCCGGTGATCCGAGAATTTCGAGTCAAGATGTTGGCTGCACGGAAGTCGTTGTGTACCAGTTGTGGTTGGTCATCGAGGTCGTGTGCCCGCGACAAGAAGTCCGCGAGCCTGCGCGTCGCCTCAGGTGCGAACCCGCGGTCGAAATTCTCGAGCCAACCACCGATGCGCTCCTTCAACCCGGTGCTGCGCGACGAGAATACCGATCCGTCGACGTGGGTGGCGCCGAGCGTTCGGTGTATCTCTGCCAGACATGCTCCTGCCGACCGGACCGCCGCGTGGTCCTGCACGTCCAACCAATCTCCCGCCAGCTCCGGCAGTACGGTGAACGACACTGCGCACGAAGGCCCTTCCAGTGTTTCCCGATCCAGCAGTGTTTCCCGGACCAGCAGTGTTTCCCGGTCCAATCCGTTCAGGGACGTGATCGGCGATGGAACGGGCGCACCCTGCCCGGCGAGTGTGCTCAGTAACCGCGTCGACGCCTCCAGCTTCGGGAAGCGATCGGTGGCGCGCGACCACTTCACCACCAGCCCACCTCGGTCGCTCGCAACCCACACAATCGCGTTCTGGTCACTGATCGCCATTCGCGAGCACTCGAGGGCCGTCAATCCCCAAGTCTGCTCGAGTACCGCCGAGACCCAATGGGTGGCTGCGCGGAAGCTGTCGAATCCGAATCGCTGCTTCAATGCGGCTTCCGGCTCCACCGATTCCCAGAGCATGGACAACCCGAGTGGCATTTCAGTCGCCATGACGCAGTTCGCTGAAGATCAAGTTGGTCTGGGTATTGGCGATGGCCGGATCGTTGAGGTGTGCGCTGACGAAATCGCGAAGCCGAGTGGGAGATTCACACGACACGTGCACCAGGAGATCACGGTCCCCACTCATCAGGAACACTCGCTGAACGGAATCCAGTCCGCTCAGGTGCTCGGCAATTTCCGTCATCCGGCTCCTGGCGTGGGAGTGAATCAGAATCGACACCATCGCCGAGATTTCGAGGCCGAGTAGCTCGAGGTCTATGTCTGCATGAAACCCCTTGATGACGCCCGATTCGCGTAGAGCGCGCATCCGCGCCAGAGCGGTCGACGGAGCTATCCCGACCTTCTCGGCGAGTGCATTGTTGGGGATGCGTGCATCCCGGACGAGTTCGCGGAGAATCGCCGTATCGACGTCGTCGAGCCGAACATGATTCGGCCGAGCCGCGGCTGCCGCCCGTTCGATCGCATTAATCATCCGATTTCTCCCTGCCGTCGCGAAAATATTCAGCAACTATTGACCGCGCCCGCCGATGATTCTAGCTTTTGCCAAACACATCGAATTATCAAACGGTCGAGATCGACACGGTCGACTGTTGCGACGAAGGGGTCTGGATGGTTCCGAGGATCGGCCGACACACGGGCGATTCGGGGGCGCGGTTGATCGACATCAGCCCGCCGATCTCCGAATCGACGCCCGTGTGGCCAGGTGATACCGCCTTCACCCGAGCTGTTACGTCGGACCTCGGCGGCAGTGACGCCGTCACCATCAACCGAATCACCACCACACCTCATATCGGTGCTCACGCCGACGCACCGGCGCACACCCGCATCGACGGTGCGCCCATCGGTTCCGTTCCCCTCGGGCCCTATCTCGGTGAGGCCCTGGTGGTCGACATGACGGGGGTCGACGGTGCCGCCTGCATCAAGCCCGTCGAAGAGACCGTGGAGCGACTCGGCGGCCATCTGCCGCAACGGCTGATTCTGAGGACGTACCCGAAGTACCCGAGCGAGTGGGAGAACGACTTCGCCGGTGTTTCTCCGGACCTGACCCACTGGTTCGCCGACCGCGGTGGAGTTCTGATCGGAATCGACGGCGCGTCGTTCGATCCGATGGACAGCAAGACCATGGACGGGCACCACGCGGCAAGCGATCGTGGCGTCGCGATCCTCGAAGGACTTTGCCTCGACGACGTCGACGAAGGCTACTACGAGTTGATCGCACTGCCGCTGAAGTTCCTCGACCTCGATGCCAGCCCGGTACGGGCCGTGCTCCGGACTCTGCCTTCATCACCCTCAACGCCGACACATGCAGGAGAAGAATCGTCATGACATCGACAACCACCCTTTCGTTGGAAGACTGCGTCAAGGCCGACGCAGTGGATCCCCTGAGGGAGTTCCGCCGCGAGTTCGCGATTCCGGAGGGCGTTCTCTACTTCGACGGAAACTCGCTCGGCGCGCGTCCCATTGCCGCACAGGAATGCGCCGCGAGAGTGATCGGCGACGAGTGGGGCAACGGCTTGGTTCGCAGCTGGAACGAGGCTGGATGGTTCGACCTCCCGGTCCGCCTCGGTGACAAACTTGCCCCGTTGCTGGGAGCAGGTGAAGGCGAAGTGGTAGTGACGGATTCGACGTCGATCAACCTGTTCAAGGCATTGGCCTCCGCACTGTCCATCGCGGCTGCACAGGACCCCAGCCGAAAGGTGATCGTCTCCGAGCGAGACAATTTCCCGACTGACCTCTACATTGCGGAGGGCATCATCTCGCTGCTCGACCAGGGATACGAACTACGCCTGATCGACCAACCGGGTGACCTCGCCGAGGCGGTAGGGCCGGACACCGCCGTGGTGATGTTGTCGCACGTCAACTACCGCACCGGAAACCTGTATGCGATGGCGGAAGTCACTGCAGCAGTGCAGGAACGTGGCGCGCTCATGATCTGGGACCTCGCACACTCTGCTGGCGCCGTGACAGTCGACCTGGGCGGCGCCGACGCCGACTTCGCGGTCGGGTGTACGTACAAGTACCTCAATGGTGGTCCGGGTTCACCTGCATTCATCTGGGTCAACCGTCGCCATCAGAACACCGGAATCCAGCCGCTGTCCGGGTGGTGGGGGCACGCGCGACCGTTTGCGATGGAGTCGGCCTACGAACCGGGCGCGGGAATACGACGGTTTCTGAGTGGTACTCAGCCCATCACGTCGTTGTCGCTCGTCGAGTGTGGTCTCGACGTCATGCTCAAAGCTGACATGGCCGACATCCGGAGCAAGTCGCTCTCGCTGGCCGATCTCTTCATCGACCTCGTCGAGGAGCGTTGCGCTGCCTACGGTTTGGAGTTGATCACGCCTCGCGAACATGAGCGTCGTGGATCGCACGTGAGTTTTGTTCATCCCGAGGGCTATTCGATCATGAAGGCTCTCATCGCGCGGGGCGTCATCGGCGACTACCGCGAACCCGGAGTGTTGAGGTTCGGTATCACTCCGCTCTATCTCGGATATGCCGACGTGTGGAATGCCGTCGACGTGTTGCGAGACATCCTCGAGAACAAGTCCTGGGATCGCCCCGAATTCCGCGAGCGCGACGCAGTCACCTGATTCTTCCAAGTTTCCGCGGACCGGGAGGTACCGCCTTTCGCAAGGAGCTTTCATGAGTGATTTCAAAAACATTCAGCAGCGAGAATCAGGTCTCAAACGCGAACTCGGCCCCAAGCAGATGAGCATGATCGCGCTCGGTGGTGCAATCGGCACCGGACTCTTCCTCGGCAGTAAGTTCGCCATCGGATTTGCCGGCCCGAGCGTCATCATCAGTTACGCGATCGGGGGGTTGATCGCCCTGCTGCTGATGGGTGCCCTCGCCGAAATGACCGTCGCACATGCGACATCGGGTTCGTTCGGTGCGTACGCCGAGTTCTACGTCGGACCGTTGATCGGCTTCCTCGTTCGCTATCTCTACTGGTCATGCATCGTCCTCGCGGTCGGTACCGAGGTCACCGCGATCGGTGAATACATGCAGTTCTGGTTCGCCGACGTACCGTCGTGGCTGTGGATCGTGTTGTTCTCCGGAGTGTTGATCGGCGTGAACATGTTCAACGTCAAGGCCTTCGGAACGATGGAGTACTGGTTCTCGACGATCAAGGTCTTCGCGATCGTGGCGTTCATCGTGATGGCAGCGTACGTCGTGTTCGGTAGCGGAAACCCGGACTACGGATTTCACAATTACACTGCCGGTGGCGGATTCTTTCCGAATGGTCTGTCCGGCATGTGGTTTGCCGTGATCGTATCGATCTTCAGCTACTTGAGCATCGAGATGATCGCCATTGCGGCCGGTGAGGCGGAGAACCCGGCGGTAGCGGTGAAGAAGGCGTTCCGTGTGACGATCGTCCGACTGTTCGTCTTCTACATCGCAACCCTTGCCTTGATTCTGGCAATCGCTCCGATGGACAAAATCTTGAGTGGCGGAAGCCCTTTCGTCACGGTGATGCAGGTCGTGAAGATTCCGGGCGCAGACAGCGTGCTGAACTTCGTGGTGATCATCGCTGCACTGTCTGCGATGAACAGTCAGCTGTACGTGTCTTCGCGAATGATGTTCTCGCTCTCGCGTGCTGGTGACGCGCCGGCCATTCTCGGAAAGGTCAGGGCCAACGGCTCGCCGGTCAACGCCTTGCTGCTGTCGACGTCGGGCATCGCCGTCGCGACCATCGTCTACGTTCTCTTTCCCGAGCAGGCATTCACGTTGATGATCTCGTTGTCGATGTTCGGAGCGATGGCGACGTGGCTGCTGATCTTCGTGACGCACTGGTTCTTTCGCAAGCGGATGACAAGCGAAGGACGAACCCTCTCGTTCACGATTCCGTTCTTCCCGGTGGGGACGATACTGGGTGGTGTCCTCATGGTCGCGATCCTCGTCACGACATTGTGGGTCGAGGATTTCAAGATGACCTTGGTGTTCGGGGTGCCGTTTGTTCTTGCCGTGATCGGCATCTACTACTTCACCCGATCACGTCGGGCGCAGAGTCGAGCGGTAACGGCTGAACAGGTTCAGGACGAGATCACCGGCACGGTGGTCAAGCGGGTTCCCTGACTTACGTTGGCAATCACAGGGTTTCGGCGAAAAACTCCATAGTGCGGGTCCAGGCGAGGGCAGCAGAATGCGGGGCGTAGTGGCTGGTCGAAGTGTCGTTGTTGAACGCGTGGCCGGCGTCGGCATAGCGGTACACCCGGGCGAGATCGGACGCGGTTGTGCGCAATTGCTCGACGCTCTCCGGTGGGATACTCGGATCGAGGTCGCCGTAGTGACCGAGCCACGGGACCTGCAGTTGCGCTGCAAGTTCGGTGCCTGCCGCGATTCCGTCCCATCGGGCCTCGGCGACACCGCCGCCGTAGTACGTGACAGCGGAATCGACGAGGGGTACCGCGGCACACCACAGTGACGCGGTGCCGCCCATGCAGAATCCGAGGGAGCCGACTCTGTCTGCTCCCTCGGATCGGCTGTAGTCGACGGCGGCACGTACGTCGTGGCCGATGCTTGTGCTGTCGAGTGCCATGAGCGCATCCTTCGCGGACGGGAAGTCGGTGAAGGACGTTTGTGCGCCGCGGTGGTAGAGGTGCGGAGCCACGGCAAGATAGCCGGCGGCGGCGAGGCGCTCGAGGATGCTCTCGATGTGTTTGTTCACGCCCCACGCTTCTTGGAGAACGACTACTGCATGCAACGGTTCACTCGGCGAATCCGGTCGACTGACGGTCAGCGGTACGTCACGTGTGGTCGTCGTGAAAGTTCCCATGTCCCGACTGTATGCGAGTACGGACTGTATTCGAGCACAGCCTGTAGGTGCACGGTCGAACTAGACTCGTCGAATGTTCAGTTCCGACGTTCCGCCGATCAGCCTGGGCAGTTGGCCGACGCCCGTCGAACCTGTGGCGCGTTGCGCGCAGGCACTCGGATTGGGTCCGGAAGACCTGTGGATCAAACGTGACGACGTCATCGGCCTGGGCGGCGGCGGCAACAAGATCCGAAAGCTGCAGTACACCTGCGCTCAGGCTTTGGCGGTCGGCGCGACGACTCTGATCACTACCGGCGCACCGCAAAGCAATCACGCTCGGTTGACTGCAGCGGCAGCAGCTCGGTTGGGATTGCGTTGTGTGCTGGTGCTCGGTGGTGCCGAGCCGGAATCCGTGCAGGGAAATCTCGTTCTGGATGCACTCGCGGGCGCTGAGATCGTCTGGGCCGGTGGGGACACGGCATCCGCGGTCGACGCCGCGGTGGAGGCCGTCGCTGACTCGGGCGGAGTTCCTTTTGTCATTCCCTTCGGTGGCACCAGCGCGGTGGCCGCGCAGGGCTACGTCGACTGCGCACGCGAGATCGAGCAGCAACTCCCCGGAGTGGATCGCGTCGTGGTTGCGCTCGGATCGGGCGGAACGATGGCTGGCCTTGTCGCCCATCTGGGCGTCGACAGGGTTGTCGGCGTCGATGTCGGGGCTGTTGCCGATCCAGTGTCGACTGTCGCTGGGTTAGTGGACGAGATGCCCGGGTCTACTGTGCGAGCCGAGGATCTTCAGATCGTCCGAAACCAAGTTGGCCAAGGCTATTCGACGCTTACGGAAGCATCAGCCGGCGCGATCAGATGTTTGGCTCGTACGGAGGGCATATTCCTCGACCCGACGTACACCGGCCGAGCCTTTGCGGGATTGATCCAACTCGTGAAGGACAAGGCCATCACGGCGGGATCAAAAACGGTCTTCCTGCACACCGGTGGGTTACCCGGCCTGTTCGGCCACCCCGAACTGTCGACTCTGCGGTGAGCGAGCAGATCGACTACCCGCTCAGCAGTCCACTCGACGAACTGTCCGAGTGGCAACGCGTGGTGCGACCGCTGCGTGTCAGCGCCGACGGTTACCTGCGGTTGGCGACCAATCGGCTGGCGGTCGATTCCGACTACACCTGGGACATGCACCGCCACAGCGATCACGAATTGCTGTGGGCGATCGATGGTGTTCTCGAGGTCCGTACTCCGGAGACCGTGTACACCGTGCCGAGCGGGGTCAGTCTGTGGATCCCCTCCTTTGTTCCCCACGAGGTGACGGCGCGCAGCGGCACCGAATTGTCGTGCACGTGGTTGGTGGCATCCGATGTGACCGGGTTGGATCGTGTGGTGGCCTTGTCCACCCCGCCGCTGCTCGAACAAGTACTCGATCACCTCACCCGAGACGACTTGACGGACGCGGAGCGTCGGCGAGCCGAGGCGTTTGCCATCGACCTCGTCGAACCCGTTCCGCGACTGATTTTCGATGTACCGCTGCCGACGACGCCGTGGCTTCGGCAGATCGCAGATCAGTTGGTTGCCAGCCCGGCCGACACCCGATCGGTGGAGGAGTGGGCCGCCGACGCGAAAGTCAGCACGAGGACCCTCACGCGAAGGTTTCCGGTTGAGACGGGACTGACCTTCTCGGAATGGCGTATGCGACTGCGGGCTCATCACGCGATGCAACTTCTGGCACTCGGTCGAAGCATCTCGTTTGTGGCGCGGAAGACGGGTTTTCGTTCCGAAAGCGCGTTCGGCGCGGCATTCCGTCGAACGATGGGTGTGACTCCGGGCGAGTTCGCAAGCCTGATCGATCATCCGCGCACGCCGATGGCCGATTGGCTACAGGACTAGTCCGAACAGCGACTCAAAGGGCCTCGATCGGACTTGTGTAGCGCCCGAGCATCAACTTAGGGTTGGCTAAACAATCACCCTGTAGGAGTTCTGCGTGCGCGCAATTCGATCATCTTCTTTCGGTTCCAGAGTCATCGCAGCGGCGGCAGCAGCCGTTGTCGGTGCGATGCTGATGACCGGATGTTCCTCGTCGTCGGCCGATTCCGAGCAGACTGACGTCCGGACCGTCGCGTCGGCGTACGGGGACATCGAGGTTCCGGTTTCACCGCAGCGCGTCGTCGCCGCGTCGTACGACACTCCTTGGCAGCTGATGTCCCTCGGAGTGAAACCGGCTGCTGTGCAGGACTACGGCAAGTGGATCAGTGAATTCACGCCGGAGCAACAGGCCTTCGTCGACGGGCTCCCGACCATCGGGCCTTTCGGGGAAATGAACTTCGAAGCGATCGCTGCGGCGGATCCCGACATCATCGTCGGTGACGCCGACGAGGTGGACCAAGCGGCGTTCGACCGTCTGTCGGGCATTGCGCCCACTGTCATCGTCAAGGGCGAGAGCCGGGGCGACTGGAAGACGATCACCACCGAGATCGCGGAGGCGATCGGCAAGACCGACGTGCTCGAGTCGACGCGCACTGCTTACGAAACGAATCTCGAACGTGTTCGCGGCGAGTACGCGGACGTGATCGCGAACAACAAGTGGATTCACATTTCACTCGGAGACGCACCCGGCGCGTTCTCGGTTCAGCAGCCCACCGGTGCGATCGGCAATTTGGTCGTCAACGAACTCGGATTGGCGTATGGGCCCGGTGTTCCGACCAATTACACCGATGCCGGATACGAGTCCTACCCGATGGAGCAGTTGGCCGACATCATGAACGGTGTGACGGTCGTGCTGTACCCGCTGAATGCGGACGGGTCGACCAGTGCGGCGGTTCAGGCGGTCCTCGACGACAACCTCTTCACAAGGCTGCCGGCGGCGCAGGCTGGGCACGTCTTCGGATTGCAGTCGAGCGTCACAGATTTCGTGACCGCGAACGGTTGGCTGAACGAAGTGAAAACGAAGGTGTTTGCAACGCTCTGACGCTTGCTCACCTTTGGACTGCGCGCCCGCAACCGACCAGTTGAGGGCGCGCAGTCTTTTTGGTTGCCGCTCCGGGCGAGAATCCTGTCCCCTGCTTATGATTTCTGTCACTGATGGTTACCGTTACTCGTTGAGGCGGAGCTGGGCTGATCTTGCCAAACCCTTGACGTTTCGACGCGCAGCGAAAGGCTGTGTCGGTGTCGATTGCCGCAGATCGATGGGGTATTTTGTCCGGATCAGCTGTCGGGGTGAACAGTCGCTTCTCGGGGGAGAGCGCGTGCCGGACATGTGTCCCGGTCGGTTTCCAGTAGAGCGCCGTGCGTTCGCGGCCACATCCGTCAGCGCGTGAGTCGTGGTTTGCTGAGCGTGAACGGTGCGTGGGGCGAATCGTTCGAGGGGATGAAAGGCGAGATCGGCGAATGACAGCTACTTCCGACGCACGGCATACCGGATCGAAGGCTGTCCAGAACACTGACTCGCCGTCCGGCGAAAATCCGCGCTGGCGCGACCGCAAGAGGTACCTGTGGCCGCTCGGATTGCTGATTCCACTCAGCCCGTTCATCTCCTGGTTTCTCGTCGACAACCTTCGTCTCGGATTGTTCTGGGCGACCGGTGCGTGGTTGCTGGTCATCGTCATCCCGATCATCGACATGCTGGCCGGTGAAGACGGCGAAAGTCCGCCGGACGATGCGATCCCAGGGCTGCAGAAGGACCGCTACTACCGCTGGTGCACTTACGCGTTCCTCCCCTTGCAATACGCCGGTCTGGTCTTCGCCTGCTGGTGCTGGATCAACGCTCCGATGGGAATCGCGGAGAAGATCGCGATGTCGTTCACGGTGGGCGTAGTCGCCGGCGTCGGTATCAACGCAGCACACGAACTCGGGCACAAGAGCGAGAAGGTCGAGCAGTGGCTCGCGAAGGTGGCGCTTGCACAGTCTCTGTACGGGCACTTCTACGTCGAACACAATTTCGGCCACCATGTGCGTGTAGCTACTCCGCAGGACCCGGCCAGCTCGCGGTTCGGCGAGAGCTTCTGGAGGTTCTTGCCACGAAGTGTGTTCGGCGGCCTGCGTTCTGCCTGGCGTATCGAGAGCGCTCGACTCCAGCGGAAAGGCAAGCGAACCTGGAGCCTCGAGAACAACGTCCTCAATGCGTGGGCGATGAGCGTTGTCCTCTTCGCGACGCTGATCGGCATCTTCGGTTGGGAGGTTGCACCCTGGCTCCTGCTGCAGGCAGTTGCCGGATTCACCTTCCTCGAAGCGGCGAACTACCTCGAGCATTACGGTCTGCTGCGCGGCAAGCGTGCCGACGGCTCGTACGTCCGCTGCAGCCCCGCTGACAGTTGGAACAGCGATCACGTCGTGAGCAATCTGTTTCTCTACCAACTGCAGCGGCACAGCGACCATCACGCCAACCCGAAGTTGCGGTACCAAAGCCTGCGCAGCGCAGCCGAAGCCCCGCAACTTCCGGCCGGCTACGCAGTGATGATCGTGATCGCGTGGATACCACCGCTGTGGCGCCGGGTGATGGATCAGCGCTTGCTGGACTACTACGACGGCGATCTGGAACGAATCAACGTCGGCTGATCACGCAGCCCTCTCTGAACTGTGCGGAGTTGTCGTCTCAGCGACCGTCGTCCCACACCGTGTTGCCGCTTGCAGTCGTCGACGGGTAGTCCTGGACGGCGTCCCAGTGTTCGACGATCGTGCCGTTCTCGTCGAATCGGAAGATGTCCATCGAGCCGCTGCCGGCCGTTCCCTCACCGGACGAAGCGAAGGTCTGCACGAAGACGAAGTCGCCCTCGGCTACCGTTCGCGGAAACGTGGTGGCCTTGTCTCCGGTAGCAGGTTCGATCCCGGCCAGAGCCGTGACAAACGCATCCCTACCGTCCGCGAACGAGGGGTTGTGCTGCGTGTAGGTCGGGCCGATCAACTGGTCGGCAGCCTCGGCGGCTTTGCCTTCGTTGAAGGCGAGCTGCAGGAACGTCAACGCGTTGGCCGTGTTGCGCTCCAGAACTTCTGACGTCCTGGACGGCGACGAGGTGGGTCCGTCGAACATCGTGTTCGGATTCGCGGACGTTTCCGGCACGTCTTGAATGGCATCCCAGTGTTCGACGATCTTGCCGTTGTCGACGCGGAAGATGTCGAATACGGCCTGGCCGCGGTCGCCGGGAGCAGACGTGGTGTGAGACTGGAGGGCAACCAGATCGTCCTCGGCGAAAACGCGAGTGATCTCGGCATGCAATCCGGGTGTGGCCGCGACGTAACCGCCTATGCCGCTCACGAATCCGGCTGCCCCATCGGCGGCGGTGGGGTTGTGTTGGATGTAGACATCGCCAAGGTACCGGTCTGCGGCTTGCTGAACCTGACGGCCGTTGAACGCCAGTTCGTAGAAATCCGTGACGATGGTTTTGTTTGATTCGAGTTGATCGCCCTGTTCGGCGACAACGCTCGTGGACGTCGTAGAACTGCTGGGCGTTGCGGATTCCGCGTCGTTGGAGCACGCGGTGAGCAGGAGGGCGGCGGCAGCGGGAACGGTCATCCAGGCTGCGCGCCTACGAAGGTTGCTCATGTTCAGTGTGCGACGGTGAAACGCTGGCGACGGTGTGCCGGAGTCTCGATCTCGTCGACGAAAGCGTGTGCGTAATCTTCGCCCGCGATGGCGGAGTTCCCCTCGGCGTCCGTCAGCAGAATGTCGCCACCCACCTGGAAGGATCCCTTCGGAGCGACGCCGGCATGGGCGCCGAATGCTGCGGCCGGGCTCACGTAGAACCAGTCGACATTGCTGTCAGTTGCGCGGAGCGCGTCGAGGACGTCGGCGTGAGCGAGCGCCTCACCCTTGTACGCGTCCGGGAAGTCGGGAGTATCGACGACGCGCGGACCGCCCTCGGCGACCAACAGGCTGCCGGCTCCACCGACCACTGCAATGCGAGCGCCGTTGCGTGCGGCGGCATCTGCGAGGGGAGTGACGGCGTCGAGCAGGCGCTTGCCGTCGATCTCACGAGCGGGGATGGCAACGACGACGACGTCGTTGTCCGCCGTGATCTGCTCCACGATCGTGTTGTCGTGAACCGAACCCTGCACGACATTCGTGTCGGTTCCGGACTGCGCGCTGCGAGCGACGACGGTTACCTCGTGGCCGCGTGAAGCGGCTTCCTTCGCGATTGCGCTTCCTGCAAAACCGTTTCCACCGAATACTGCGATCTTCGACATGGGGTGTGCCTTTCCTTGATGACGCTGTTGTTCTTGTAGTAGTAAATTTATTCACCCCGATGGTCATTGTCTCGGTCAGATGCGGGCACTCTTTGGTGAAAAACAGACATTCCAACGACGGCAGGCCGACTGCTTCGGGTCGAAGTTGCGAACCGTAGGGTTGGTGTATGACTCTCACCGCCGACAACAATGCAGGTCCACTGGCAATTGAGCGCTCGGATGTCGAAGCCGCGCGAACTCGTATCGCAGGGCTGGCGCGGCGAACCCCGATCTTCCGAACTGCGGTGCCGACGCCACACGGTGAGGTATCGGTTCTGTTCAAGCTCGAGTACCTCCAACACGGCGGTTCCTTCAAGGTGCGCGGCAGTCTCAATGCAGTGGAACGAGCTGTAGCCAACGGCACCATGCCCGATGACGGTGTGGTGATCGCGTCCGGCGGCAATGCTGCGATCGGCGCTGCGTGGGCAGCACGACGGCGGGGACTCACCTGCACAGTGGTGGTGCCGGAGACGGCGCCCGAAGCAAAGGTGAAGGCACTCGGGGAGTTGGGTGCAACCGTTCACAAGGTCGGCGACCGGTATGCACTCGCTGCTGCCGCTGCTGCGGACATCGCACGCACCAGTGGTGCGCTCGAACTACACGCCTACGACCTGCCCGACATCGTCAGTGGGGCCGGCACCATCGCTCTCGAGATCGAAGACGAGGTGTCCGGGCCGATCACGTATTGCATCGCGGTCGGTGGTGGTGGATTGGTCTCCGGAATCGTGGCGGCGGCTCGCCCCGAAGATCACGTGGTAGCCGTCGAGCCGACCGGAGCTGCCACCCTGCACACCTCGCTCGATGCGGGGCGTCCGGTAGACATCGAAGTGAACAGCATTGCCGGCGACTCATTAGGGGCCACACGAATTGGCGCCATCGCCTGGGAGACGCTGCAGGAGAGTTCGGTAGACAGTGTTGTGGTCGACGATGATTCGATCCGACAGGCTCGGGCATTCTTGTGGCGGGAGTTCCGGATTCTGGTGGAGTTGGGCACCGCGGCAGCGTTGGTTCCGGTTCTGAACGGAACGGTGACACCGCCGTCCGACGGTGAGCTGTGCGTCGTTTTGTGCGGTGCCAACACGCATCCGACCGACCTGTAATTTCGGCGTCTTTGTTTGCCTGCGTGTGAGAAAGCCGCAGGTGGGTACCTCTCGCAGTATGAGTACCAGCAGCATTATCTGGATAATTGTTGCCGTGGTCGTGGTGATAGCGATCGTGGCCGCACTCCTGTGGGTGGCGCGAAACAGGCGCGACGAGCGTCGTCACATCGAGGCAGAACAGATCCGCGAAGACGTCGCAGACAAGTCGCTGCAAGTAGGCGAGCGCGAGGCGCGGGCAGAAGAGACAGCAGCCAAAGCGCGCATGGTGCAGGCAGAGGCCGACGCCAAAGCGGCGGAAGCGTCTGCGCTGCAACATCATGCAGCGCAGCATCGGAAAGAGGCGACGAGTTCTCGCGAGGAACTGAACCAGCAACGAGATCATGCAGACACGATCGACCCCAAGGTTCCCAACCCCGAAGAACCGCGGTCGACGCCGGATCAGAACCCTCGAAACCCTTGATCTCGAAACACTTGACGCAGGCGTTCGAGGGAAGCGTCTGTCCGTATATGGTTCGACGATCATGATGAACAAAGAATCGTCACCGCAGGACCAGAAAAGCGTCGCGTCCACGGCGGCTGACGTCGCACAGAACACTGTCTTCGAGCGCTTTGCCCGCGCAGGATTTGTCGTCAGCGGTGTCGTTCATCTGCTGATCGGATATATCGCGATCCGCCTTGCTCTCGGTGGATCCGGGTCTGCGGACCAATCGGGTGCGATGGCCGAGTTGGCAGGAAAGCCAGGGGGCGTCTTCGCCCTGTGGGTCGGCGTCGTCGCCTTCCTTGCCATGGCGTTGTGGAGATTGGCCGAAGCTGCGTTGGGAAGCTCGTCGTCGCCGTCTTCGGACGACAAGAAGAAGGAGTTCTTCAACCGCGCGAAAGCTCTGGGCATTTCGCTCGTCTATTTCGGTTTTGCCTTCACTGCATTCGGATTCGCTCGCGGTAGCGGGAAGTCCAGCAGCGGTCAGAGTGCGGGAATCACGGCGCGTTTGATGGAGAACACCCTGGGGACCATCGCATTGGTGCTCGGCGGGATCGCAATCATCGCTGTTGGCGTCTACCACGTGTACAAGGGCGCGAGCCAGAACTTCCTGGATGATCTGAAAGGCACACCGAGTGACTTCGTGCGCCGACTCGGAACCGTCGGGTACGTCGCCAAAGGCTTGGCCATCGCTGCAGTCGGCGTTCTGGTTCTTCTCGCGGTCAACAGTTCCGAACCTGGCAAGTCCTCCGGGCTCGACGGAGCGTTCAAGACCCTGGGCGCGCAGCCGTACGGAGTGGCCCTGCTGATCCTTGCCGGATTGGGGATCATCACCTACGGGCTCTACTGCTTCGTGATGGCACGCTCGACGAAGATGTAGCGCGCGTAAGCAAGTGGGTCTATCCGAACGACCCGGTCTGGAAGCCGACGTCGCTGCCCGACGAACTTCCCGTCGAACTACCGAATATCGGTCGTCTCGGAACCAGATCATGCATCAGGTTCACTGCTGCGGGGTCGATCATCGCCGCATTTCCGCCGTTCGCCAGAATCGTGATCGACCAGCCACTGTCGGGCACCAGCAGGGTGATGCAGTTGGATCCCGAGCTGTCTCCGTTCTTCTTGGCGAACCGTTGCGGAAAGTTCGGCGTCGCCGGTTGGAGCTGCCACGCCATTCCCATTCCGAAGGCCGGATTTTCCGGAGCTTGGGTATCGATCTGCTCGAGCATCGAGGTCAGCACCGGTTTGAGTGGGCTATTGCCATAGCCGAGAGTTGTTGCGGCCCAGATCGACATATCGTCAGCGGTACTGACCAGGCCACCGCCGCCGGCGATCGCACCGGTGTTGTTCCACAGCGGTGCTCTTGTGCCGTCGAGGTAATACGGGATGGCCAGGTCCGTGGCTTTGGTCTCGATCACGGTACCCATCATCCCGAGCGGGTCGGTGATCTCGCGGGCGACTGCCGCCGCGAAGGGCGGTTTCTCCTGTCCCGGAATGATTTTATCTGCCATGAGTGTGCCGAGTAGTCCGAACCCGAAGTCCGAGTACAGCCAGTGGCTTCCGGGGGAGAACTCCAAGGCCCCGGGAGCCTGGAGTCCTTCCCAGAGCATGTCTCTCGTGTACTTCGCTTTCTCGTCCGGGCACGATTGTGTGGGATCGGCGCACCCAGCCGAGAGATTGGGTGGGTCGTCGCTCAGACCGGAACGGTGGGTGACCAGTTGGCGAAGCGTGATTTCGGAACCATTACTGCCTTTCGGCATAGGGTTCCCATCCGAATACTTGCTCGCCAGGTCGTCCAATCCGACTTCTCCCCGAGCGATCAGTCTCGCCAGCAGTGCAGCGGTGAAAGTCTTGGTCTCCGAGGCGATCTCGAACTGCGTTCGCGGAGTAACCCTCACACCGTTCTCGACGTCGGCCAGACCGTAGTGATATGAGGTGGTGACACTTGACTTGCGGTTCTTTTCATCCGGCTTGACGATGACGAAGGCAAGGCCGGGAACGCCGTTGTTCAGCAGCCTCTCCGCGACTCGCTGTACGGCCTGGGCTTCGGCAGCGTCGCCGATCCTCGAACCTGGATTGGGGGCCGTTGGGCCGGCGGCTTTGGCGGTCGACGAGGTTGCGAGGGTTATGACGGCGGTTGCAGCAAGTCCTGCAGCGCTGATGAACTGTCGTCGTGACGTCCGGGCGGACCCTCGATCCTGGTTTTCCATTGTTTGCACATTACAACCAAAGTCGACTGGTTTGACTGTTTTGTCGGAATTGCCAAGGTGTGGTCCTTCGTAGACGGTTGCGCTAGATCACGCCGCCATTGACGTAAATGACCTGGCCGTTGACCCAACGAGCTGGGCCGGCGAGGAACGCGACAGCCTCCGCGATGTCCACCGGTGTGCCGAGCCGCTCCAAGGGAGCCAGTTTGGACAGGTTCTCCACTGTAGCTTCGTCTTTCCCGTCCAGGAACAAATCGGTCGCTGTGGGTCCCGGGGCTACGGCGTTGACCGTGATGTCGCGTCCGCGTAGCTCTTTCGCGAGAACCAGGGTGATCGCGTCGACGGCACCTTTGGTGGCGGCGTACGCGGCGTAAGTCGGAAACGCCAACTTCTTCACGGAGGTGGAGAAATTGATGATCGCACCGCCGCGCCGGACACGTCTGGCTGCCTGCTGGTCGACCACGAAAGTCCCTCGGACGTTGGTCCGATGCATCCGATCGAAATCGTCGAAGTTCAGTTCGGCGACGGTGGAGAGGATCATGATTCCGGCTGCGTGGACGACGACGTCGATGCCCCCGAACTCCTCCTCGACCGTATCGAACAGGGCCGCGACTTCACCTTCGTCGGCGACGTCGGCGTGTACCGCAATGGCGCGTCCGCCCGCTGTGACAATGGAGTCAACTGTTTGCTGAGCGCGCTGAAGATTTCCCGAATAGTGAACGGCGACAGCCATTCCGTCGGCGGCGAGCTTTTCTGCAGTCGCTCGCCCGATGCCGCCGGAAGCTCCGGTGACGATGGCTACGCGGGTGGTGGTGTCAGTCATGATGTAACTCCTGATCTGGTTTCGGGTGCATCGGACAGCCTGCGGAGCCACTCGCGCATCAGGCCAACTTCGTTGGTGGAGAGGGAAGTTGAATCCACGCCGGCCAGTTGGGCGTCGAGAGTCGATGCAACTCTGTTGAGTGAGGCGTCCGGGTGGGCGTCGGACTCGTCGATGATGGACGCGATGATTCCGTCGCGAACTCGCTGTGACAGCGTCGGATCGGGGTACTGTTCCGGCCTGACGACGAGCATCAGAGCAACCCCGACATTCGCCGACATCACCATCTGGGTGGCGACATCGACGGACACGGTCAGAACGCCTGCCGCAGCGCATCGTTCGAGAACTGATCGAAGTAGCGCCTGGGCCTGCAGGGCGGTGTCGGCGCTCTGGGCGGAAGGTGAGTGCATCAGCCGGTAGTGGGCGGGATGTGCGAGTGCGAAGGCTGTATGCGCATCCCAGCCGGCCCGTAGGTCGGCGACAGGGTCGTCGGACGGCGTCGCAGCGCGTTTGCCCTCGAGGTATTCGGCGAATCCTGCGTCGACGACGGCTGCGAGCAGTCCGTCCTTGTCGCCGAACTGGCGGTAGAGCGCGGGGGCGCCGACGCCGGCCATCTCGCATACGGCGCGGGTGGAGATGTCGCCGTTGGGAGACGTGTTGAGCAGCTCGGTCGCTGCGGCCAGAATTTTTGCTCTCGAACTCATGTAAACAACGTTAACAGAAATATGTAACCATCGCTACTGTGCTGGAAATGCTACTGACTGCCACGGTGTCCGTTGGATGAACTACAGATACTCAGTCCGAAGTCGTGTTAGAACTCTCTGAGTTCGCCCTGTCGGTGGCCTGCCCCTGCTCGGGAGCGAAAATTCAGGAGGTTCTACCGGTGAAAAACCCTTCGGCCCAGTCAGTCGCGGTATTCGTGGTGGCGGCGCTGTGTCTCCCGCTGCTTTCATGTAGTTCGTCCGACACTCCCGTGACCGCAGCTGTGCCCGTGGCTACAACTGTCGACACCTCGGCAGGTGATGGACCTGTCGAGGCTGAAGTCGGCGAGAACGGTGTATCGGTTAGCGGGAAGATCGGTCAGATCGGTGTCACTGCAACAGCGCCCGCGGGAATCGCGGACATCGGGACCACGCTCACACTCTCGAGTGGCGTCGGGACGAACCGTAAAGTCTTTCCTGCAGAGTTGGTCTCGACAACCCCGGCGCAGCTCACTCTCGGAAATGGACTACAGCCCAAGACGCCGATCACGTTGACCTTCGACTTGTCCGGACAACCCGAGATCGTCCGACAGATCAGCGATTCTGTTCGACCGATCGTCGCGGTCAACTCCGATGATCCTGCCAGTAGTGACTTGCTTCCTGCCGAATGGAACGCGGTGTCGAAATCCGTGACGACCACCACCACTCACCTCAGCAGTTTCCAAGTCCTCCTTACCGACGTTGGGCAAGTGCTCACCGACTCATTCACTCAGGTATGGGCGGCGAGTTCAGGAGAAACCGATGAATTATGCTCTGAGAAAAGCGAACTCGAACTAGCAGGCACGCAATATACGCTCACTCCCTCTAAGCCGGGGGTAGTTTCTGCTTGCCTCCGCGCTGCTGAGGAAGGGATTGCCGTCGACTTTGCGACGAAATCCGCACAATATTACGAAGTCAATTCTCAACCGACCGGCCAATTCGTGAATCAAGGGCCGTTGAAAGGGACTGATCAACTTGCGGTATTGCTTCGATCCAGTTTGGGTGGCGGGAAATCGGGACTGTTGACCCCGAAAGGCAACGGCACGCTGGTGTTACCTGCCGGCACGACCACGGGAGTCGTCCGCCTTGATGTCGACGCCGCCGCATTACAATTGGAGACGATTCTTACCGGTCTCGACATGTACGGGATCGAAGGAGACGAGTTGGTCGATGCATTTCAGACGACCAAATCTGCCTACGACTGTTTGGTGACGGTGTACGAAAGTTTGACTGACCCGAGTAAAGCCAACGTCGGCGAATTCACCAAGGCACTCGGCGATCTCGCTCAATGTGGACTTGCCGGGGCGACAGGCGCAGTGGGCAACAGCCAAGGTCGGATTCTGCACAAGATGAGTGTCGTGACGTCTCTGTTCACCACGCTCCCGAGCCAGTTGATGGCCAATATCACGGGAATCGCCGGCGAATTCAATGGTGACAATCACCTCGAATACACCCTGAAGAGTACCGGACCTGCCCGCGCGACCTCGACTGCGCCGTCGCCGAACAATACTGGCGCCACTCTCGAACTGATCACGAAGATCACCCCGAACGGATTCGGATTCACTCGTGGGCCAGATCATTACGAGATTTCGGACGTTCACAAGAACAACGGTCGATTCTACGTAGACGTCAATTACCACTGGAAGTTGAACCGACCAGAAGGCAGCGACCTCGGATACTGCCGAGGTCACGCGCGAATTACCAACAGCGCAGGAACAGAAATCGCGCGCTACGACGACACCGGATTCAACATCTGCCAAGGGGGTGGAGCCTTCGGTACCAACACCCCTATTTACGACCCTGGCGCCTACACCGTCACTGTCGACGTAGAAACTGAGCGCGGTGCACCTCTGAGGATCGCCCGGGACTTCACTGTCGATCAGTGACCGGACGCGTAGATCAGAGCGCGTTTGCCTGGAGAGGTTCGATGTCGAAGGTGTGAGGTCCGAACAGGCCCAGAGCCCGGGTGCGAATGGACGGTAGTGCTTCGTGGAAGCTCCCGCCGAGGCGGTGGAGGGAGTTGAACGAGCGCGATTCCCAAACCGGAAACTCCCCGTCGGCGCCGCGGGATGTAGTGTCCCACAGCAGAGCGTCGCCGTTCTCGCTCCATCCGAAAACCTGCAGCGAGTCGGGGAGCGACCAATCGCCGTCGGGTTCGACCATCCAATCGAACTCGTCGTCCCGTCCGTCTTTGTAGACGGAATGAAGATGAGCGGTGAGGTTGCGGGCACGCCCTTGCCAGCCGTCGGCAAATCCGGGAAGGACGGGCGGATAGATGAGCCAGAGTCCGAAGGTCCGTGCCCAGCCAGCGTGTCTGATGAATGTGCGATATGAATCGGGGAAGCCCTGCCCGTCGGGAAATCGAAAAGAATCCAAGACAGTGAAATCTATGTGCTGAACTGTCGGTTGGCCGTTTACCGTCAACGCATCTGGTCCCTGTGCATACACATCCTCAACGCTAGCAATAGCGAACGCAGCGCAGCCCTTTCCGGCTATCGAAGCACGCCGGAATGGGTCACCGGGGCGTGTGCTCGGTGACCTCCGGGTTCAGCGCCGGGTGGTGGAGCGGCGGGGTTTTTGGTCGGGGTCGATGCCTGGTGGGGGGATGAACCAGGGCAGGTGATCGGTGCCCATCTGGATTTCCCATTGTCCGGTGAATCCGGGTTTTCGGTGCATCAGGGTGTGGTGGGTTCGGCAGAGCAGGACCAGGTTGTCCATGACGGTTGGTCCTCCTTTGGCCCAGTGTTTGATGTGGTGGGCGTCGGTCCAGGCGGGGA
>NZ_JAAOLG010000021.1:0-89329 GCF_011602025.1 Rhodococcus sp. IC4_135
TACGGTGAATCAGGTGCGCGGACACCGATTCGCCGGACATGCGTTCGAGCATCGACATGAACCCGCGACGTGGTGTGCCGATGATGATCATCAGTGCGTTGTGGTGTTCGGCGATCGAGGTCAACAGGTGCATCGGATCGTCCTGAGTGCAGTCGTAGGACCAGTTCCCGGGAAGCGGTGCGAGAATGCGGCACGCGTCGATGCGTTCGGATTCGAGGCCGGCAGCGAAGTCGTTCTCGTAGTCGGGAGAGTCGGGATCGATGGGAAGATCGTTCGGGTCGACGCTGTGCCCGACGTGGAGGGCGGCGTTGACGTGCTGCGCGAATTCCACGGCGAACCTCAACGCCGAGTGCGATCCGGCATTGCGGTCGAATCCGACCACCAGATGACAGTTCGGCGGGTGCGCCCGGGGTCCGTCGATGTGCAGTGGTGGCAGTGATCGGAGGTTGCCGGTGAATGCGCTTCGGTGGTCTTTGCTCATCGTGTTCTCCTCACAGACCCGCCAGCGCGAGGCCGGCGGCGCCGGCAGTCACCGTCAAGACGAGGGTGCCGACCGCATTCCCCAGCGCAGGCCAGTAGCGTTGTCGTTGAATCAATCTCACGGTTTCGAAGCTGGCGGTACTGAAGGTGGTGTACCCGCCGCAGAACCCGACGCCCACGATCAACTGCAGTTCACGGGAAGCACTGTGGAAGAGGACAGCTCCTGCTATCAGACCCAGGATCAGGGAGCCGGTGACGTTGATGACGACGGTCGCCCACGGGAATTCGGTACTGCGCCGGGTTCGGATCGCGCCGTCGAGAACGAAGCGGGCCACTGCGCCGACGCTGCCGGCGAGGGCAATCCACACGGTGATCATCGTGAGACCTCGACACGTCGGGTCCGTACCTGCGCGCCCACTGCGATACCGGCGGTCGTGGCGAGGAGACCGGCGATCACACTGGCTACCGCGTACAGGGCGGCACTGCCCAGGTGGTGATCGCGCACGAGGAGATCGGTGTCGACGGCGAGTGTGCTGTAGGTGGTGAAGGATCCGAGCACTCCCGTTCCGAGACAGAGTCGGAGTCGTCGGCGCCATCCGGCGTCGTCACCGAGCCGGGTCAATGCTTCGAGTAGGCACCCCAACAACAGGGCGCCGGCGATGTTGATCGCGAACGTCGTCCACGGGAACTGTCCCGCCGAGGTCGGAAACGCCACCCCCAATCCGTAGCGCAGCGGCGCACCGAGCAGGCCACCAGCGGCGACAGCGGCGATCGCAGACGGGCGAACATGCAACGGGCCGGACTCACGGGGAACGGAATCGGGATCGACCGGCAGTGTCGGGGCGGGGTCGGGCCTACGTGTCACGGACATACTCCTTCCACGGTGGGAAGGAGCCATCAGCCCCGGAGTGGGGCGGTTCAGACAACCCTCCAGAGGGTGCCTAGGCGGAGATCCATCGCCTGTTCTTTTTCGAATATAGCGTGTACGCGGTCTCGCTGTCTTCCGCGCCGCCCCGGGGCAGGGTTTCATATCCGACGACGCGCCGAAGTTCGGCGAGTAGCGTGGAGAACGAAGATGGCGGTGGGGCTCGCCACAACCGCATTGCGCGCCCGGTGGGCACGCCATGCCAACGGTCCCTGGCCCAGCACACAGTGCTGGCCGGGACACCCCTGCACAGGATGCGGATGCTCGGTCAGCGACAACCACATCCCTGAGGGGGAATCGATGTCTGTCTCATTCTCGACTATCCGTGCAGTGGAAATCCTCGACTCACGGGGCAACCCGACTCTCTCGGTGACCGCGCACCTGCGCGAGGGCACCGTGGTCTACGCCGGAGTCCCCTCCGGCGCCTCCACCGGCACCCGCGAGGCGGTGGAGTTGCGTGATCACGACGCAGCACGATTCGGTGGCCGCGGTGTTTCCCGGGCTGTCGCTCACGTCAACGGACCGATCGCCGATGCGCTGACCGGGCGGGTGTTCGACACACTCGCCGATGTCGACGCGGTGATGATCCAACTCGACGGCACTGCCGACAAATCCAGATTGGGTGCCAACGCGATCGTCGGGGTATCCATCGCCGCTGCACGCGCGTTCGCTGCCGCCCACGCACTCCCGCTGTGGCGTTCGCTGGTCCCAGACGGTGTGCAACCGCGGCTGCCGGTACCGCACTTCAACGTTCTCAACGGGGGCCGCCACGCCCCAAACGCGTTGGACTTCCAGGAATTCATGATCGCACCACTCGGGGCGCCGTCCATGGCCGAAGCAGTGCGGGCGGGAGCAGAAATCTACTCGGCCCTGAGAAGCTCACTCGAACAACGCAATCTGGCGACCGGCCTCGGCGACGAAGGCGGATTCGCGCCGGAGGTCGCATGGCCGGAAGAAGTGCTGACCCTGCTCGTGCATGCGATCACCAAAGCCGGCTACACCCCCGGCGTCGACGGTGTCGCCATCGCCCTCGACCCGGCTGCCAGCGAATTCCACACCCATGGCGCCTACGAAGTGGCCGGGCAACGCATCACCAGTGCTGACATGATCAGCCGATACGAGGACCTGGTCGACGAATTCCCGATCTGGAGCATTGAAGACGGACTCGGCGAAGGCGACCTCGACGGGTGGAAACAACTCACCGCCACTCTCGGCGATCGCATCCAGATCGTCGGCGACGACAACTTCGTCACCAACCCCGCCATCATCACCGACGCGATCGCAGCCGGCGTCGGCAATGCCGCACTGATCAAGGTCAATCAGATCGGTACCGTCACCGAAACCCTCCAAGCGCTGAAAATATGCCGAGACGCCGGATACGCGGCCATGATCTCGCACCGCTCCGGTGAAACAGACGACACCTTCATCGCCGACCTCGCTGTCGCCTCAGGATGCGGGCAGATCAAATCCGGGGCACCCGCACGCGGAGAACGCGTCGCGAAGTACAACCGCCTCATCGAGATCGCCGATGCCAACGTCCGCTTGCCATACGGGCTCTCCGCGTGACAGAGCCATACCGGCGGGTCGATCCTCAGACTCCCGAGCCGACCGACGGTCGATGGTTGACCCCGGGGGTGCTCGGTGTGGGTGGGGCGTCCCTGTTCAGCGACGCCAGCCACGAACTGGTCACCAGCCTGCTCCCGACCTTCCTCACCGCCACCTTGCATGCCGGCCCGGGCGCGCTCGGCGCGATCGACGGCACCGCGGACGCGTTGACCGGGCTCGCGAGGCTCGCCGGCGGCCCATTGTCGAACGACCCCGCACGTCGGTCGCACTCGAAAGATGAGCCGAGCGGATATATAGAGAATCGCCCACTTCGATTTCGAGTCGCCACGCACTAGTTCAGATAAGGGCCTTCGAATCGAAATGGGATGGCCAAAGAGCAATAGCAACAACAGGTTCCGTGCATCCGATGCTCTGGTCGCGCAACGGTAACAACATCAGCGCATCATTCCCCGAGATCGTCGATGCACTCCGCTCGGTGCTCGAACACCGAGAAACCGTCCTCGACGGGGAAATCGTCGCCCTCGGACCGGACGGTGTGCCGTCCTTCTCCCTGTTGCAACGCCGGATGCACGTGCTCAGACCCACCGCACAGCTCCGCAACGAGGCCGTGACCTCGTATTACGTGTTCGACGTCCTCGACATCGACGGCACATCAACCAGCGATCTGCCCTATCTCGAGCGCCGCGAGGCGCTCGCCAATCTCAGTCTCGAACACCCGCGCATCAAAGTCCCACCGCACTGGCTCAACGTCGACGGACCGACCATGCTCGAGGTGGCGCGCAAACACCATCTGGAAGGTATCGTGGCCAAGAACATCTCCTCGATCTATCAGTCCGGCAAGCGATCTCGCGACTGGATCAAAACGCCTCTGAGAGCTAATTGTGAGGCCGTAGTGTGCGGCTTCCTCCCCGGCTCGGGAGGTGCGGCAGGAGGAGTCGGATCGTTGATCCTCGGCGCTCACGACGATTCAAGGGTCCTCAGATATATCGGAAACGTTGGTACGGGTCTGACCGATCGACAGCGGCGCGAACTACGAGACAAGCTCGTCGAACTCCATCAGCCGATCAGCCCGTTCACTATCGAGCCGCCGCGAGCGGTCACCCGCAATGCATCCTGGTCGAGGCCGATCCTTGTCTGCGACGTGGAATACCGCGAGTACACCGGTGGCAGCCTTCGGCACCCATCCTTTCGAGGGCTGCGCAACGACAAGACCGCCGATGAGGTCAACGTACCGGGTCGTCACTGAGTCACTGCAACAGTGCAAATCAGAAAGATTCGCTGATGGACAATTTGGTGGTTGTATTGGAGCCCGTTTCCGCAGCCTAAGTAAACGACGGGATCATCTACGAGCCAGGATGTACCAAACCAGAATGGCCAGGAGGGATGCCAGCGAGCAATACGCGAGGAAGCCTCCCATATCAATCCAGGTGCGTTCACCGAAGGGTCCTGGGCTTTATCAGCGAAACCTGGACTTCACGACTGCTGCGTCGGGCGAGGTGGATCCACCACACAGCAACATTGCCCACGCTCCATCCCAGCAGTAGCCACCGAAGCGCCCTGTTGGCTTTGTCGACTGAAGTTCGGTCCTCACTGCGTTGGCGCATGATTTAGTCTCCATCGTCGGCCGGAATACAGCACCTTTCGAATACTGCACATCCGCCAGTCGACCTCCCCGGCCGCCACTGATCGCCACCGGATATGACGAAGCCGCCGGCCCCGAAAAGGGTGTCCAGCGGCTTCACAGGGTCGGTGCCCGTCTTGCGCCTCTCGGCAAGTGGCCGCTCGAAGCGGCATTTCTGGGGTGGTACCCGGGGCAAAGAACCGAACACCGACAGCCTCTACAACGAGACGATGCGCGAACTTATTCCGCGCTGCTGACCAGCAAAGAAGGTCATTTTCGGGTGATGATCGAGCGCAGTACGAAACGGAAGACAACCGCGGTGCCGGCTCCGACCACAACGCCGGCCACCACTTCGGCAAGGAGAACCCCGACCGTGACACCGAGGACTGTGGCGGACGCGACCGCCAACGCGACATCGGCAGGTGCCGGCCGGGGACCGTTGATCGCACAACCCCTTTCCCTGCTTGTGATGTATTTGCTGAGATCATCACACGCCATGCGAGCGTGGAAGTAGGACCCACGCTGTTCAATGGGATAGGAACCGACTACGAGGAGGTCAGGCCATGTGCGGGCGCTACGCCAACCGAAGCTCAGGTAAGGAATTGCAGTCGTTTTTCGACACGATGCAGACTGTCGGCGACGAACTGCCCCCGTCGTACAACGTCGCACCCACTCAGCCCGTCCGCGTGATCCTCGAACGAACCCCACGCGAGGAACCCGGCGCCGAGCCCCAGCGCCAGCTCAGGACGGTCAAATGGGGCTTGCTCCCTGCTTGGTCAAAAGACCGGAAGATGGCGTCCAAGCTGATCAACGCCCGCAGTGAAAGCGTCACGGAGAAGCCCTCATTCAGAAGTAGTGCTTCCAAAAGGCGTGCCATCATCCCGGCCACGGGATACTACGAGTGGATGAAAAGTGAAGCAGGGTCGAAGGTTCCCTATTTTCTTCACGGCGAGGACGACATTCTCGCGATGGCCGGGCTCTACGAGTTGTGGCCCGATCCTGAACTGCCCGAAGATGATCCGAACAAGTGGGTATGGACCTGCACAGTCTTGACTCGGCCAGCCTCAGATTCCTTGGGACACATACACGACAGGTCCCCGCTGATTCTGCCTGAATCGTTCTGGGAACACTGGCTCGATCCGAATCTCACCGACAAAGGTGAAGTCCAGGCCATGATCAACTCCGTTCCGGAGTCGCACCTCGAACCGTACGAAGTCTCGACCGCGGTGAACTCTCCGAGGAATAACGATCCGAGTTTGCTGGAGCCGATCGCTGGACCGGCGTAAAACCCAACCGCTCCCGACTCTGTTTTTATCGAACCTGTGTTCGAGTATCCTGGTGGGCGGGAAGTGCGTGCGGATCCAGGAAAGCGGGGCGACGATGAACCAAAAGCCCCACTCGTCAGCAACAACAGTGCTGACCAAGGCGGAAAAGCTCGAACAGCTACGCCGCAAGATGGCCTCGATCCCTGCCCGCGCGGACGGCACCGAACCAGCTACTCCGTCGGTGATGCTCAAACCCGTAGGCGAGCGTGAGCCAACTCCGATCGTGGCCACCGCGCAATCGACTCTCCGGATGCTTCCCGTTCCGGAGCCGATCGGTGATCTGCTCCCACGCGGGGGGTTGGCACGAGGGACCGTCGTCAGTGTCGACGGCGCAGCCTCGGTCCTGATCGGCCTACTCGCCACCGTCACCGCTGCCGGTGGGCACGTGGCGGTGATCGGAATGCCCGGTCTCGGACTTCTCGCCTTCCACGAGCAAGGGGGCGACTTGGCGAAGGTCGCGCTCGTGCCGCAGCCCAAGGATGCTGGAATCGACTGCGCCGCAATTCTGTTGGAGGGTTTCGACGTGGTTGTCCTGGGCCTCTCTGGTGGCGCTGTAACGCCCTCTCGCGGAAGGGCTGTGGCCGCGCGTGCGAGGAGTAAGGGATCGCTGTTGATTGTCACTGAAGGGCAATGGGACGGTCCGGATCTGCGGATCTCGTCGCGGGTGGCCGGATACACAGGACTCACGGCGGGGAGAGGGCGTGTGACAGGGGTTCGGCTCGACGTCGCGGCCGTCGGCAAAGGATTTCAACAACGCACCGGCAGCCTGGAGATCCGGGACGAGAGCGGACAGCTCCGCTGGGCGACCGTCGACGACACCGCCCTCGCATCGACACCGCCATTGAGGGCTGCACAGTGATCAACACTGACCACTGGACCGAACGCTGGCCCGATCACCCCGTGATCAGGACATTCGACGAGCCGAGGGCAGTGAAAGTCGACATCGGCCGCGCGCTCCCGCTCGGGCGTGGGGGAGCATCACGCGCCGATCACGTGAGCATGCGGGTGAAAACGTCCGCGCTGTACATGTCCGGATACCTGGACGGAATTTTGAGGTACTGGGCGGGAAAATGCACGATGGCCAATGGTTGGCTTGTAGACAGACTTTGCGGTTGACCATTGACCACATCTGCAAATGTGGGTGGGTGAAGCTTTGAGGAGACGAGACTTTCGGTAGACGATGCCATCACGTCGGTTTCAGACTCCGAGAGTCCGGACGACATGGTGTGCATCGCGGCCCACCCCACGTAGGGACGCGGACGAGAGGCTTCGTTGCCATTCCAGTCCCACGTACCCGAGCCCGGGGTGGGTGGTGGACAGACCTTTCTTGTGGCGGGGACGGCCGGTGTCGGTGAGTGCCCCTAGTTCTGTGAGGTAGTCCAGGTTGGGGGTGTATCCGGTGGCGAGGATGACCGCGTCGACGGTTGTTGTGGTGCCGCCGGGCCAGAAGGCTTGGTTTCCTTCGAGTTTGGTGAACATGGCGCGGCGTTGCGGTGCGTCGGCGGTGAGCGCGGCGCGGTAGCGGCCGGTGTCGAACACCGGCGACGTCGGTGGCCGCGAGAGGAGATGCCCGATCGGGAGGGTGTCGATTCCGGTGTACTTGAACCAGAAATGCATGTCGCGACGTAGAGGGCGTTGCGGCGCGAATGTCACGGGTTTTCGGCTGGCCAGGATCACATCGGCTGTTTCGGCGAGCTCGGCAGCGATCTGTACTGCCGAGTTCCCGGCTCCGACGACGATGACGTTCTGCCCCGTGTAGGTGGTGGGTTCGCGGTAGTCGGCGGCGTGCACAACAGTCCCGGTGAAGGCATCGAGCCCCTTCAGTGCGGGAATGTGGGGAGTGCCGAATCCTCCTGTGGCGGCAATGATTCGAGGGGCAGTGAAGATGGATCCGCTGTCGGTCCGGACGGTGAACTGGCCCTCGCTGGTGGTGACCGTGTCGGCTCGCTCGTTGACGTGGAAATCCACATCGAGAGTCTTCGCGTAACGCCGGAGATAGTCGACGACTTCGTCGCGGCCGGGATAGCGGTCACCGTCGCCGCCGAACGGTAAACCGGGGAGGGAGCTGTACTTTGCTGGTGAAAACAAAGTGAGGCTGTCGTAGTACTGCGGCCAGGATCCGACAGGTTCGCTACCAGCTTCGACGATTGCGGTGTCGAGCCGCTGGCGGCGCAGATGATGCGCTGCGGCCAAGCCGGACTGACCGCCCCCGACGACGATCGCGTCGTAGTGCGTCATGAGAGTTCTCTTTCGGTCAGGAAGTGATCGGAATCGTTGTGATGGTGCGGAGGGCGGGGATGGTTGCTGCGCTGATCACCGCGCCGACCAGGGCGATCGCTCCAAGGACGAGGTAGGCGTGGGCGTAAGTACCGGTCCAGGTGGAAAGCACGGCGCCGGCCCACGGCGCCAAGGCCATGACGATGACGATCGGCGCGGACATCAGCCCGTTGAGGCGCCCGTAGTGTTCACCGCCCCAGCGGTCGGTGATGGCGGTGGCCTGTATCAACGTGAAGATGCCGCGGACCAGTCCGGCGCCGACGGCGATGCCGATCAACGCCGCCGCCGAGCTCGCCAGACCTAACCACGCGGTGCTCAGGGCGGCAACGACGATGACCGATACCGTGCGTACGCGGACACTGGTTTTCGCTGCGAGCGGTAGGTAGAAGATGCGGCCGATGACCTGACCGGCGCCGCCCAATCCGAGAGTGAGTGCGGCGAGGCTGGGACTGAAACCGCGTTCGATCAGCAGCGGTACGAGGTTGAAGACGCCGGCGGATGCGGCGAAGGCAGCTGCAGCGAGGGCGACGAGCAGAGCAAGAAATGGGATGCTGCGGGAGGTGCGGTGATAGTCGCCGGGCTGCGCATGGGGTAGCCGGTCGGGGTTGGGCCATCCGCCACGCAAACCCCAGATATGTCCGGGGATGGTGATCACAGCCAGTATGACCGCGAGGATCAGGTAGGTTGTGCGCCAATCGAATCGATCGGCCAGAGCGACAGACAGCGGCGCGAAGACGGTACTGGCCAGACCCGCGGCGAGGGTGAGAATCATCAGTGCTTTGACGTAGTTGTCGCCGTACCAGCGAGTCAGTGCGGCGAATGCCGGTGGATACAGCACCGCGCCCATCGCGATTCCGGCGAACACCCAACCCGCGAAAAACAGTGGGAGGGTGTGAGCTGTCGCGATGACCACCAGTGCGGGTACAGCGAGTACAGATCCTGTGGTCATGACCCAGCGGGGCCCGTGGCGATCGAGGATCCGTCCCACCGGTATGCCGACGGCGGCGGCGGCGAGTTGGCTGACCGAGAACGCCGCCACGATCACAGCGCTCGACCATCCGGTATCGCGGGAAATGGCTACCGACAGAACGGGAAACGCGTAGTACAGAATCCCCCAGCTGGTGATTTCGGTCAGACACAGCGCCACCAGGACCCGCCGCAGCCCCGACGGATCGAGGCTGACGGGGCGAGGCGGATCTTCGATGGTCGTCATCGGCTGTGCCCTATCCGCAGGAGTTGGAACTGCCGGAGGGACTGGACAGCGAGATCAGCTCCGGAGCAGGTGCGGCGCAGCAGCCACCCTCGGATTCCGCGGTATCGGGTTCGTCGAAAACACCAGCGCCGCCGCAGACTCCGGTTTCCGGGAGGATCAACTCCACCCGGGCGGCGGCCTCGTGATCGCCGGCGAGTTCGGCGGCGATGCTGCGTACCTGCTCGTACCCGGTCATCGCCAGGAACGTCGGCGCGCGGCCGTAGCTCTTCATCCCCGCCAGGTACATACCCGGTTCGGGATGGCGAAGTTCTTTCGCGCCGTGCGGATAGACCGTGCCGCAGGAGTGGACGTTCGGGTCGATCAGAGGCGCCAACTGTGTCGGGGCCTGCAGCACGGGGTCGAGGCCGAGTCGGATTTCCGACAGCCACGACAAGTCGGGGCGGAATCCGGTCAAGGTGACGACGTTGTCGACGTTCTCGATCCGGGTGCCGGCATCGGAGACCAGTGCGAGCTGACCATTGTCGGCGGATTCGACGGCGGCGGTGCGGAAACCGGTGACCACGGTGAGAAGTCCGTCGTCGACAGCCTTCTTCGCGCGGAGTCCGAGTGCGCCGCGAGCGGGCAGCTCGTCCGACTCACCGCCGCCGAACGCGGAACCGATAGCCCCGCGGCGAACAGCCCACGTGATGCGCGTACCGGGGGCTTGCTTTTCGAGTCCGGCTAGCGCGACGATGGCAGTCAGTGCGGAATGGCCGCTGCCTGCGATGACGGTGTGTTTCCCGGCGAACTGGGCACGGATCGCCTCGTCGTCGAGGTCGGGCACACGGTAGGTGATCGCGGCAGCGGCAGCCCTCTCGCCGAGGGCGGGCAGTCCTTCCCCGCCGAGCGGGTTCGGGGTGCCCCAGGTGCCGGAAGCATCGACGACGGCCTGGGCGAAGACGCGGTCCTCGCTGCCGTCGGCGCGGCGCAGGTGGATGGAGAGAGGTTCGGTATCGCGGCCGGCGTCGACGACCAGGTCGCGGCCACGTCGGGCGACGCCGATCACCTCGGTGTCGAACTGCACCGCATCACCGAGGGCGGCGGCGAGGGGTTCGAGGTAGAGCTGACGCCACTGCTGTCCGGTCGGGTACGCATCTACGTCGGGAGCGCTCCACCCGTTCTGCTCGAGCAGACACTGCGCGGCGGGATCGACGAGTTCGGACCAGCGGGAGAAGAGCCGGACGTGATTCCATTCGGCGATCGCCGTACCGGCGACGGCGCCTCGCTCAAGCACCAGCGGCGTGAGTCCTCGTTCGCGCAGTTGCGCGGCGGCGGCGAGGCCGATCGGTCCAGCTCCGATCACGACAACGGGTAGTTCGGTCATCACAAATTCCTTTCATCGACAATGATCGATCTTTAATTCGAACTGTATCGATATCAGTCGATGAATGCAACCATCGACGAAGGTCGATATAGTGTGTGCATGACATCGCTGCAGACCCCGACGGTGCGCGTCGGCGATTCGGACCCAGGTGCGGTCGACTCGAATGTGCTCGAGCAAGCTGACGCCGACACCTACGCGCAGTGGTTCGCGTGCCTGGCCGAACCGATGCGGGTGCGGCTGCTGCACCGCGTCGCGAGCGCTGCTGGCGGCATCACGATCGGGGCTCTCGCCGAGGCGTTGGGGATCGGGCAGCCCACGGTCTCCCACCATGTACGTAAGCTCGCCGATGTGGGATTCGTCAGCCTGCGCAAAGAGGGGACCAGCACCGTTGTCGCGATGAATCCGACGTGCTGCGTCGCGTTGCCGCAGGCCGCCGACATCGTGATGGGAGTTCTCGCGCCGCGGCCGTGCTGCCCGAGCGATCTTCCTGACGATGTCGCCGTCCGGGTCATGTCCGATGACGACTGGGACGCCGTTCTGCGGATCTACGGCGAAGGGATCGCCACGCGCAACGCCACTTTCACCACCGAAGTCCCCAGCCGGGAGTATCTCGATGCGCAGTGGCTGCCGAATCATCGCTGGGTCGCCACCATCGACGATGTCGTCGTCGGCTGGGCTGCCCTGAGTTCGACCTCCGGGCGGGACTGCTACCGCGGAGTCGCCGAAAATTCCGTCTATGTCGCCGACGGGATGCGCGGGCGAGGTGTCGGAAAAGCGTTGCTACGCAAGCAAGTCATGGCAGCGGACGCGGATGGGCTCTGGACCCTGCAGACGTCGATCTTCCCTGAAAATCGCGCCTCCGTCTCCCTGCATCACTCGGCAGGGTTCCGCACCATCGGGATCCGCGAGAAGATCGCCCAACTCGACGGGATCTGGCGCGACACAGTCCTGCTCGAACGCCGAACGGCAGCGGATTCCTGATTTTCTGAACCGCCAATCGAAGCATTTTTCGGCAATCGATCCGCCATATGTGATCAGCAACTCGAAGCAACCCCTTAGCTCGAGTGCAGAGTGAATCTGCTGAGACGTGATTCCCGCTGTAACTGGCAAATTATTCGTGGGCTGGTGTCACGTCCTCCTGCAGTGAGTTCTTGAGGGCTCGGGATCAGCGGCTTCACAGCAGAGCGGTCACCGTCGGGGATGTACGTGCAGACGAACTGGAGCGGGTGAAACTGAAAGTCTTCGCGAGTCGCCGATCGGAGTGTGCAACGCCGCCTGCATCTACATGCCGGTTGAGTATCACATCTGCTGCTCTCGCTTGCCTGTCACTCGGCTGCCCGGTAGCTCGATTGGGCAGGACTGTGCAGATTGTTGCTGAAAAGCGGTCGGTCCATGCCAGGGGTGCGGAGGTCGAGCGAGGACGGCTAGACCACGGGTTGCGCGGCGTCCTTGTCGAGAATTCCGTCTCTCTCCCACGGCCACGTCATCAGAGCCCAGATGATGAATACGATTGTCATCCCAGAAAACAGATACACCGGCCACGGACCCATCAGGTCCAGCAGCGATGCGGTGGAAGGTTTGGCGTTGAGAAAGCCGTAATTGGTATCGGCGATGCGATTGAAGATGAAAGTGACTATCGCCCATGTCAGCGTGACCAGTACCGCGAAGCGGTAGCTGCGCCATGTAGGTCGCATTCTCCGGCCCCACGTGAGATAGATCGCGGCCCAGACGACAAACAGGTGAATCGCCCAGAAGGCAAGAAACTCGTAACCGGGGAAGTCGGGCCCGGCCAGAGCCGGTGAAATCAACGCCTGCGTACTCAATACAAGCCCCCAGTAGTAGGTGAGGGCGAACGGCCAATGTCGGTGCGACCACAATGCGTAGATCGCGGACACTGTCGCGAGATCGGTGAGTTGTAAGGGTACGGATCCTCCTAGCGTGGGTGAGGACAGCGAGTAGAGCACCGCCGAGCCGTATATCACCGCCAGTATTCCGCCGAGGGCGCGGCTGAGGTGGCGAGCTTGCGCTTCGGTCTGTCTACGTCCCGCCCAGATCAGAAACACCGAACCCGCGACAAACAGAGCGATGGCTGCCCAATGCGATGGGCCGTACGCCGAGAACTCGGGTTGTGCAGAATACACATCTCTCACTTCCTCAGCGCCGCCGAACGCACTGTTCCATAACAACCTTCGCAGATAGCTGTCCCAGTTCGGAAGTGCCGTTCTCCGGCTTAGTTGACGATGATCGTGTCCGCGGTGCGAGAAAGGGCGTAGCTGTGCAGTGGCTTCTGAGCAGGTCGTTGCACGACCGAGCCATCGACGATGGAGTATCGGCTGCCATGACATGGGCAGTTGATCGTTCCATCGCTGACCTCGGAGACTACGCATCCCTGGTGGGTACATACCGCAGAGAAGGCTTGGAACACGCCTTCCTGCGGCTGGGTGATCACGACTTGCTCGTCCGCCAGAATGACTCCGCCGCCGACAGGAACCGCTGATATCGGAACCTCGGCACTGCCCAGGGTTACGCCGGGTGCATTGCTGTTGTTCTGGGTGCTACATCCGGCAACGGCGAGACAAGTTGTCGCGCAGGCTGTGAGGAGGACCGTTCTGCGCCCGACCTTGATGTCGGATGGATCGATCGTGCTCATGCGGGGACCACCAAACCAGTGAGAAACATCAGGAGTATTCCGACACCGACGCCGACGAGAACCATCGGATCCAGATCCGAGCGGCCTTGTGTGCGCAAGGACGGTGCAATTTGGATGACGACCTGGATGATTGCGCCGACCCCGACTCCGAGCAGCAACGCAGATACTTCACGGTTGTCGACGCCCGCCCCGATAACAGCACCGAGAATTGCCGGCGCACCCGCGATCAATCCCAACCCCAACAAGGTCAACAGGGGGGTACGTCGCCGAGCCAACGGTGCGATGATCGCGAGTCCCTCTGTTGTGTTGTGCAGGGTGAATCCGATAACGAGGAACGCGCCGAGCGCAAGCTCACCTACCGCATACGCGGATCCGATCGCGAGGCCTTCTCCGAGATTGTGCAATCCGATGCCGATGGAAATCATCAGTGCCAGTCTGAGTTCGGATGCACCTGTCGTACCGGCTGGGCGTCTTCCGCGTAGGTAGCGGTCGATGCACGTGAGCGTCAGGAAGGCGATCGCCGCGCCGAGAACGACGAGAGTGCCGCCGCCGAAGGCTCCGCTCGAGGCTGCTGCCAGCTTGAACCCCTCGCTCGTGCCGTCGAAGATCAAAAAGGCGAGCAGACCGACCGTGACGGCCAGCACGAATCTGACTGCCCTGACGCCGGCGCCCCGCATCACAGGTAGCAAGAGCATCCCGAGCAGGACCGGGATGACTCCGACGTATGTGCCCAATAGAGCCATCAAGCCGAAGAACGCCACTCCCGGGACGGGAGTTGCTACGGCAGCGGGAATTT
The DNA here is from genome assembly GCF_011602025.1 of Rhodococcus sp. IC4_135. NCBI lineage: Bacteria > Bacillati > Actinomycetota > Actinomycetes > Mycobacteriales > Nocardiaceae > Rhodococcus > Rhodococcus sp. IC4_135. Next base: position 14,217 of record NZ_JAAOLG010000021.1, read on the forward strand.
CGTGTTCGATGACCAACCCTGTGGAGGTGAGCATCGAGACGAGGTACGGCTGTCCGGTGATCCACGGGTAGTCGAGGGTGATCGTCTGGGACTCGAGTCTGCCGATGGGATCTGCAGCGCCTACCAAATCGACGAATGTGTCGTTCACGGCAACTTGCGCGACGGTCACCGCGTCGGGGCCGGTGTTGCGTAGCGTCAACGTGATTCGGCCTGGTTCGAGGGCCGTTCGTTCGACGGAGATGTTCTCGATCGGTGGGCCGGTGCGTTCGGGGAGGCTTTGTCCGGCGAGCATTGCCAGCGCAGTCAGGGCGATGACGATGATCGCGAGTACTGCGGCGCCTCGGAGCCAAAGGCCGGTGCGAGATGCGCCTGTTTGATCGGACTCTGTATGCGCGGAACCCGCAGTGTCAAAGGAATTCTCATGAGTGCTCGTAGGAGAGGGAGGATCTGGGGTGCCGGTCATTCGGTCACCTCGAAGAATCCCATCCAGCCCAGATCGGCGAATTCGGTCTTGTGGGCGTGGAACATGTACTTGCCCAGGTAGGGAAAGCGCAGTTCGCATATTCCGCGCTGACCTTGGGCCTGGATGATCGTGTCCGTGAATTCGCTGGACTCGAGCCGAGTCCCGGTCGGGTAGTAGTCGAAGAAGTTCCCGTGCACGTGGAAGCTGTTGATCGGATCGTATTCGAGGACGTTGACCAGGTAGATGCGAACCAGCTCGCCTCGTTTCACCTGTACCGGTTCGTGCATGTGATGGAACGGGATGCCGTTGACCGCGTAGAGCTGGTTTCCTTGCCCGTCGAATGTGGTGTTGTAGCCGTGCATCACCATCACCATTTCGTCAGCCGCCGGGCGCCCCTGAGCTGGATCGACGATGAATGTGCCGTACATGCCGCGGGCAATGTGCTCTGCAAGTGGATTGACGTGGCAGTGATAGAGATGCAATCCGAAAGGGGTTGCATCGAATTCGTAAGTGAATGATTCGCCCGGCTCGATGATGCCCCGACCTACCCCGGGAATTCCGTCCATGTCAGCGGGATGGATTCCGTGAAAGTGCATCGTGTGAGGGTGCGCGGAACCGTTGACGAACCGCACCCGGAGCCGGTCTCCCTCACTGCATCTCAAGGCGGGACCTGGAATGCGGGAGTTGAAGGTCCACGCGGGAAAATAGACTCCGGGTGCTACCTCGATCTCCTCGTCGGCTGCGAAGATCTCCCACTCGCGTAGCGTTCGACCGTCAGGCAATTCGGAAGTCGTCCCGTAGTCGAAGTCACGCAGCATTGCCGTGGGATGAAACCCGTTGGCAGTGTGGTTCACCTGCTGACCGGCCCGAAAGGTCGCACCGCTCGTGCCGCCGTGACGGACTCCGCCGTCTCCGTCAGGTGCGGCGGTACCCGGGTTGGTGTTTCCGGGATGCTCGGTAGGCGATGCGCCCGCAACTCTTCCTGCGTTCATCATGAGTCCGGCTGATCCGGCGAGCGCCCCACCGATCAACAATTGTCGCCGCGACGGTGCGCTCATGGCCACCCGACCGAAGCATCGACATTCCTGGCAGTCAAAAGAGTCACACCTCAAAGTTTGTCATGCCGAACTTTATTTTCATAGCCCCCAAACTATCCGAACGCATTCGACCGAAAACAGGCGGACCGCGGAAATTTTCGACGAGTGGGGCGTCGTGGTTTCGCCACCTCGAACCGCAGAAGTTCGCAGAGATGGACTGCTTCCCTGTCGACAGCGCTCCGGCTCCCTCCTCGCTCGAATCAGGTCACACGGATTGCGGACGCTGAATCTCACGTTCGGACCCGCGCGCGGATTCGAACAGCAGCGACACGGCGACCAGGATGAATCCACAGGTGAGGTAGGTATCGGCAAGATTGAAGGTGGGCCACCAGCCGGTGTGGAAGTAGTCGGTGACCTTCCCGTCGAGGGCTCGGTCGACCACGTTGGAGGCAGCTCCGGCGACAATCAGAGCGAAACCGATCACGGCCACCCCGCGACTTTGCGGGACACTCCGCCAGGCGTATACGGCGATTCCCATGGTGGCGAGGCCGGTAAAGGCGATGATGACGGCACTCGGCAGCTGATTGCCCAGGCTGAAGGCGACACCACTGTTGTAAGCCAGCCTCAAACTGACGACGCCCAGATCCATCTCGTTGGCCCCGGACAGGTGCTTCCGCGCAACGGGCTCAATCGTCAGGGCGACGACGACCGAAACGAGCACCGTCGTAGCGAAGAGAATTCGTTTCTTGCGATGGGGGGATTTGTCGTTCGTGGTCACCTCGTTGGTACTCACCACGGAAGCTCCTGGCAACGCCCGTCACCCGCGGCGGGTTCTACCTGCAGGGTCGCGTGAACGAGATTGAACTGGGTGGCCAACAGATCCTGGGCAGCAGCGAGAACCTTGGTCGGATCGGACTCCTCGTCGATCGTCAGATGCGCCGACGCAACTTCCATGCCCGATGTGAGCGTCCAGATGTGAAGGTCGTGGGCGTCCTTGACCCCGGGGATCCCCTGCAAGGCTTGCGTCACCTCGGTGATGCTCACGCCGGCGGGGGCGTGCTGGAGCAGGATCCGCAGGGCATGGCGGCCGAGATTGTAGGCACGCGGTAGGACGAACAAGCCGATCGCAACACCGATCACCGGATCCGCGTACCGCCATCCGAAGATCAGTGTGACCAATCCGCTGATCAGGACTCCAACGGACCCGAGCATGTCAGCCATGACCTCGAGATAGGCGCCCCGGACGTTGATGCTTTCCTTCGCCCCGCTGCGAAGGAGCAAGAATGCCGCGATGTTCATCACGAGGCCGACGACAGCGACAATGCTCACCGGGAGTCCAGGGACCTCAGGCGGATCGGAAAGTCGACCGAGAGCTTCGTAGAGAACCCATCCGGCGACACCGAACAGGAGTAGGGCATTGAACAAGGCAGCGAACACCTCCGCCCGGTACATACCGAACGTGCGATCCGGGCGCGATCGCGCTCTTTGCGCAAGCAAGATAGCGGTCAATGCCATGAGGATGCCGAACACATCGGTGAAGACGTGTGCGGAGTCGGAGAGCAGGGCGAGCGATGACGTGGACAACCCCACGATGACTTGCGTGACGAACGTGACCAGACCGAGCCCGACGGCTATCCATAATTTGCGGACATGTTTACCCGATGCACTCGCAGCTTGTTCCGCAACGCCGTGCCCATGGCCGTGACCCATCTCGATATGCCCTTCTCGCCTATGACTGGAGCGTCGTATTCTCATATGCGCATATTTGCCAACGAGAGAGTTTCAGTAAACCCTGGCTGAAGCACCCATGCAACTATCCGTCATAGTATTTTGGTCCGGAGCGCCGATCGCGCGGGCGAGATCCACAATGCTGAGAGGTCCACCCGCAAATGATCGAAACCGAACCGTCCGGCGCCGATACCCTCGTCGTCGGACGACCCATACGGAAAGTATTGGGATGGGGTGTCATAGCTGCAATCACTGCGGCGGCATTGGCGCGCGCATCAACTTCCGAGGCGCTGCGATTGCTCGGACTTCCAGATCCGGGGCCCTTGACGATTTACGGACTCCCGGCGGTGATGGCGTTCGGCGAGGTTGCCGCCGTGATGACCGTAGGCAGTCTACTTTTGGCTGCCGTTCTCGTTCCGCCTCAAGCCTCAGGTGTACTCGATGTCGACGGATATCTGGCGCTACGAACCGCAAGCGTCGCCGCCGCTATCTGGGCGGTATGCGCGGCGCTGCTCGTTCCACTCACCCTCTCGGACAGTTCAGGCCAACCTCTCTCCGTCGTGTTCGCCGATCCAGGGCTGTTCGCTCGCGCGATTTCGGACATCGATGTCACAACTGCATGGGCATGGACCGCAGGGCTCGCACTCGTGCTCGCGATTGCGTGTCGTCTGACCCTGCGATATTCGTGGACACCGTTACTTCTCGCATTCGCTTTGTTCAGCCTGCTCCCCAGGGCATTGTCGGGTCACTCCTCTTCGGGTGGATCCCACGACATCGCCACGAACAGTTTGGTTCTGCATATCCTCGCGGCGTCGATTTGGATGGGAGGAATAGCGGCTCTCGTGTTGCATGCCCGCAGAAAGGGGAGCTATCTCGACTTCGCCGCGCGCCGCTTCTCGGCCGTGGCACTCATGGCGTTCGTCGTCATAGCGATCAGCGGTGTGGTCAACGCTGCCGTGCGGGTGCCGCTCACCGCGGTGTGGAGTAGCACCTACGGTGTCTTGATTCTTGCCAAAGTCGCCGCCTTGGTCCTCACCGGACTGGCAGGTTGGCGCCAACGGAAAATCGCGATCGCCGAACTGACGAAGGATCCTAGCGACGGTCGCACCTTCATTCGTCTGGCAGTGGTGGAGTCGGTGGTTCTCGCAGTAACCGTCGGTATCGCCGTCGCCCTGGGCCGCACGCCGCCCCCGGCGCCCACGGAGCGACAGGATCCGAGCAGAGTCGAGGAGGTGCTCGGGTATGCGCTCGATGGCGTACCGACTGCGGGCCGCTTGCTCGTCGACTGGCGATTCGATCTCATTTTCGGAACTCTCGCCGTGGTGTTGGCTGCGTGCTACGTCGTCGGCGTTTTTCGCCTCCGACAGCAGGGCGTGCAGTGGTCGACGTTCCGATCGGTCAGCTGGGCTCTGGGGTGCCTGGTGTTGCTTGTCGCAACATCATCGGGAGTGGGTAGGTATGCACCTGCAGTGATGAGTATGCATATGGCGGCAACGTCCGCCGTGGCGGTCCTTGCTCCACTCTGTCTGGTCCTGGGCGCCCCGTTCACGCTGTTCAGGCTCTCCGTTCGGCGATCGTCCGGAGATGCGCCGGGGCTGAGGGAATGGGCGCAAAGCGTGTACAGAGGCTCCTGGTTCCGATTCATGTCCCAGCCCTATGTGATTGCTGTGATTTTCGCCGGAGCCCTGCCTCTCCTTTACCTGGGAGGGATGTACAGCGCTGTCGCCGGCTCGCACGTCCCCCACCTGGTGATCAACGGAATCCTGCTGATCTGCGGTTTCATGTTCTTCTGGGTCATGGTCGGCGTCGATCCCTTGCCGAGACGAGCGAGCGCCGCGATCAGGACGGCCCTGCTCCTTGCGGCGTTCTTGGCCTACGGGGGCCTCGCAGCAGCACTGATCACCACTGACGCGGTGATTGCCGATCAGTACTTCACATCGTTGCAGCGCGGCTGGCTCGACGACCTCGCACGAGATCAACGGTTCGGTGCCGGACTGATACTCGCGATCGGAGCAATACCCCTGGCAATCGCGACAGGGCTTCTCCTCAACGCGTGCTGCTCGCCGAGATGTCATCGCGCGGCAGATGAGTAGGAGAAGGTGCATTTGCAGCGGGGCGTCTCGTCGAGATTCTGAATTTTGTCAACGCTCGCCCAAAAACTATGCGAAATAGTAGTACGCTGTCTGGGACCGTCACCATTCTGTGACCTTCCGCGACGCAAGGAATGCGATCTTGGCCCGACACCGCAAGCCCGACACCGACGATCTCGACTGCCCACTTCGGGAAAGTAGCTTTTTCGACACGCCACGCAGCGATCGCGACCTGCCAGTCGACACGATGTACATCTCCACCGCATCTGCAGTCGACCGTGAATCCGTCGCTGCAAGCGTTCAGGCGCGACGCGGCGGCGCTCATCGCCGACAGTCCCGCAATCGTCCTGGTGGACGGGCTTTGGTTCTCTCTGTCGCCACCGGCGCTTTGCTTGCCGCCGGCACATCCGCCTCACATGCATCGACAGGGAGCGTCAGTGTTCCCGTCGAGCTCGACCAGCAACCGTTGGCACCTCTCGAGCAGGCGCTGGCATCGGCTCCGGAAATTCTCCAGGTTCCCAAACTGGCCGAGCTGGGGAGGCTGGCCGAACAGTTGGCTCGAGGCACCGAACGCGACACCGATCGCGCTTCGAGAGAGGCAGCTGCACGCCAACCGCTGACGATGGCTCCTGTCAGCGGAACATTGACGTCGAACTACGGACCGCGTTGGGGGTCGACTCATTACGGGTTGGACATTGCCAATGAGATCGGTACACCTATCGTGTCCGTCACCGACGGCACGGTACTCGAGTCCGGACCTGCGTCCGGTTTCGGACTGTGGGTCCGTATCCTGCAGGATGACGGGACAATCGGGGTCTTCGGACACATCAACGAGACTCTGGTAACCGCGGGTCAAAAGGTGCGTGCCGGAGAATTGATTGCGACGGTAGGAAACAGGGGACAATCAACAGGGCCACATCTGCATTACGAGGTGTGGCAGGCAGACGGCCAGAAGGTCGATCCCATGGCATGGTTGGACGCGCGTGGGGTACAGATCCAGCCTCCGGCCGTCAGTGACTGACGCAATCGACGATTTCCGAAGGGGGAAGGAAGATGAAGAGACTCGGCGGGCTCGAATCCGAAGTGATGGATCTCCTGTGGGATGCAGAAGAGCCGCAGTCTGTGCGGGATCTGGTCGACCGCTTCGAGGGCGGCGCCCCGAAGGCATACACCACGATCTTGACCGTCGTGACGCACCTTCACGAAAAAGGGTGGGTGCAGAGGGAAAAACGAAGCCGCGCATACATCTATTCGCCATCGCGTAGCCGCGATGAAGCGACCTCACTGGCCATGCGCGAATTACTCGACAACAGCAATGACTCTGTTTCAGCGCTTCTGCACTTCGCGCAAAACGTCTCCGATGACGAATACGAGGCACTGCGGCGAGCACTGGATCACGGCAAGGTTCGGTAGATGACTCTCGCCGCAGTCCTCCTTCTCGGGGCCGTGCTCATCGGAGCGTTCATGCCCAAGGTTTTGCGGCGTTTCGAATCGACCACTCTGGCTCCTGCAGCGATTCTCGCGGCATGGATCGGCAGCATCGTGGGTCTGGGATTCCTTGCCGTATCGGCAGTAGTGATCCTTCTGTGGCCGAGCCATGCACCAGCGGAAGGGCTCTCCGAGGCCCTTGTGCGATGCTTCACTGCCTTCCAACACGCGATGGCCCCCTGGATCGGGGAAGCGCTCGCTGTCGGCGGAGTTGCGGTTACCGCGCTCATCGCCGTTCGCAGCTTGTTCTTGGCTCATCGGCAACATAAGGGCCGAGCCAAGGTCCGCGACTACCACCGTGATGTCGTATCGATCATCGCCCGCGCAGATCCGGCATCGGATGACGTTCTCTGGCTTGATCATCCGATGCCGATGGCCTACAGCGTCGCTGGACGGCCGGGATTCGTCGTAGCGACCAAAGGTCTCTCCGATTGCTTGACTGCATCCGAGCGTGAAGCGGTGATCGCCCACGAGCGGGCACACTTGCGAGGTCACCATCACCGAATCATCAATGTGTGTGAAGTCTTCGCGAAGGCGCTGCCGGTGATCCCGCTGTTCAAAGCGGCTCCCGCTGCGGTGCGGCGGCTGGTCGAGCTCGCTGCCGATGATCGGGCCGCACAGGCCACCAGCCCCGATGCCGTCAGGTCGGCGTTGCGCGTGGTGGCGACGTCGCCGCTACCTCAGCCGGTGTGGACTCTCGGGCTCGGTGACGACGAGATCTCGGTGCGCTTGGTCAGGCTGCAGACGGATTCCCGGATTCGCGGCACCAAACTGGTCTGCATCTCTGCTGCGATGCTCCCGATGATCGTTCCCGTCATCGCCGCGTTGACCACCATGGTCGTCTTCTCTGCGTCCGCTCATGCCCTCGTGACCTGACGGCAGTCGGAAAGGGTGGCCGAGGCGCCACCCGGACCCAAAAACTATGCAACGTAGTATTTGGGTTATGCTTCTGTCGCACACTCTATTTGCGTCTCGACAGGAAGCGGGCTGACTATGACCGCAATTGCATCACCCCCGATCCCCGCCCGGCCGTACCCCGCGCGACGGGCGCCGAAGGGATCGGTGCTGCGGAACCTTGTGACGACGACCGATCACAAGACGCTCGGCTTGATGTATTTGGTGACTTCGTTCGCGTTCTTCCTCATCGGCGGGCTCATGGCGCTGATCATGCGCAGCGAACTGGCGATTCCGGGCATGCAATTCCTGTCGAACGAGCAGTACAACCAACTCTTCACCATGCACGGCACGATCATGCTGCTGCTGTACGCGACGCCGGTGGTGTTCGGATTCGCCAATTTCGTTCTCCCCCTGCAGATCGGTGCGCCGGATGTCGCCTTCCCGCGACTGAACGCGTTCAGCTACTGGCTCTACCTTTTCGGTGCTCTCATCGCTACGGGCGGGTTCGTCACTCCCGGAGGTGCCGCAGATTTCGGCTGGACGGCCTACACGCCTCTGAGTTCGGCAGTCAGCTCACCTGGGGTCGGTGCGGATCTGTGGATTGTGGGGCTTCTCGTCTCCGGTCTCGGCACGATTCTCGGCGCGGTCAACATGATCACCACCATTGTCTGCTTACGCGCTCCCGGTATGACGATGTTCCGCATGCCGATCTTCACGTGGAACATCTTCATCACCTCTGTCTTGATTCTGTTGGCCTTCCCGCTGTTGACCGCCGCACTCTTCGCACTGCTTTACGACCGTCGCCTCGGTGGCAACATCTTCGACCCCGCGAATGGCGGAGTCCTGCTGTGGCAGCACCTGTTCTGGTTCTTCGGCCACCCCGAGGTCTACATCATCGCGCTGCCCTTCTTCGGTATCGTCTCGGAGATATTTCCGGTCTTCAGCCGCAAACCGATCTTCGGCTACAGCGGCCTGGTCTACGCGACGCTCGGTATCGCGGCGCTGTCGATCGCAGTGTGGGCGCATCACATGTACGCGACGGGCGCGGTTCTCCTGCCGTACTTCTCGTTCATGACGTTCCTGATCGCCGTGCCGACGGGTGTGAAGATCTTCAACTGGATCGGCACGATGTGGAAGGGACACCTGACGTTCGAGTCACCGATGCTGTTCTCTCTCGGATTCTTGATCACCTTCCTCTTCGGTGGTCTGTCCGGTGTGCTGCTGGCGAGCCCTCCGCTGGATTTTCAGGTCACGGATACTTACTTCGTGGTCGCCCACTTCCACTACGTGGTTTTCGGTACGGTCGTGTTCGCGACGTACGCCGGTATCTACTTCTGGTTCCCGAAGATGACCGGTCGCATGATGGACGAGCGCCTTGGCAAGTGGCACTTTTGGACCACGTTCGTCGGCTTTCACATGACGTTCCTCGTTCAGCACTGGCTCGGTGCCGAGGGTATGCCGCGTCGTTACGCCGACTACCTACCCGCGGACGGGTTCACCACACTCAATACAGTCTCGACCATCGGTTCCTTCATTCTCGGAGCCTCCACTCTCCCGTTCATCTGGAACGTCTTCAAGAGCTACCGATTCGGCGAAGTGGTCACTGTCGACGATCCGTGGGGCTACGGAAACTCGCTGGAGTGGGCAACGACCTGCCCGCCGCCGCGTCACAACTTCACCGAGTTGCCGCGCATCCGCAGCGAGCGTCCGGCCTTCGAGTTGCATTACCCGCACATGGTTGCTCGGATGCGAGCAGAAGCACACGTCGGGGCCGGTCACCGGCCGGAGACGAGTTCATCAGAATCGGAGAAGGTACTTACCGCATCCACGTCCGATGATGACGAGAAGAATTAGCTCGGCGGCCATACCGATGGGAAAGTCAATGTCAACACGAACAATGCCGGTGGTCATCGTCCCGGCAACAGATACCGCTGCCGCCCTACTCACGGACTGGTTGATTCGAGACGTACTGCCGACCGCTCTCGACGGCGGCGTGGCGAACCATGCTGGTGCCCGGTTGCGGACTTTGCCACCGGTATCTCGTCGCCACATCCGGCACCCCCGCAAACTTCGGGTTCACACCCGTCGAGTCAGCGAAGTAATCGCCGCAATCGAGAATCATCTCCAGACCGGAGCGGATTTCGTTGACGCAGAGCGGACCTTCATGCGTTCCACCACTGTCCTTCCAGACCCCGTGCTGAACGCCGCGGCCAGTATCAGTGGCGCAGTGATGGATATCGGGAGTTCCGCGGCGGCATTGGCGAATCGTGCCCTCCTTCTCGTTCCGACGACAATCGAGTCGTCGGAAGCGGCGCTCTCGACGCAATCGAGGGTAACCGAATCCTATTACGCCCTCCTTGCGCGGCTGTGGCACAGAGATTTTCACGCGAGTATCGTGATTCCGCAGACCGAACCCTGAGCGCTCCTCGCTTCGGTGTGCTGTCACGAGGGGGGCACACCGAAGCGAGATTATTCGCGCTCTCGACGCCGATTCTCAGTCGTACGGCGTGGAGACCAACGAGCAATCAGGCGGCAAGGCAAAGAGAGTCGCTACTTCTTCGGAGGAATCGCTCTCTTTGCCGCAAGCGCAGCCCTCCGGATCTGGCTGGTCAGTTTTCCACCGGTCTTGGCTTCGGCAGACGCGGCGGTTTTGTCGATCGCGTTTTCGATCTTGTCTGCGTTCTTCGAGGCAGCCTCCTTGCCCTTGTCGACTAGCGCTTTCGCTGCACCCATGAATTTCATATTCGTCTCCTTCTCCTGGCCTCATCGCCCTCTACTCGGGAGGGTTGCGGATCTAAAAACTAAGATCCATAGTAGTTGAGTTGAAGGTTGACTGATCGTGCAACAGTTGGCCGAGTGCGACGGCGTTGGCAGATTTTCGTGGGACTCGTCAGACCAGTGTCGACCAGTAGTCCCAGAATGCGCTGAGAATCATGCTCGCGACGGACACGATCCAGATAGTAAGCACGAGAGTGTGTTTCTCGGTGCCGACGGTCACGATTCGCGAGGAGGTCGACGCGCTACGAGCACCTAGATGCAAAATGGCATACCAGAGGGCTGTCATCGTCACCACCCACACGACCATGCAGTATGGGCACAGTGCCTGGATTCTGTACAGGCTTTGGAAAATCAGCCAGTGAACCAGCACCGCTCCGGTGAGCAAGCCGATGACGATACAGCGCCAATACCACTGAGGTAGTGCCTTTGCGGCGGTGAGGGTCACGATTCCCGTGGTCAGTAGGACGGTGAACCCGACTATACCGAGGATCGAATTCGGGAAACCGAAGATCGAGGCTTGTGGAGAACTCATCACCGATCCACAACTGAGGACGGGGTTGATGCTGCAGGACGGGCGATATGAGGGATCCGCGAGAAGCTGAAACTTCTCGATAGTCAGTATCAGAGACGCCGCCAAGCCGAGAGCGCCTGCTGCAGTGAGAATCCATCCGACGACATAGGGGGAGCACACTTTCGGGGCCGAGTCGACAGTCGGAGGTATACCAGTGTCGACGTGGGCACCGCGTGCTCCCGTTGATGTCATTGGGCCAGCGCTGCGTCGATGCGAGCGGTGAGATCGTCATATGTCGGCATGGACGGCAACTGGACGCCGTTGAGGAACAGCGTCGGTGTGCCCTGCACGCCCAGGTCGATACCTTCGTTGAAGTCCCCTTCGACACGCTCTGCGACTGCGGGATCATTCATATCTGCTTCGAAGGTCGCCATGTCGAGTCCCAGATCCTGGGCGAACGTACGGAAGAGGGCTACTTGAGATTCGGACGACTCGCCCCACTGGGTCTGCGTGTCGTACATTCGCTGGTACATCTCCACGAACTTCCCTTGCCTGGACGACGCTTCGACGACTCGCGCCGCGAGTCGACTGTTCGTGTGACTGGGAATGGGGAAGTACCGTACACCGAACGTGATGCGGTCAGCGTACTCAGCACGTATCCGCTCCATCGTCGGATACATCGCCAGGCATGCCTCGCACTCGAAGTCGAGGAATTCGACCAGAACGACATCGTTGTCCGGCGCAGAGGAAAGTAGATGCGTGTCGTCGCGAAGAACCGATGCGTCCGAAGCGCTGGCGCTGTTTGTCTCCCTCCCGCTGCGGTTGCCGAGCAACAGCGCGCCGAGGACGACAGCGAAGACAGCTATCAGGGCTATCGAGAATTTCGCGTTGGTGGTCAACTTCATGGATCCGCCTACCTGGTCGGTGTTCGTCGATGCGTGCAACCTTCCGGCCACCACACAGCCCTGAATACTATGCAACATAGTAGTCGGAGGTATTGTCTCAGCGAAGTGCGGTGTGCATCGATCGCCGGACTCCGCACCTCGATGGTGTGAGCCGAGTAGGAGGAACAGATTTTGAGGCGTGCAATGGTTGTGCTGCTGGTGGCTGCGGGGTGTGCGCTCATAAGCGCAGGCACCGCGCAAGCACACAGTGCACTGGTCGGATCGACTCCATCCGCCGACGCAGTTCTCGACACTGCGCCGAGTTCGGTGGAATTGGTTTTCAATCAGGAGATTCAGACGAGTTTCGCGAACGTGACCGTCAGTGCGGCCGACGGGACGCAGGTCGGAGCCGGGGAGCCGTCGGTGCAGGGAGAGCGCGTTTCTCTCGTGACGACCGGTCAGATGTCGTCTGGCACTTACACCGTTGGTTACCGGGTGATCTCTGAGGACGGACACCCGATCACGGGGTCGTACTCCTTCACCTTGAACGCGGCGAAGAACAATGCGGCGCCGCTTCCCGGAGGTGCAACACCTCCGGCAACTGTTGCGCCGTCGGCGGCGACCGCCGATGCCGACTCCGACGACGGATCCCCACTGTTGTTGCCGATTCTCGGTGGCGCAGTGGCAATCCTGTTCGTGATCGGGATGGTCATCGTTCTCCGCGGAGACAAGCGCTCGAAGCGCTGAGATGTTACAACACAGTACGAGCGGGGAGGGACCACGTAGGTGATGGACTGGATACGTTTACCCGAGGCCGTGCCTTCGTTCGGAGCAATGGTGGGGTGGGCGCCGCAGCCGCTCCCGGTCCTACCACTGATCGGAGTCCTACTGGCAGCGTGGTATGGCTGGGGTGTCTACCGGGTGACGTCTTCCGGTCGGGTGTGGCCGTGGACGAGGACGGCCAGCTTCCTCTTCGGCTGTATATTGCTGATCCTGGTCACGGGGCTCGCCGTCGAGGGCTACGGGTACGAACTCTTCAGTATCTGGATGTTCCAGCATTTGACCTTGTCGATGGCGATTCCACCACTGCTCGTTCTCGGCAGCCCAGGTCTTCTCCTGCTGCGCTCCACCCCTCACACAGGGTGGGGAATTCCGATCCTCAAGCTGGCATTGACGGCACTCAGAAGCCGGACGGCGAAGATTCTGCTACACCCCGGCGTCACGATTCCACTGTTCCTGTTCAGCTACTACGGCATCTACCTCTCGCCGGTATTCGACCTGGTGGCGTCGTCCTGGGTCGGTCACACAGGCCTGGAGCTCTTCTTCCTGGCCACTGGAGTGTTGTTCATCGTTCCGGTGCTCTCATCTGGGCCGTTGCCCGTCAAGCAAAGCAACCTGGGTCGATGTTTCGACCTCTTCGTCGAAATGCCTCTCCATGTTTTCATCGGCGTGATCCTGATGATGGCAACCTCGCCACTCCTGAGTACCTTCACCAATCCGCCGGCGTCCTGGAACGTCGATCTGATGGCCGATCAACAAATGGCGGGGGCTTTGGCATGGTCGTACGGAGAACCCGTCGCGTTGATCATCATGGTGGTTTTCGCGATGAGGTGGAATCGCGACGAGACCCGCACCAACGCCGCCGTCGACAAAAAGGCCGCCAGGGACGGTGACGTCGACCTCGAGGCCTACAACGAATTCCTCAAAACCCTTCCCCGTCGATGACTGCTCTCGGCATCTCGATGATCGGGTTCGGCGGATGCGACGGTGTGTGAGATGAGTGGTCAGTTCATCGGGATCGGTTGGGCACCTCTCACTGCGAGCAGTTCTCGCAATGCGGTCGATTCGGCCTGCTGTGTAGCGGCGATCTGTCGAGCAAGATTTGTCACGACGGGGAGATCGGCATTGTCAGCGGCGTATTGGGCCATCGGAATTCCCCCTTGATGGTGGCGCAACAGTAATTGCAAATAGCGAATCTCAAATGCCGGTCCGGTCAGGGTGCGTAGTTCCGCGAGTTCGGCGGGAGAAGCCATTCCCGGCATCGCGACTGATTCAGTTACGCCGGAATCACTTTGTCCGGTGCTCATGCCGGGCATCGAGTGATTCATCGCCGAGGAAGTTGAGGGCATCCACTCCATATACTCGCCCGTGCTCCGGGCGGGTCGATCCCAGATGGACAGCCACCCCTGCATCATTCCTATCTGACTTTGCTGAGTAGTGACGACGTCGTACGCGAGCGTACGGATAGCGGGGTCGGCAGTGTTCACCAATGCGAGGGACGACATCTCGACCGCTTGCCCGTGGTGAACCGACATGTCCTGCGCGAAGCCGACCTCCACTGCGCCGACGGCTGGGACCCCCTGCGAGGTGTTCTCGATCCGCCCCTTTGCCCACAGGCCGATGATGATTCCGATCAACAGAGCGATGACAATACCGACCACCAACACTGCGGCCGGCGTGGCATGGCGTTTGCCCGATGAATCGGATACCGACTCGGATTGAATCGATACCGCCTCGTGTTCAACCATTTTCGCGACTCCTCGTGATCGCCGGCGCAGGTGGGGTCGTTGCTGCGGGAAGACCAGTGGCTGACTGCTCCGACGCTGCGGGAATCGCGTCAGGGCCTGGCGGAGATGCGTCGAAGGGGAAAGGAGCGTTCGGGTCGAATCCTCCCGGGACCGTTGCACAGCTGGCACCGGCCTCTGGATGGGTGTTCGGGTTCTGTTTGAGGGCGGTGATGAATTTTGCGATACGGGGGTCGTCGACGCTGTCGACTTTGAGTTGGTGCCCCCACGACTGAATCGAAACGGGGGAATCGATGCCAGGGAACGGTGACATCAGGGAATACGGCTTACCGTTGACTTGGGAGGTAAGGGCGTCGACGTCGGACGGATTCAACGAGTCGGGGTTGTAGGCAATCCAGACCGCACCGTGCTCGAGTGAATGCACCGCATTCTCAGTGCGTATCGGCTCCGGGTAGACGATGCCTGTGCATGTCGCCCAGTACTGATCGTGCGCTCCTCCCAAGGGGGGAGTTTGATCGTATGCAACGCGCTGAGGCGCTTGAATATGATTGCCGGCCGCGTATTCGATTTCGGTTACCCCTTCGATGGACAGCGAGGGGTCCGGGTTGTCCGCGCTCGGAGCGTATTTTTGTGCTTCGGTCCTCTCGATGGCCTTGGGCACCATGTTGTAGGCGATGACCGAGACCAGGCCGGCGATAATCAGGACTGCGATCGATATCGACCACGGAAAACTTCGGCCACCGGGCACCCCACCGCCGCGGGGGCGGGGTGTGTTCTTCTTGCGGTTCTTCGACATTGGTGGACTCGTTCCCTTGCGCGCTGGCACCGACACTGAATTACTATCAATCATAGTAATTCATGGTTTCGTTCTTCTGCCGAGACAGAAGCGGTACGCGCCCCCGAAGAGAGATGCGGCAGCGAGAGAAAGGACGATCACCGCCAGGGCGATCTCGGGAACCGCGCCCAGACGTGTTGCCGGTGTGAGATCGGAACGCAGGGCGATCTCGTCGGTCAATGCCTGTGCTGTGAAGATCTCGCTCTGTTGGCGTACCTCTCCCGTCGGCGTGATGATCGCACTGACACCGCTGGTCGCGGCGATCAACACAGTGCGACCGTGCTCGACTGCCCGCACCCGCGACATGGCCAATTGCTGAAAGGTCATCTCCGTCCGGCCGAAGGTCGCATTGTTGGTGGGAACCGCGATGACGGTGGCTCCCGCCTGGACCGACTCGGTCACCAGATCGTCGAAGGCCACCTCGTAACACGTGGCAACAGCTACCTGAACTCCGTTGAGGTCGACGACACCGTTCCCATTCCCGGCAACGAAATTGCCCGCAGAATCGGCGTACGACGACACTGCACGAATGATCGGTCGGAGCGGCAGGTACTCCCCGAACGGCACGAGTTGTCGTTTGATGTGTTGCTGGCCAGGGCCATCCGTGGGATCCCACACCATGACACTGTTGATCGATGTGCTCGCTTCACCTACGAGAACCGTACCGACCAGGATTGGTGCCCCGATCGAACGGGCTGCTCGGTCCAGTCGCTCTGCCGCATCCCGATTCACCAAAGGATCTATATCCGAAGCATTTTCGGGCCAGATAACAAGCCGTGGCCGGGCTGCGCGACCCGCCGCGACATCGGCAGCGAGCTGCTCGGTGCGGGCAACATGATTATCGAGCACCGCTCGGCGTTGGGCGTTGAAATCGAGGCCGAGTCGCGGCACGTTGCCCTGAACGACGGCAGCAGTGACGACCTCGTCAGGGGCGGCACCGGGAGAACTTGTCACCAATGCACTCACAAAGATGAGGACGACGGCAACGCCACCCTTCGCCAATGCTTGCCATCGAACACGGGAGGGTCCGGCCAGTGACCAGGCGATGAGAGTTCCGGTCAGTGCAGTCACGAAGGAAAGACCTGGCGCCCCTGCGATCGAAGCCAACGGCAGCAGCGGACTGTCCGCCTGCCCGAAGGCCAAACGCCCCCACGGGAAACCGCCGAACGGAATTCGGCTACGAAGTGCTTCGGCGGTGACCCATGCACCCGCAATCCACACCGGGGAAAGGGGAGCGCGACCGACGGCCACTGCCAGTACGCCGAACACGCCGAACGCGAGCGCTTCAATCGCCGCCAACGCCAACCAAGGCGTTGCACCGACATACGCTCCGACCCACGGCAGCAAGGGAACGAAGAATCCCAGTCCCGCGGCATAGCCGAATCCGAAACCCGCACGGAGACTGCGACCCTGGAGAACGGCGGTCAGCAGGGCGATGGCGACAGGGGCCAGAAACCACAGCGTGCGCGGCGGAAAACTGAGAAATAGCAGCCACCCAGCGCCCACCGAAAGCGCGAGACGCAAAGCGTTCCCACCGTAAAGCCGTTTGGGGCGACCACTCTTCAGGCATGCATCGAGTTCACCGTCGGCAGTGAGTGCACGTTCGGACGAAGGGACCCTCACAGGCCCGCTCCCGTAGAAGGAGAACTGTGCTGGTCCGTCCACAATTTCTCACAAAGATCGTCGAATTCGCCGCCCCACCCTGCATGATCGGTCCTCGCGAGGCCTCCGAGTTCGAGATCGACCTGCTCCGGTGCTGCCCCCGGGCGTAAACGGATCCACACGCGCCGCCTCCTGATCACGAGCGAGGTCAGAAGTCCGAGCATCATCGTGATCGCAAAGACGAGAACCCACTGTTGCGCAGGGTCGTACGACACCTGTAGATTGGCGAATTCCTTGGCCCCGTCGAACCGAACCTGTGTTCCGTCAGAGAGAGTCCGCGTCTCTCCCGGTCGAAGGTTCACACGATCTTGTTTGACCAGCCTTCCTTGGTTGATCATCTCCGTATTCAACGAGAAGATCGATTGCGGAATGCCGGTATCCAGACCCGTATCGCCCTTGTAGATGTCGATCGCGACCGCAGGATCACGTGCGTCGGGAAACGACGAAGTCAGGAGCGTCCCACTGAAGGCCGCGGTCGGCGCGAAGAGTCCCTCGATGGCAATCTGATTCTTCCGGCGCTCGTTCGGATCGGGGAACGAACCGCCGGGTGGATCGAAACGCAACGCCCCACTGCTGAGAAACGTCACCGCGTCGTCCGGTTGAAACTGCATTGTCTCGGTACGGGACTGGCCATCGGGGAAAGTGACGGTGAACTGCGGCGCGTACCCGTGGCCGGTCAGATAGACGCGGGCGCCATCGGTACGCAACGGTTCGTTGACTCGAAGACGGTAGTCCTTCCACGTATTGGTCGCGATGTCCTGCCCGCTCTGGTATGAGATGTTGGAGGTGAACATTTCGGCCTGACCAGTATCGAGATAGTCCGCGGAAAAATCGTTGACCTTGATGCAGAACGGTGCGAGACCAGTTCCGTCAGTTGCACTTCCAGCGCGAAATGAGTCGTACACAGCGGGTGAGGTGTTGCAGAATCCAGGACCACCGTCGGCAATGACGATGACCGAACCCTCGTACCCCACCAGCTTGCCGATGGCGACGGTGACGAGCAACCCGATCAACGAGAAGTGGAAAACCAGATTCCCGGCCTCGCGCAGATATCCCTTCTCCGCCGAAACCGATACTCCGGAATCATTTTCGGGATTGACTGCGATGCGCCAACCCTTGAGAGACCGGCGCACTCTCGTCAAGGCCTCGTCGTGAGAGATATCTACCTCGCCGCGGAAATGGTGCGGCAACCGGGACAGATTCCGAGGTGCCCGCACAGGCTGGCTCCTGAGTGCGCCGAGATGCGCCCGCAAGCGTGGAAACAGGCAGCCGATGAGAGAGAGAAACAGGAGAACGTAGATTGCGGTGAACCAGAAACTGGAAAAGACGTCGAACAACTCCAGCTTGTCGAACAGTGGGCCAAGGGTTGGTTGGGCCGCAATGTACTGGGACACTTTCTGCACGTTGAGATTTCGCTGAGGCAGCATTGCTCCGGGGAGTGCTGCCAGCGCCAAGAGGAACAGGAGCACGAGCGCGGTACTCATCGACGTCAATCTGCGCCAGTACTGGCGCAGCATTCGAATGCTTTCTCGGATAATCAGTCTCGGGAGGCGACGGATGCGAGCTCCCGTGGGGACACTCTCTGTCATATCGGCAACACGACCGAACTGACAAACTCGTTGCGCAACCAGCCGATGAACACGCCCCACACACCGGTGACCAGTGCCAGACCGACAGCGACGAGCATTATTCCGCCGACGATCTGAATCGTTCGTGAATGGCGTTTGAGCCATCCGACGCCTCGGAGCGCTTTCACCGACCCGAACGCCAGCACGATAAACGGTAATCCAAGTCCTAGACAGTAGGCGACGATCAGCAGCACCCCGCGCGCTGCCGTCGTGCCTTGAGTTCCGGCCGCCACCGAAAGAACCCCTGCGAGAGTGGGGCCGAGACATGGTGTCCAGCCCAACGCGAACACGCCCCCCAACAAAGGTGCGCCGGCAAGGGAGGAGATTCGTCGCGGCGCGAATCGTGCGTCTTTCTGCAGGGCAGGAATAAGGCCGATGAAGGTCAACCCCATCACGATGGTGATCACCCCGCCCACCCGTTGGAGCAGGTCTTCGTTGATGCGCAGGGTGCTGATCACGCCGAATACCGATGCGGTGGCGAAAACGAACACCACCGTGAATCCCGCGACGAACATCGTTGCCGCGCCTGTCACCCGCCATCTGCCTGCTGCGGGTCTCGTGGTCGCGTCTTCAGGGGTCACCGCCGGAGAATCAGCTCCGGAAATGCCGGCTAGATACGACAGGTATCCGGGAACCAGTGGCACCACGCACGGTGAGGCGAAAGAGACCAGACCGGCCAAAACGCACGCCGCTACGGCGAGCAGCAACGGACCGCTCGAGGCGGCGGTCTGGAAGCTGGACCCGATGCCTTGGGCAAAGTCGTTCACCGTTCGGCCGCCACACGCTCGATGACAGGCTGTAGATCCTCAGTGAGAAGTGCACGAAGGAACACTGCGGCGACGCGATGCTGACGATCCAACACCAACGTGGAGGGAATCACGCTCGTCGGATAGTTTCCGCCGAGCGCTATCAAGGTCCTCATCGACGGGTCGTAGATCGAGGGGTAGCTCACGTTGTTGTCGACGACGAAGTCCTGAGCTTTGTCACGTTGAGGATCTCGAACATTGATCCCGAGAAACTGAACGCCGAGGTCTTTGGTTGCTTCGTAGGCGCGTTCGAGATCGTCGGCCTCGGAGCGGCATGGGGCGCACCATTGTCCCCACAGATTGATCACGACGATCTGATCTGCGTAGTCAGTCAGTGAGATATCGTTACCGTCGGTCATAAGGTCAGGCCCGGCCAATGCGCCGATTCTATTTCGCGACTCGGGTGGGTCGTACAAGATATCGGTTTGCCCCCCAGGCGAGACGAAATCGAAGTTCGCACCCGAAGCGACCGCGTCGGTACCGCTCGCGCACCCACTTGCGGCGACGACCACCGCGGTGAGGATAGCAATGAGTGAGAGGGGATGGGCATGCGCTCGGGGGGTGCGGTGCATCCGTTGTCGCGTGGGTGTGGGGACTGTCATTTCATCAACTCACTTACGGCGGAGCGTATTTGGTCCGTGTTTTCGAAAACCATGGGGGCTGTGACCTGGTCGACGGACCCGTCACGTTGGACGAGGAAGCTCAGCGGCAGAACTGGCGGCGCCGACAGTGCAATTCCGACGTCGTCGATGGCGGCGAACGAGGGATAGCGCACGCCGGCGTCCGTGAGAAGTGCTAGTGCTGCTGACATGTCGTCCTGGACATTGACGCCGACCACACGGATGGCGCCGGGGCTGCCTGCGTAATCGTTCAGAACCGGGATCTCCGATCGACACGGCCCACACCACGAAGCCCAGAGATTGATCAAGGTGGGTTCCCCGGACAGCGCTGCGCCGAGGTCGACTTCAGTGCTCTCGCCAAGACACGTCGCTTTGATTCCCCGGAGTTTTCCGTTCACGGGCGGTGCCGCCGGGGCCGCAGGGCAGGAAACCTTCGCTGCTGCGGTCGCAGATGTGAAGCTCGGGTCGAGAGCTTCGCCGTCGTCTTGGGATGCGGCCGGGGGCATTTGCGGTCGGGTTGGGGAGTGGGATTCGGTTGGTTCGGATCGAGGCCAGATTGCCACGACAAGGAGGGCGATCACGGCCAAGAAGAACATGAGCCATCGCGACCGTGCCTGCATACACTTCCTCCAAGTATGGTGCGGCGAATCGGGGAACAACACTGAACTACTATTGTGCATAGTAGCTATATTGGTTCTTCCACCGGCCCTCGCTCAGCAGCGGCAGGGGCCCGAGTCCAACTATTGAATCGAGCACTGTGAAACGTCAATCCGCCCCGGAGGGTCGTCCCAGCTCGTCGGCCCGCCCCGAAATTCCAGCACTGGATTCACATCAAGGGCCGCCGACGCGAATGACACGAATCGCACGGTCGAAGCTTGTGCGATTGATGGTGTACTACACCGCAGCTCGACTCGCCCTGATCGCTGGGCTCGCAGTGATCGTCATGGGAATCAACGCCGTATTCGACCTCGAAATCCCCGGCGCTTTGTCACTGTTCGGGGCCTTGCTGCTCGGATTCGCCATCTCTGCGATCGCATTCCGATCGTTGCGACGCCGGATCAACGACGAGGTGATGGTCGTAGATGAGAGGCGTCGCGCGTCGCGCACCGCGTGAAGAAGTTTCCCGCGGCCACGCCGGCATAGATGAAGCCTCCTTCATCCCCCGGTGTCACCCGGGAAGGGGCTAGGTCGCGGCGATCGCTGCTGCCGAAGCCGAATTCGGAGCAGCAGTCAACGACTGTCCACGTTGGTCAATCCATTCCGAATGCTCTCCTCAGCGCCGACACAGTAGGAGCGCCGTCGACAGCGCCCGCGGCATCGCGATAGAGCCTGCAGGACACGCTCGGGATCTGATTTGACTCGGCTAAGGGATCGTGGCCGTCGACGAGCAACGTCGGAGACCCGGCCATACCCGCGAGTGCTGCTGATTGGGAATCCTCGATGACCAGGTGGCGCAGTTCCCATTCGATCGATACACCCGCGAGAGCTTGCTCGATTCGTTGTTCGAGGAGCGGCACGTTGGGGCAGTCCAGGACTTGCAAAATTTCGAGTTGAATCATGGTGTTCCTTCGTCGGTGTGCAATGTCTGGAGCATGGGGCAGTGCCGGTCAGCTCGCGGTAGTGCACAGGTGGAAGCGAATTCGGTCAATGAGGCCCGCATGCATTGCAGATCTCGGATCTTTTCGTCGAGCTCGGCGATCTTCTTCTGGGCGAGTCTCCGCGCTGCGTCGCAATCGTCCGGTCCGCCACCGTAGAGGTGGAGAAGTTCGTTGATCTCCTCGAGGCTGAAGCCGTGTTCCTGGGTGCGTTTGACGAACCGGATAATCTCGACCGCCTCATCCCGGATATGAGCGGTATCCCGAGGCGGATCGTGGAGGCTGCTGCAGGAGTCCGCGCCGTTCGTAGTACCGCAACGTCTGCACATTCACCCGTGAGGGTGGCCAGTTCACTGCTACGCATGTTGCCATTGTGAACCCTGTACCCGGCTACGGAGTCAAGTTGTTCTGCCCGGCGGCAGGACATCGTCGACGGTGACCACGCCGACGACTGGGATTGTCGCGAGTTTATAGTCGGCCATCAGTACCACGACCACGACGAGGAAGCGCAGCATCCGAACCCGCGAGCCCTGCGATCGGTGCTGAATCTCCGACTACCACCGCACGCAGGCAAACCTGCTGCAGCGTCCGCGGGACGTTCCGGTCCGCACCGCGATCGGCGCGATGGTCATCGCGTTCTACCTGGTCTGACGATCCCCTGCGTCAACGACATCATTGCGTACAAGTTCAACATCTCGCTGAACGCGATGATGTGGATCGGCCGAATCGGCATGGTGCTGCTGCCCCCCGATCGCGTTCTTCGTCACCTACCGGTTCTGCCTGGGTCTGCGGCGCAGCGACCGTGAGGTTCTCGAGCACGGCATCGAGACCGGCATCCCGCGTGGTGGTGACTCCCGAGCTGCTGGTACTCGCACTCTCATTTGGCTGCGGCTCGGCATCCTATCGGCTGCCGAGTTGAATAGCCTTGACCACGAGAAGTATCGCGCCGATGACGAGGTAGCCCCGCAAGGCCAGCATGCCCAGTTTCGTTCCGGAGGACCACACGACCGGTTCGAGCAGCGTCAGCGGCGGCATCCGCCACTGCATCTTTGCCTCTCGCCCGACGTCAGGGGGCAGAGCGGTGACTACGCCGCGGCGCCGGTCGAGCCACCGCACGCCAACTGTTGCGACGATGCCAGCGACGACCAACGCTATCCCTAGGTATATTGAGGCGGTCACCACGTTGAGGTCGGGAAAAACGGTGGTGGCCATGAGGATTCCCGAGAGCATCAGCAGGACCGCGACGATCAGCCCGGCGACGAGGTTGAGCCAGCGCGGATTAATCCAGGGTCCGAGTACTTGCCGGTCGTTGCACAGCAGCAACAGGAACACGCTCGCGCTGGGCAGGAGCAGTCCGGCAAGAGCCTGCACGGCGGTAGTGATCAGTCCAAGCGGTGCGCCGGGGATCAGCACGATCCCCGCGGCAAGGAGGACCATGGCACCGTATGAGAGGTAGAAGGGTTTGGCCTCCTTGAACCCTCGGTGTAGCGAGTGGCTGATCCCGAACACGTCACCGAAGGCGTAGCTGGTCGACAGAGTGACCGCAGCGGCACCGATGATCGAGGCGTCGAGAAGCACGATCGCGAAGATCGGGCCGAGGACGGAACCATTCGCGCTGAGTAGGCGCGCGATGTCGCCGGCGTCCACGAATTCTCCGACACTGCCAGTTGAGCGGGCGGCGTAGTCGGCGGTCATCATCAATGCCGCTGCGCCGGCGACGACGACCAGCGCCCCGAGGACGGTGTCGGCTCGTTCGTAGCTGATGAACCGCGGGGTGATCCGTTTGTCGATGATGTTGGACTGTTGGAAGAACAGTTGCCACGGCGCGACAGTGGTGCCGACGATTGCGATAATCAACAACACCGCGTCCGAGGTGATCCCGCCTCGGACGCCCGGAATCGCGAAGTCTCGGGCAGCGCGACCCCAGTCTGGGTGTGAGAGCAGCAGCATCGGGATCTGTACCGCCGTGACGGCGATGAAGACGAACATCGCACGTTCCCAGCGGCGGAAGCTGCCGGTGGCCATGATCGCGATCAACGCGACCGCAGCGGTCGGCACGACGATGTACCGTGAGACGCCGAAGTAGCTGGCGGCCAGTGAAACTCCGATGAACTCGGCGACGATGGTCAGGAAGTTCAATACGAACAGATCGCCGACCGAGAACCAGCCCCACCCGCGGCCGAAGCGCTCGTTTATCAGCCGGGCATGCCCCACCCCGGTCACCGCCCCGAGTCGGACAACCATCTCCTGGTTGACGATCAGCACTGGAATCAACAATAGCAACACCCAAAGCAGCGAGTACCCGTAGTTCTGGCCGGCCTGCGCGTAGGTGGCAACACCGCCGGCGTCGTTGTCACCGACCATGACGATGAGGCCAGGCCCGACGATCGCCAACATGGTCAGCATCCGAGCCTTGAAAGTGCGGCGAGATTCCTTGTCGGACAAACTGATTCTTCCGAGCGCCCCCTCGATGTCGCCGAGGTGCGCGGAATCGAGGACTGCGGACGGTCGCGGTTCAGGCATACCGACAGGCGTATGTGCCGGGGTGGCGTCGGTGATCTCGGGTTCAGCCACGGTCATCACCGCCTGGATCTGTGGAGGTGGTGTTGGTCGTAGGGTGGTCGGTGGCGCGCTCGACGATGGGCCTCGGTGCAGGTTCTCGCCGTCGCCAGTCGTCGGGGATGGAGGCCTCGAGGACATCGTCGACGGTGACCACGCCGACGACGTGGTCGGCATCGTCGACGACTGGGATCGTCGCGAGGTTATAGTCGGCCATCAGCACCGCCACCTCGGTTAGGTCCGCCACGGGGGTCACGCGCACAGGGTCGGTGTCCATGATGTCGACGATCGGGGTCACCGACTCCGATTGCAGCAGCCGGATGACCGACGCCACCCCGATCAGCCGGCCGGCGTCGGTGAGCACGTGCACCTTCAGCAGAGCCTCGGGCTGCATGGACCGTGCTGCTGAGATTGCCGACAGGGCCTGCGCCGCAGTGGCGGTGGCGGCGCAGGAGATGACGTCGACGCTCATCAGGCCGCCGGCGCTGGACGAATTGAACCCCATTAGTGTGATCACCTTCGTGCGTTGGCCGGCCGGCATCAGATCGAGCACTCGTCGACGGCGGGACTGTCGTAACTCTGCGACTGCGTCGGCGGCGTCGTCTGCGCGCATGAGACCAAGCACACCGGCCACCTCGACGTCGCTCATGTCGGCGAGCAGCTTGTTGGCCTTGCCCGGGTCGAGCTCTTCGAAAACGTCCGCCTCAAGCTCGGGGTCGGTGTGGACGCGGTCAAGGATTTCCCCACCCTCGCGCTTGTCTGCGCCCTCGAGCAGATCTGCAATCTGCGCCGGTTTAAGGGTGCCGACTCGCCCGCCGACCCGCCGCACTACCATGCTGTGTTTGTGGCCGATCAAGGGTTCGAACGCTTTCCAATCCCGACTGGCGTGTCCTCCATGGGATTTGATTAAGCCGAAGAACCGGGCCGGGCGGCGAGTGTCGAGCCGTGCGAGTACCCACCCGTGACCGGGGTTCTCGAGTTCGATGTCGTAGGCGTGCACCAGCTCCGCGGCCGGGACGTCGATCAGCCGATGGCCAAGGACGTCGGAACGCAGCAGTACCTCGCCCTCGCGGCGCTCGAACCCGCGCAGGTCCACCTTGTTCTGCGCCAGCATCACCCGGTCCCCGTCGAGGTGCTCGATCCGTTCGACAGAAACGTACATTCGCCGACCACCGACATTGACTACCAGCCCGGATACCGTCGGGTAGGTGTCCACGCCGAGCAATCGCACGATCAGATCGTCTAGGGCGCCGACGATGTCCCCATTCCGTGCGATCACTGGTCGCTTCAGTAGCTGTGAGAGATGGATCACCGGATGCGTGGGGGCTCCGTCGGTCGCTGACTCGGTCATCGGCACTCCTCGCGTCGGTGGGTGGTGGGACGAGCCACGCAGGATGCGCACACTCGCGCGACGGCTATTGATGTCCGATTGAAAGGTCGGTGGACGGACAAGCGTGGCCTAAGTTCGGCGCGGCTCGGTCAGTTGCGACTCAGTTCGCCGGTGACGACGCATCTGCATGGTTGAAACTCGCGACCAAAACTTCAAGCACGCCACCTTCTCGCTTCGCGGACAAGCCTTCCCGCTCCGGTATTGTTACATGCGCACCTATGCATGTAAAGTCCGGTTTGGGAGCCGTTTGGGGCGACTCTCAAGCTCGGCGACTTCTGGCGTAGCGGTTCGGGTTGTGAGGTTGTCGGAGCAGAGGCTCAATGCGGATGCACGGTCGACCCCGCCTTTGGTGAGCGTATTCATACATCCGCCCATCTATCGCGCACGTGGTCCAGTGCACCTAGAAGCGTTGCCGTGAGCGCGAAGTCGCGTCCCCGGAGGGTCGGTCAGCAGATCAATGCGTCAACGTGTTCGCTCGGTGACATGGCAATGTTCGTTGCGTCAGCGAGCCCTTGCGCCCTGAGGGGTTTGGCATATCACTCAGCGCCGCGGAACGCGGTATCCGACGGCAGCCTCATTTTCCGGGTGACTCCCCGTTGAGCCACACAACATTGACTACTATCGGGCATAGTAGTCAATATGTGCCCTCGCCGACCTCTACGGGCATGCTGATCTGAACGGACGACTGATCGAAACCGCAGTGCGCCGAGGTCGGGCAATGACGCGTACGGCGGGTCCGGCGCATCCCAGACGGAATTGTAGGTTGTGCGATTCTGCCAAGTCTGCGGCACGGATTAATGGACCACGAATGACGTACGAGTAGTAGAAACTCGCTGGACGGGTGCGGCCGCATCTGATCTGAGAACCCGGATGGCTCAGGAGAGGACCCACCGTGCCCATCAACCAAACCATTGCCAGGCTGAGTGACCTGTCGTTCCAGTCGGCCTTCGCCGTGTATCTGTTAGCCCTCGTGTTGCTGATCTGGCACTACGCCGCGACACGCACCGACCACGTCCACCGGTTCGAGTTGGGGAGCAGGAAGCTTGTGGCGGCAGGGGGAGTCTCGGCGCCGTCGCCGGAAGTGCCCGGACGGATCGTTTCGGCTCCGCCGAAGCCAGTGCCCGAGCGTCTCGGCAACATGGGTGCCGCGGTTCTCGTCGTGGGCTTGGGACTGCACCTTGTGTCGATCGTGTTGCGTGGCTTCGCAACCGGACGTTTCCCGTTGGGCAACATGTACGAGTTCGTCACCATGGCCACCGCGGCCGCAACGGCGACTGGCATCGTGTTTCTGCGTGGGCAGACATACCGCGCGATGTGGGTTTTTCTTCTGGCGCCGGTCCTAATCCTGATGTTCGTTGCGGCAACCCTGCTCTACGCCGACGCAGCGCCTGTCGTTCCGGCTCTGCAGTCCTACTGGCTTCCGATCCATGTCACAATCGTCAGCATCGGCAGCGGCGTCTTCCTGGTTTCCGGCGTGGCCAGCCTCGCGTTCCTACTACGGATCCGACAGCCCGCCGGCGCGGAGCGCCGCGGGCCTGTAGGTTCGATGGCTCGTCGTTTGCCCGACGCCCAGACACTCGACCGGTTGGCCTACAGAACCGTCATCGTCGGCTTCCCTCTCTTTGGTATCGGAGTCATCCTCGGCGCGATCTGGGCGGAGGCAGCCTGGGGTCGGTTCTGGGGGTGGGATCCCAAAGAGACGATGTCGTTTATCGCCTGGGTGATTTACGCCGCCTACCTCCACGCCCGAGCGACCGCAGGTTGGCGCGAGACCAAAGCCGCTTGGATAAACATCGCAGGATTCGTCTCGATGCTGTTCAATCTGTTCATCATCAACATGGTCGTGTCCGGATTGCACTCCTACGCCGGTCTGAGCTGAGCGATTCGTGATCGAATTGAAGCTCGACGGGCACGTCCACGGTGGCGTTCGAAGCGAAGACAACGTATGAGTGCCCAAAGAATGATCTTCGTAGGCTACGTCGCGGGGCGCGACTGGTGCGTTCGAGGCGGCGGGGGGTTCCTTCGTGTCTTGCCTTCCTGCTGCTTGTTTGAATGCAGTCACGGGTTTGGTTATAGGTTATTCGGGTGAGGGCGTGACGGAAGGCGAGGTTCGAGTGCCGGTGGAGGGTGGTCTTACTGCTGGAAGCCGGTGGGATTCGCCGACTCGGCGGATTTGTCAGAACTGCCCCTGCTCGGTAGTTGTCGCGAGTATGCCCTGGGTGCTGGTGAGCCGTACGGAACCTGGGGTGGCATGACCGAAGCCGATCGAAAGCTGGGATCATCCTTTGACCCCGTCGGAGACAGGTGTGTAATTGTCCCGTGGGTCAACCGCAAATCCACGTTGCGAAGTCCGCTCGGCCGGGGAATGGTCTTCGAGATTCTCTTGCGGCGCCGCTGTATCAAGGAGGCGATTCGATGACGAATGACGAGGCGCCTCTGTCGGTTTACCGAATGACGGGCGATGACCTGGTCGCGGAGTACCAATACTTGTACGACAGGTTTGATCGCCACACCCCGAATCAAAAGGCGCGGTTCTACTATGTGAACGGGGAAATGAAAGCTCGTGGGCTCGAACATGGCATGCCAACTCCCGCTGCGCGCGATCACGACGATGCCTGGGATGGAGAGATCCGAGATTCGCGTGTTACGCGAATAACTGCACTGCATGGCTTCCCGGTCGATTTTACGGTGTCGAATCGGTGCGCAATACACACTCATCAAGGGCCTGGGATCAACGAGCACTGAGGCGGTCGCTGAAACCACTCACGCCCGCGGACTCAGGCGTTTGACGGATCACGGTGATGCTCCCTCTTCGGGTGTGGTGTCATCAGGTTCTCCTGACTGTATTGCGTAGAGGTTCGGCTTGCACTGGACTGCTTTTCGGCGGCTAGCGCACAGATAATCGAAGTTACAGATTGGAAAACTTGCGCTGCAGGCGTAGCACCGACCGTCTTGACTTTGCGACACGGCGAAAAATGCTGTGGTGGCATGGAGTTCGCTTTCGGACTGATCTCGTGAGGTCCTCCGTGCCGTTCGTGGTTCTCTGGCCGAGATCGACGAGTGAGAGCGAGCTTTCGGTGCAACTGCGAGATTGGGCCGTGCATCATTGCAGGACCATATGTGCTCTACCCAACCGATGGGGCGCTGACGCCGGGAGGGCAGTCTCGACGACCATACAAGGCAGAGGACCGATGAGACCGGTAGATGCCGGCGCCCGCTCCCGGACGTGTACGACTAGGCCGTACGCTTCGCGGGCGGTCGAGGTGAGGTTTGTCCTGTTTGCCGTGGTGCTTTGCCCCAATCTCCTCATTTCGGAAAATGCTGCCATGCACTCGCGAGTGAAACGCGACGCGATCGCACGGGTACGTGCTGAGCACACGTCGACACCATCAATCCATGTCTGCCACCATGGGGGTCGCGTAGACGAGTGTGTGTTCTAGGCGTTGCCCCCGGCCAGGCGTTGCGGCAAGATCGAAGGTTCCTAGGCGCTGTCCGGGGTGAAATTCTTCTGTACCCATGTTTTCGGCGGCCGAGCGAGGGTATGTGTTTTCGCCAGTTGGGGGGACACAGTTCCACCGTGGTTCACCAGGTCAGGGTGAGACGTCCGACCTGATGGGCCGTGCGGCCCGGTGTCAGGGTCGACGGGCGCGCAGTCAGAGGCGGCCCACCGAATTTTCGGCCTGCGCGACATCGCGTTCGGTGGGCCGAGTGCAACGCCACGTCGGGATGGTGCTGCATTGATCGACTGTAGCGAAAGCATTGTCTGCGTTCGACTCCTGACGTTTCCGCTCGGACAGATCCGCCCTGTGAAGATGCAGTCCGCGAAGGTGGGTGTGGTGGCGTAGCGGAGAGTATTGGGGGAGGGGTGATGTCGGAGGTGCTGGGCGTATTCGGGTGATGCGCCGGGTCCGCTTTCTTGCTGTTGAAGTTCGGTGTTGATGCGGCGGGCTTCCGCGAGTTGGTCTTCGAGGAAGATAATGCCTCACGCCTCGTAGAGGGCGGTGCCGGCGGCGACCAGTTTGGGCCGTTCAGTAGTAGACATCGCATCGTCGACACAAATGGTGTGACGAGATCGGTGAATCGTGGTGGGCGACAGCATCCTCGGCGGCAACGACGAAGTAATCGGTAGTGCCGGTCTTTACATAGACGTCACCGAAACGCTCGACCGCATGGGTCAGGGAGTCGGTCGACGAGTTGGTCGATGAGATCAGTAGCTCCCGTGGAGCGATCGAGCAGGCCAAAGTGATGCTGATGATCGTGTACGGAATTTCCGCGGAGCGGGCCTTCGACATTCTCATCTGGCGCTTGGAGCAGAAGAACGTCAAACTCCGCCAGGTGTCCGAGCAGTTGAGCGCCCGTGTTCGCGCAGACTTCGCTCTACTCGGTGGGTTGCGTTCGCAATTCGATCAGCTGCTGCTCGGTTTGTGACCGATGACAGACTGAATCGCGTTGTGGTCGGCACCTGCGGCTGACTGCTTAACCACAGGCACCTCGCCGACAGCACCCATTACGGCTGTCGGCTTCAATCCATTTCTACCCGTCACCGGCGGGCACAGAAACGGTATTGCCCGGACGGAGGCCGAGAAGAGGCGCAATGGACCCGATGCCCCGGATCGAACTGAAGACGAAACAACCGCTGGGTACACATCTAGGGTGATGAGATGCGCACACATTTCGCCGACAGCCTCGACGACCTCTCGTGTGGCCTGGCGTCGATGTGCGGGCTCACCGTGACAGCGATGTCGGAGGCAACGGCAGCCCTCCTCGATGCCGACCTTCGCACCGCCGAGCGAGTACTCGACGCGAACACCGACCTCGAGCGGGCCGCCTCCGACTGGGAACACAAGTCATTCTCACTTCTCGCCTTACAAGCCCCTGTGGCACATGACCTCCGATTTACCGTTGGCGGTTTGCACATCGCCGCAAGTCTGCAACGTATGGGCGCACTGGCCGTCCACATCGCCAAGATCGCGCGCCTGCGCCACCCGACGTCGGCCGTACCGCCCGAAGCGCGGGCAGTCGTAGCGGACATGGGAAGGACAGCAGTGGCTCGGGCGACCGAAACCCAGGTAATACTGCGGCACGTCGATTCTGCTCACGCGCAAGAGCTTGTGGCCGCCGACACGGTCATGGACGAACTGCACCGGCGCCTGTTCACCGTCACCCAAGCCCAACAATGGCCGCACGGAGTGCAAGCTGCTGTCGACATCACCCTGCTCGGACGGTTCTACGAACGATTCTGCGACCACACTGTGGAAATCGGACGACGCATCATCTTCCTCGAAACCGGTCGACTCCCCGCCCGACCCGACGCGCTCCTTCCGTAGGTTGAAGCTTGCCGGGATGTCAGGAGGGGAGATGACGCATTCCGGCCCCGATGTGGAAGCCGGCTGTCTGGTCAGTCGGAAGACGTGGACAGTGTGATGAGATCCGATTTGGTGTTGCGTTGGGAGTTCGATTCTCGCGCCCGACCTTGGCTGCACGACGTCGCCTCTCCCGAGGAAGGATCTTGACCCCACGTCCGTGGTCCCGCTCGTGGTTGCGAGATGAGATGCAGCACGAGTGTATCGGCGGTGAGCATGGTCGATGCCGTGCCGGGCTACTGTGCGGCGTTCTCCGAATTGAGTCGACTGATCTCCGCGCGCATGCGTCGCATCGGTCGGTCAACTCGGCTCTTTCTCTCGTTGCCCGCGGTCATCAGTCCAATTATGGCGGCCATTCCTGCTGGAATTCCGAGAACTACGACGAGGAACGGCGCCAAGCTCATGGAGTTCTCCTATGCTCGGATCGAGCGGTCTGGGACAGTGTCGATCAACAACCTACTATCGTCAATAGTAGATTGCTCATGGCGGGTGGTCCATTGACGGCGTCCCGCGGCAAAACTCGCGGGTTCCCTTCGCCACTACGTAGCGCGCAGGCAATCGAAGGCGGACGACCTTTGCTTGGGAGATGTACCTCTTCTCTAGATGGATCGAGCCCGGCGCCACCCGAGGTTGCCTGTCTCGTAGCGCCACGCGCGTTGGGAAAGTAGTCGCATTCCGTTGAGTCCGACGATGACGGTGGAGCCTTCGTGTCCGGCGACGCCGAGGGGTAACGGTAAGTGCCCGAACAGGTCCCACAGGACGAGGGTGGTGATGAAGGTGGCGGCGATCGCGAGGTTGGCGATCACGATGCGCCGGGCACGGCGTGAGAGGGCGATCACGCGCGCGATGGTGGCGAGTTCGTCACGGACGATGACGGCGTCGGCGGTGTCGAGTGCGAGGTCGGATCCGGCGCGGCCCATGGCGATGCCGGTGTGCGCGGCGGCGAGTGCGGGGGCGTCGTTGACACCGTCACCGACCAGTAGCACTTTCGCGCCGCTGCGTTCGAGGTCGGCGACGGCGGTGACCTTGTCCTCGGGGAGGAGTCCGGCTCGCATGTCGGTGATCCCGACCTGTGCGGCGAGCGCAGCGGCGGCGCGGGGATTGTCGCCGGTCAGTAGAACCGGAGTGTGTCCGGTGAGGGTGGTCAGTTCGTCGACGACGTCGCGGGCGCCGTCGCGGAGTTGATCGGCCAGTCCGAGTACTCCGATCGGTGCGGCGTCGACAATCACCACGATCGCGGTCTTTCCGCCGGCTTCCATTTCGGCGGCCGCAGACATCGCTTGCGCCGTGGCACGGTCCGCGATCGCGGCCGACGCCGCTGGAAGCAGGTGTGCGGGGCTGCCGACCTGAATCCGGCGACCGTTCAGGCGTGCTCGCACTCCCCGGCCGGGGGCGGAGTCGAACTCTTCGACAGGGGGCACCTGCAACCCGCGTTGGCGGGCAGCGGCGACGACCGCGTCAGCGAGCGGGTGCTCACTGGGATGCTCGGCCGCGGCGGCGAACGTGAGCAGCTCGTCGGCGGCGAGGTTCGCCCCGCTCATCGGCCGGATGTCCGTCAGGGCCGGGGACCCCTTGGTGAGGGTTCCGGTTTTGTCGAATGCGACGGTGGTGACCGAACCGAGCTGCTCCATCACGACGGCGGATTTGACCAACACGCCGTTGCGGCCGGCGTTGGCCATCGCCGCCAGTAGCGGCGGCATCGTGGCCAGCACGACTGCGCACGGGGAGGCGACGATCATGAACGTCATCGCTCGCAGCAGCGACGGTTGCAGGGCGCCGCCGAGCGCGAACGGGATGAAGAACACTGCGAGGGTCGCGGCCACGACTCCGACCGAGTAGTACTGCTCGACCTTCTCGATGAACAGCTGCGACTTCGCTTTGGTGGCGGACGCTTCTTCGACCATCGCCACGATCCGCGCGACGACCGTCTCCGATGCCGCGTGATCGATCCGGATTCGCAGAGTGCCGGTCCCGTTGAGGGTTCCGGCGAACACCTCGTCATCGCGATGTTTTGCCACTGGTAGGGGTTCTCCTGTGATCGAGGCCTGATCGACATCGCTGCTTCCGGAGATGATCCGGCCGTCGCCGCCGATCCGCTCGCCCGGCCGGACGACGATCACATCACCTGCCGTCAACGACGCCGCATCCACCATGGTTTCGTGCCCGTCAGGGCCGATGACGGTGGCACGTTCGGGAGCAAGATCGAGCAGGCTGCGCACCGAGTCGGCGGTGCGCTGGGTCAGGAATGCTTCCAACGCGCCGGAGGTGGCGAAGATGACGATCAGCAGGCCGCCGTCGAGGACCTGGCCGATCGCCGCGGCGCCGATCGCGGCGACGATCATGAGCAGGTCGACGTCGAGGGTTTTCTCTCGAAGCGCCTGCAAGCCCGCCAGTGCGGGCTCCCACCCGCCGGTGACGTAGCAGCCCAGATACAGCGTCCACCACAGCCAGGTCGGGGCACCGCCGAACTGAGCGGCAAGCCCGAGGACGAACAGCCCGGTCGCGATGGCTGCCCACCGCACTTCCGGGAGTGCGAACGGCCGGGTGCGGACGGCGGTTGCGGCCCGGGGCGCCGCGGGCTCGGTGTGTGGATCGCTGCGTACAGGGGTGGTCATGGCACGGCTTCCGGCTGGGGGCAGGGGGGTAGGAACGAACGCCACGATACAGGAAAACATGAAGACCTCTTCATGTAATCATGATGGGTAAGATGCTTCACATGGGTCACGGAGTCGAAGGCACGTCCACACCGCCCGCGCAGCTCGATGCGGAGTCGGCCGCGACGGTGGCTGCCACGTTGCAGGCGTTGGCGACGCCGAGTCGACTGCGGATGTTGACTCGGCTGCGGCACGGGGCGTGTTCTGTGGGTGACCTGGTGGAGGCGGTGGGGATGGAGCAGTCCGCTGTCTCGCATCAACTGCGACTGCTGCGTGCGATGGGGTTGGTGACGGGGACGCGGCAGGGCCGCAACGTCGTGTACAGCCTGTACGACAATCATGTGGCGATGCTTCTCGACGAAGCGGTCTATCACATCGAACATCTCGGGCTCGGAATCGCCGACGACCCGATCCCTGCCCTGTAAAGAGCTCACCCCATATGTGGCCAATCGACGCCGGAGTCCCTCGGCGGCGCGTCCGACGACCAGGTGATCAGTGCGTGCGGCGACACACTCGCTGAAGCTCATGCTGCAGTGGTGTTACCAACCTCGATCTACTCGCTGGGGCGAGATGAATGTGTTGATCAATCGGCAATCTCCTGATCGGGCTACCCTTCATTTCGACCCCTGACATCTCCTCCCTTGGTCGGTGGAACAAAGAAAGCGATCCAACCCGATGGATATTCGCAGTCTGCCTCGGTACATGACGGTGGCGGCTGTGGTCGCCGCCGCCGTGACATCACTCACGGCCTGCACGAACAGCGGTACCGATAGTGCGGAGCCTTCCCTTCAGTCATCGTCGAGCAAGGCCGGCGAACCCTCGGCAGTGATGAATGGGCTCGAGTCCAGCACCTCCGATATGGCGCTGATTACTGATGATTCGATGATTCCCGCCGGTCAAGCCACGACGTGGAGATTCCGAATCGACGATTCAGGGGGTGGCGCGGTAACCGAGTACGAGGCAGAGCAAGGCCAGCTCATGCATCTGTATTTCATTCGGGATGACTCGACGAGATTCGCGCATCTGCATCCGATCATGGCTGGCGACGGCACGTGGAGCGCCCCGATCTCAGGCCTCGTACCCGGGAGATACCGCGTATACGCCCAGTTTAGGGCTCTTAGCGGGAAAACCTCTGAAACGCAGGTGCTTTCGCAGCTGGTCACAGTTCCTGGGGAGGGGACTCCGGAAAGGCTTCCACACGCCATGCCGTCGACCTCGGTCGACGGCTACACGCTCACGGTCGCGGGGAAACTCACACCCGGCCAGTCGGGAGAGCTCACGGTGGACATTGCCGGAGGCGACGAGCAGGGATCCGACGTGCAGCGCTACGAGGGCGCCTATGTCCATGTCACTGCAATCCATGCACAGACTCTCGCCTTTGCTGATCTGACGCCACTGGACAGCGATCAGCGAGGTCCGGAATTCGATGTACCTGCGAAACTCTCGAAATCCGGCGACTGGCGACTGTTCATCGAGTTCCAGACAGGAGGCCAGTTGCACACCGCGGCGATCACCATCGCTCTGTAACGAACCTTCAGCAGGCGCAATGACAATCGGGATGTGCCCGCCGGCGCCTCGTGCGTGCACCCGACATTCCTGAGCAAGGCGGGGTGGCGATTCCACGCAGCGGGTGCGAACGGTCCCGAGGTCAGGAGCATTGCCGTTCTGGTCCAATCCGGTACGACAGCACGGTTAGCCGATCTGTGGTGCGCGAGGGAAACATGTGACGCTTTTTGTCATATGGGGCAGTTGATGATGTTTATCTACTATTGTCCTTAGTACATGGGTGTCGAGCGCAGTTTGAGTCGTCGAGGACGAGGGGTGTTTGTGAGGCAACGGAATCGACTCACGCATGCTCGCACGAGAGTCGCTCACGCCGTCCTTGGTCTGGCTCTCGCCGGATCGATCGTCGCAACCACTCCCGGTATCGCGATGGCGGTTCCGCCGCCGCCACCGAATCCGAGCGATACCGAGTTGCAACAGGCAGACTCACGCGTGGATCAAACTCTGGGCCGTATCGGCGATCTGATCAACGACGTTGCGTCGGCGAATGCGCAACTCGCTGAGATCGCCGCCCAGGTTGCGATCAAGCGGGAGGACGTGAACAAGGCGTTGGTGGACCTTCAGTCATCCCGTGATGTCGCGGTGGCCGCCACTGCTGCTGGGGCAGCTGCACGCACCGACATGGGAGTGGCTGGGCAGGCAATCGAGGTGGCGCAACAGCAGTTCGACGATTTCGTTGCCGCCAGCTACAGACAAGGCAGCACCGCCGGCTCGCTGACCGTCTTCCTCGGAAGCGACAGCCCCGACGATCTCTTGGCCAAAGCTGACCTGGTGCGGATGATTACGAAGAAGCACAACGCGGTCATGGACGAGCTTCAGCGCGCACGAACGGCGCGATCGAACACGGAGTCTGTGGCACGGGCGGCCCAGGCGACCGCCGACGCTGCTGCAGCCAGAGCAGAAGACAACAAAGCCCTCGCAATGGAAGCAATCCAGCGCGTGACGGATGCGCAGAAGTCGGCAACAGAGCAACAGGCAGTGGTCATGAAGGAGCGCGATTCCGCGCAAATCGAGTTGGAGGCAGCGAGAAACAGCGCGACGGGATTGCAGAACCAGCGTCAGGTCTACGACCAGTGGGATACTCAGCGCAGAGCAGAGGAAGCAGCTACCGCTGCGGCGATCGCCGCAGCGCAGCAAGCAGCATCGGAAGCTGCGACCCGGGTTGCTGCGGATCAAATTGCACGTGATCGCGCCGCGGACATTGCCAGCAGACAGCGTCCGCATACCCAGATCAGCGATGATTCCTCGGAGACGAAGGTGCCGTCGGTGACGACTACGCCGTCACCGTCTGCTGCTTCTACAAGGGCTCCCACGTCGGTGACGGCTACGCCGTCACCGCCTGCTTCTCCAACCAAGGCTCCGTCGGTTACGACGGAGCCCGGAGGTGGCGTGAGTGACGACGGTCAGAATTCGGTCACCGGTGACGGTGCCATCGAAACTGTCATCGACCGGGCAATGTCGCAACTCGGTGTCCGCTATTCGTGGGGAGGCGGAGACGCAAACGGGCCGACCGTCGGAATTCGTGACGGCGGAGTCGCGGACACTTTCGGTGATTTCGAAAATGCAGGCTTCGACTGTTCCGGAATCATGATCTATGCGTTTGCTGGTGTGGGAATCTCACTTCCGCACTACTCCGGGTACCAGTACACCGCGGGAAGGCAGGTTCCAGCCTCTCAGATGAAGCGAGGGGATCTGATCTTCTACGGGCCCAACGCAAGTCAGCACGAGGCGCTCTACCTTGGCAACAATCAGATGCTTGAATCCCCGCAGTCCGGCGATGTGGTCAAGGTTTCCCCGGTGCGTTGGGACGGCATGGTGCCCAATGTGACCAGGCTTCTCTAGCTCTTCTCCGTCGGCGGTACGGTTGGCTTCAGAGGTCGGCGAAAATCGTTGCGTACGTCTGTCTCCATAAGAGTTTCGCCGGGCGTGCGCGCGGACATGTGGGGATCGTGGGGTTGGCGTTATCGGGATTGGTGGAAGGGGCAATTGACTTTCGAGTCGCCGATGCTGTTCTCGATCAGTTTCTTGATCACCTTCTTAGTCGATGGTCTTTCGGAGGTGCTTCTGGCCAGACCACCGTTCGATTTTCAGGTCACCGACAGTTACTTCGGCGTGGCACATTTTCACTACGTGGTCTTCGGTACGGTTGTGTTCACCACGTACGCGCGGATCTACTTCTGGTTCCCTAAGATGACTGGCCGAGTGATGGATGAGTGGCTGGGCAAATGGCATTTCTAAGCGGCGTTCGCGGATTCCACATGACCTTCCTCGTGCAGCACTGGCTCGGCGTCGAGGGGATGCCGCGCCGCTAAGCGGATTACCTACCTTTGGACGACTTTGCGGTACTGAACTCCATCTCGACCGTAGAGTCCTTCGTCTTGGGTGCATTCACCATTCACCTTGCCGTTCATCTGGAACGTCTTCAGGAGCTACAGATTTGGTGAAGTCGTCACGGTCGACGATCCGTGGGGCAATGGCAATTCTCTCGAGTGGGCGACCAGCTGTCCGCCGCCACGCCACAACTTCACCGAGCCCCTATCCGCTCCGAGTGTCCGGCGTTCGAGATGCACCACCCACACATGGTGGAACGGATTCGGGCTGAAGCTCACACCGGAAGGTTCCATCCCACAACGAGCACACTGGCGGGAAACGGATCCGAGTGAGCCGTGTCGTCCGCAAACTACGTGTACGCAATATATGTCGCACGTATGACGGGAAGAAGTGAGGACACGAAGTCGCCATGAGTTCGTTCCCAATTTCGGTGATGACTGTGCCGGCGACGGATGAGACTGGCATGACCCCCATCAAGTGACCCGCAAGCTATGAGAATCCTTCCGCCCTGATCAAGGGCATGAAAGGCTGCAACTCATGGCTGGACGCAAACGGCACACGCCCGAACAGATCATCCGAAAACTGCGCCACGGCGACGAACTTGCCGCCACAGGCGCCGACGACGAGGAAATCGCCCGACAACTCGACGTCTCGGTGCCGACGCTCTACAACTGGCGCAAGCAGTATGGCGGCATGAAAGCCGACGACGCCAAAGAGTTCAAAGAACTCAAGAACGAGAACGCCCTGCTCAAGAAGCTCCTCGCCGAAGCCGAACTCGAAAAGGCTGCACTCAAGGAGATTGCTCGGAAAATTCTGGGTCAGGCCGTTCCGTCAACGGGTTGATTCCATTATCACTGGAAAATTCTGAGCCTGACCGCCAAACGAAACGCTGTCGTCATGCTCCAGGAAACGATGGGGCTCTCACAGCGTTTCGCCTGCAAAATCGTCGGGCAACCGCGATCCACCCAACGAAAAGCGCTTGCGAGAGACACCCCGGACGATCCGGACGCCGATCTGCGGAAGTGGTTGCGAGACTGGGCCAAAGCGAATGCCCGCAAGGGGTTTCGTCGGGCGTGGGCGGACTTGCGTGCCATGGGCTGGGTGATTAACAAAGAAGAAGGTTCAGCGTCTCTGGCGCGAGGAAGGGTTGCGGGTGAAGGTCCGCAAAATCCGCAAACGAGCCGACGCTTCGACCACCCCGATTGCCGAGGCACATGCACCGAAGGTGGTGTGGGCGATCGACTTCCAGTTCGACTTCACCACCGACGAACGGAAGTTCAAGATCGCGTCAATGGTGGACGAGCATTCGCGCCAGTCGGTGCTCAACATGGTCGAGGGATCCATCCCGGCAGAGGATCTCGTCGCCGCCCTGGAGAAAGTGTTCGCGCTCTGGGGCGGCCCGCCACAGGTGTTGCGGTGCGACAACGGACCCGAATTCATCTCCGAGGCGTTGCGGACGTTCTGCGAGGACCGACTGGGAATCGGATATGTTCCCCCTGGTCAGCCGTGGAAGAACGGCTACATCGAATCCTTCAACAACCGAGTCCGTGACGAATGCCTGAACATGAACGAGTTCCACAGCCTCCTCGAAGCCCGGGTGGTCATCGAGGACGGGAAGGAGGACTACAACACCCGACATCGGCATTCATCGCTGGCTTACCGCACTCCGAATGAGTACAGCTGCCAGCTGTATTCACACGCATTGATTCTCTGATAGCGAGTGGCTCACCAAACGGGGTCCTACCAAGACGACAGCCGCACTGACCGATTCGTTGTTACGCGAACTCTTACCGCGCTCACGTTTGTCGGTGCGGGCCTCGGTTGCCCTGCCTCGACGCTGCGCAAACTCCCGCTGTCCCGCGCATCGTATTCGATCGCCGTGGAGACTTCGCTTTCACACACGTGCACCTCGGTGATACCCCTGTCGGGTGGGATGCAAGTCGTTGAAGGATTGCCGTTTCCGGTCGTCTCATACAGTGAACTACTATCTCTTTTAGTAGTTCACTGTATGAGGGAGGGACATCGGCGATGACGAATTGGTCGCTCTGGCGTTGGATTACTGCGTCGGCAGGTGCGGTGGCAGCAGCGCTCATCGTCGGCGTCCCCACCGGGATAGTGCCGACTTCGTTCTACCAGCGGATGACTCCGGTGCTGTGGTGGAACTATCCGGTGTGGATCGCGAACGCGATATTGAGTGGATTGATACTCGCGACGTATGTGCGAACGCAATCCAGTTCTGCAGCACCCTCGCGCGTGGGCATTGGCAGCAATGCGCTGGCTCTGTTGGCCGTCGGCTGTCCGGTGTGCAACAAATTGGTGATCATGACTGTCGGTGTGACGGGTGCGTTGAATCTGTGGGCACCGATACAACCGGTCCTGGGGCTGATTTCACTGGCTTTGATGGCGGGCGCGTTTCGGCAGCGGTTGAAAGGTGAGCGGGCGTGCGGAGTGCGTACTTGTGTGTCGAAGGACTCGATCGGTACTGCGGTCCCCGAACGCTCCTAGTGCGCGATTGGATGTTGTCAAGAAGGATGGGACCCCAAGGAAACGGTCTCCTGTTGACGACGGTTGAAAACTAGTCCAGAAACGACGGGTGGTCTAGTTTTCAACCGTCGTTCACATCTCCTTCATCGCTTGGGTGATCTACGCCGCCTCTCTGCACGCGCGTGCTACTTCTGGTTGGCGCGATACCCGTGCCGCCTGGATAATCATTGCCGGTTTCGTCGCAATGCTGTTCAATCTCTTCATCATCAAGATGGATGTCTCCGGCCTCCATTCGTACGCGGGACTCAACTGAGAGCGAGCGGGTGAGAGTGGCGCGGGGGCATATGGATCAGGGGAGCCCCGCGCCTGCATGCCGGGGGAGTGGCGCAGCCATTCTGATGTGAGTGTGTGAACGTGGTGATCAAACTTGTCAATCATGCGCACTTCCTGCCCTTGCAAGGCGGAAGCCGTTGTGGCGCCGCGTCAGGGAGTTTCTTTTCCCGACATCCTGCGCGACACTCGAGTTCATCGTGTATCAGTGTCAACCTGATGTGGTCGCACCTGCTCAATACCGGCTGGCTTTCGAGTCGGTACGCCTCCGCGATCAACTCGGAGTCGGTCATCCCCCGCCGAACGTCCTGCATCATGACCTCCATGTCGTCTGTTCTCGTTTGCGTACCCGGCCTGTCCCTCGTTAATCGATGGGCTCGGTTTGCGCCTGGACCTGATTGATGCAAATAGATCGGTTCGGTTCAGGCGTGGGTTTTTGTGCACCCGTTCCTACCTCGTGCTGGTGGGTATCCCACGGAGCCTGACCAGAATGTTGAGCCCGACGAATGTGACCGCGCACGCAGGACGGCGCGTGCGGATCTCGGGATATCTTCGGGTGTAATTACCAAACCCTCCAACAAATGAGGTTGCCTCGATAGTGTTCGGTGTCCTCCGGGGTATTGACCTGTCGCCTAGAAGGCTCGGTGCCTCTGCCGAGGTCAATTGTCAAGCAGAGACACCGAGCCGCGTGCGCTCACATCCGACTGAAATCTGAGCAATGAACGCCGGAAGTCGTGATCACAGCGTGGCGAGAATGCCTTCCATCGTGGTGATTTCCTGGTTTTGCGCGCTGATGATGGTCTGCGCCATGGAGATAGCTTCGGGATACTGTCCGGAATCAACTTCAGTTTGCGCCATTGCGACAGCTCCGCGGTGATGGTCGATCATCTGAGCGAGGAACAGTTTCGCGGCATCGGTTCCCTGTGCATTCTGCAGCGCGGTCATGTCATCGGCGGACATCATCCCCTCCATCATTCCCGGCGTCATCCCCATGCTCTCTGAGGGCATCGGCATGTTCATGCTGGTAGAGGGTGTCATGCCTTCCATGCTGTGGGAGGTGGTCGGCATATTCATGCCAGAGGAGGACGAACTCTGTCCCCAGCTGGTCAACCAGGCCTGCAGCTGCTCGATTTCTGGGGCTTGCGCTGCCTTGATCTGTTCTGCCAACGTCGTCACTCGGGGGTCGATACCGTCTTTGGAGAGGAGCATGTCGCTCATCTGGACGGCCTGACTGTGATGCGGGATCATCTGCTCGGCGAATGTCACATCTGCCTGATTGTGAGTGCTCGCGTTCGCCGATGAACTGGATTCGGCACTCATTGACGTTGGCGTGGAGGTAGTTTCATCGGTATTGGAGCTGTTACATGCGGTGAGGACGAATAGTGCTGCAGTTGCTGCAGCACTGATTGCGAGGACCTTCTTCATATCGGGGAATCCCTTTCGCTGGGAGATCGGTTGTCGGGTCATGAGACGTTCTGTGAGGTGGACTTCGTAGTGCTGGGTGAAGGCCGGTGTTGATCTGGGGGAGAAGGGAGGCGTAGCCGCTTCAGCAGTAGTGCATTGACTGCGACGATGAAGCTGGACCCGGACATCGACAGCGCCGCGATCTCGGGGCGAAGTACAAGTCCGAGGGAGGGTTCGAAGACTCCAGCGGCGATGGGGAGGGCGATGACGTTGTACCCGACTGCCCATCCGAGGTTCTGTCTCATCTTGCGGAGGGTGCCTCGCCCGATTTGTAGAGCGACCGGTACGTCGAGTGGGTCCGACCGCATCAGCACGAGGTCCGCTGTTTCGATTGCGACGTCGGTACCTGCGCCGATGGCGATACCGAGGTCCGCTTGTGCGAGCGCGGGAGCATCGTTGACTCCGTCCCCGACCATCGCAACCTTTTTGCCGGCATTTTGCAGCTCGACGATCTTGGCGGCTTTGTCGCCGGGGAGCACTTCCGCGATGACGGTATCGATACCGAGCTGGCCCGCGATGCGCTGTGCGGTGGCTTCGTTGTCGCCGCTGAGCATGACGACTTCGACGCCCAAGTCGTGCAGCGCCGCCACTGCGGCGGCGGAAGTCTCTCGGACAGCGTCGGCGAGTGCGATCACCCCGACGCCCTGTCCGTCGACGGCAACGAGTACTGCTGTGCGCCCGCTGGCCGCGAGGTCGTCGCGTGTACCCATCAATGTGCCGAAGTCGACGTTTTCGGCGATCATCAGTTTGCGGTTGCCCACCGCCACTCGACGACCGTCCACCTCCGCAGCCGCACCATGACCTGGCACATTACGGAAATTTGTGAGGGGAAACTCCGGGGCGCCGCGTTCGGTCGCGTAGCGGACGATCGCGCCGGCGAGGGGGTGTTCGGACTCGCGTTCGACCGCCGCGACGAGGGAAAGGAGTTCATCGGTGCCGATACCGTCGACGACGACGTCGGTGACTTCGGGTTCACCCTTGGTGAGGGTGCCGGTCTTGTCCATCACTACCGTCTCGATGCGCGCCGAGGATTCCAGCGCGGTGGCATTTTTGAACAACACTCCTCGTTGAGCTCCGAGTCCGGTGCCGACCATGATGGCGGTGGGCGTGGCCAAACCGAGAGCGTCGGGGCAGGTGATGACAACGACGGTGATCGCGAACAGAAGCGCGGTCTGCACTCCTGCACCCGCCGCCCACCAGACGAGGAAGGTGCCGGTGCCGCCGATCAAAGCAACAAGGACGAGCCAGAACGCGGCCCGATCAGCGAACCGTTGCCCCGGCGCTTTCGAGTTCTGCGCTTCCTGGACCAACGCCACTATTTGGGACAGGGCGGTGTCGGCACCGACTTTGGTTGCTCGGACGCGAAGTGTGCCCGTCGTGTTGATGGAAGCCCCGATGACTGCGGATCCCGGTTCTTTGGATACGGGAAGGCTTTCCCCGGTCACCATTGACTCGTCGACTTCGGAAGTTCCGCTCTCGACCGTTCCATCGACAGGGACTTTGCCGCCTGGTCGGATCAGTAACAGGTCTCCGACGACAACGTCGGCGGTGGGAACTTCGACGGGTTCGCCGTCTCTCAACACGATTGCCAATGGCGGGGTCAGTTCGAGCAGTGTGCGAATCGCGTCGTTGGCTCCACCTCTGGCTCGCATCTCGAACCAATGTCCGAGCAGGACGAAAGCCGTCAGCACCGACGCGGCCTCGTAGAAGACCTCGCCGCCGCCGGTGAAGGTGACGGCGACGCTGTAGAGCCAACCCGCCCCGACGGCGACGGCAACGAGGACCATCATGTCGAGGGTGCGGGCCTTCAGAGCCCGATAAGCGCCGTCGAAAAAGATCCAGGCCGAGTAGAACACCACTGGCAAGCTCAGTATCAGGGTGAATACGTCGTCGCGGAGTCCGAACGGGGCGGGAACTGTGAATCCGAACATGTCGCGCCCCATCGGGGACCACAGCATGATCGGAATGGACAGAACGAGAGCGACGAGAAAGCGATTTCGCATGTCCCGGACCATGTCGTCCATCGACATTCCGGCGTGGGCGCCTCCGTGCCCCATCATGTCCTGTGCAGAGTGTTGAGCATGTGGTTCGTGCGCTGTGTGTTCGCCGTGAGGAGATTCGCCGGGGTGTTCGACCGGTGCGTCGGTTGATGTGTCGGCGTGGTCTGAATGAACGTGGTATTCAGAGGGCGTGGCGCTGGTGCTGTCGTTTGGTTCGGAGAGGGGGTCGCAGCTGTGGGAGGGCACTGATCGCCCTGCGCAGTGATAGCCGCAGTCCCGGATCCATTGGGACAGTTCGGGTATCGAGGTTGCAGCCGGGTCGTAGGTGACCGTGGCAGTTTGGTTGAGGACGTTGGCCTCAGCAGAGACGACGCCACGTCGGCGAAGGAGAGTTGATTCGACTGCGGCTTTCGATGTCGCCCACTGCAATCCTTGTACTTCGAGAACGGTGGTTCGATTCATCTCTGCGCCCTCTCGTTGTGACCGCCATTCTTGCGGCAGCGACTGTGCGGATACCTCGGTGGCATGTTCCCGTGTTGTGGCAGATCGTCGGCACCTCTGGGGCGTGATGTTGTGGGGTCCACGTGTGTCTCAATACTGAGCCTGCCGGTGGCGGATATGCCTTGGTTAGATGTTTGGTGAAGATTCGATGAAGGACCATGGTGTCCCAAGCAGTCGACGACTGCCCTCGTCCGTGATGGTGGTCGTCGTGAAGTGAAACCTTTGGATTCGTTGCGGGTGGACAGTGGGACCTCTCCCGCACATCGCGTCCGAAGAGTTCAGGGCAGACGGAAGGTCATCGGGGCAGTCGAATTCGGGATCAAATCAGTGATCGGAGC
Organism: Rhodococcus sp. IC4_135; assembly: GCF_011602025.1. Taxonomy (NCBI): domain Bacteria; kingdom Bacillati; phylum Actinomycetota; class Actinomycetes; order Mycobacteriales; family Nocardiaceae; genus Rhodococcus; species Rhodococcus sp. IC4_135. The sequence goes on from NZ_JAAOLG010000021.1 coordinate 58,741, forward strand.
TTGTGGCATGACTGGTGAATCGTCGTAGGCGCAAACTGTTCGTGACGACGAAGATGGAGCTGAAAGCCATGGCAGCGCCGGCGATCAGCGGGTTCAACAACCCCAGCGCCGCCAGAGGCAACGCCGCCACGTTGTAGGCGAAGGCCCAGAAAAGGTTCCCTTTGATGGTTTTCAACGTCGAGCGCGACAGACGGATCGCATCTGCGGCGGAGCGCAGGTCGCCTCGGACAAGGGTGAGATCGGAGGCTTCGATGGCGACATCGCTGCCGGTGCCCATGGCCAGACCTAAGTCTGCTTGTGCCAGAGCAGCGGCGTCGTTGACACCGTCACCGACCATAGCGACTGTATACCCACGGCTTTGGAGGTCTTTGACGGCGCTTACTTTGTCCGCGGGCAAGACTTCGGCGATGACATCGGCGGCTTCGATCCCCACTTGTTTTGCGACGGCGACGGCGGCGCGAGCATTATCGCCGGTCAACAGGATGGGACGTAGTCCCAAGGTTCGGAATGCAGTGATGGCCTCTTTCGAGGTGTCCTTGACAGTGTCCGACACGACCACGATTCCGCGGATCGAACCGTCCCACGCAACCCACACCGGGGACTTTCCGTCGGCTTCCGCGTCGTGTGCGGCCACTTCCAGATTCTTGGGTGCGACGAGAGACCAGTCCTGCTCCAACCAGGTTCGCCGACCTATAGCAACGGCTCGGCCGTCTACGACACCGGAGACGCCTCGGCCGTCGTGGTTGGAGAAACCTTCGATTCTCGGCAACGGCCGGCCGTCAGCCCGAGCTGCAAGAGTGATGGCCTGCGCGATCGGGTGTTCGGAGCCGTCCTCCAACGCTCCTGCGACAAAAAGTAATTCGTCGATATTCTCGCCATCTGCGCCGACTGTCGAATCGACACTCATGCGCCCGGTGGTGACGGTCCCGGTCTTGTCGAGCACGATGGTGTCGACCTGACGGGTGGATTCGAGAACCTGGGGGCCTTTGATGAGAATCCCCAACTGGGCGCCGCGGCCCGTTCCGACCATCAGCGCCGTCGGTGTTGCCAACCCCAATGCACAGGGGCACGCGATGATCAGCACGGCAACGGCGGCGGTGAACGCCGTCACCATCGAGTGACCGGTCAAAAGCCACGCACCCAACGTCATCAGTGAGAGAACGATGACGACCGGGACGAAGATTCCGGAGATGCGGTCGGCGAGACGTTGGACCTGAGCCTTGCCGTTCTGTGCATCTTCGACCAGTCGTGCCATCTGAGCGAGCTGAGTGTCGGCGCCGATACGAGTTGCTCGAACGAGGAGTCGCCCTCCAGCGTTGACGGTGGCGCCGACAACGGCGTCGCCAGGGCGCACTTCGACTGGCACGGATTCGCCGGTCAGCATGGAGGCGTCCACCGCAGATGTGCCGTCGGTGACGATGCCGTCGGTCGCGATCTTTTCGCCGGGGCGTACGACGAAGATGTCACCGACCACCAATTGGTCGGTGGGAATTCGGATCTCGGTGTGTTCCCTCAACACCGCTACGTCTTTGGCTCCCATGTCCATCAGTGCGCGTAGGGCTGCACCCGACTGCTTCTTGGCGCGGGCTTCGAAATATCGCCCCGCCAGTATGAAGACGGTGACCGCAGCAGCGACTTCCAGATAGATGTGGTCCGCTCCGCCCTCCTGCTGTGGGAACAGGCTGAACTCCATCTTCATGCCGGCCATTCCGGCATGACCGAAGAACAACGCCCACAGTGACCACAGGTAGGCCGCCGACACCCCCACCGAGATCAGAGTGTCCATTGTTGCCGCGCCGTGTCGGGCATTCGTCAGTGCAGCGCGGTGGAAGGGGAGTGCGCCCCAGACGACGACGGGGGATGCGAGCGTCAAGGCCAGCCACTGCCAGTTCGTGAACTGCAATGGCGGGATCATCGACAATGCGACCACCGGCACAGTCAATGCGAGCGAGACGAGTAGCCGGGTCCGCAGTTGCGAAGTCTCGTCGTGGGTCCGAGTGTTCACCCCGTCGGTAGTGCCGACCTCCCCGGACGACTCCTTGGGGGCAGGCAAGGTGGCGGTGTATCCCGTTGCCTCGACGGTGGAGATCAAGTCTTCAGGTGCTACCGCACCCGTGAAGTTGACCTTCGCCTTTTCGGTCGCGTAGTTCACTGTCGCGGTGACGCCGTCGATCTTGTTGAGCTTCTTTTCGATTCGCGCGGCGCAGGAGGCGCAGGTCATGCCGCCGATGGCCAGTTCGACACTGTGTGCGGACTCGGCAGCGACGGTCGTGTTGTCCAGGGTGCTCATCAGATGTACCTCTCCTGACCTGCCTGCGCTGGCGGTGTGGGCGCCCGGTCAGATGTTCGCGAGATGATAGTTGCCGGCTTCGTCGAGCGCGGCAGTTACTTGTTCCTCGGTCAGTGGCGCTGAAGCTGTGACGGTCACGGTGGAGACTCCTCCGGCGACGAGATCGATCTCGACCTCGCTCACTCCGGGGAGGGCGCGCAGCTCGTCCGTGACGGCGCCGACGCAATGCCCGCAGGTGAGGCCGGTGACCGCGAAGGTGTTGTTGGTTGCAGACATGATGTCCTCCGTAGTGGTGGGCGCGGATGTGGTGGGTGGTTTCTTCGTCGAGTTGCATCCACAGCCGCGTTGCGTCTTGTCGAGTAGATTCGGCTGCGAGTGGGTCTGACCGCTCATGATTCCCTTCCCGTCTGGTACCCCAGGGGGGTACCTGTTTCTACTATACTCGCGTGAGGAGAGGGTGAGTCAAGGCTGCGCCTCGACTACTTCCGTCGGACATTTGGTCGGATTCTCCCTCGTGTATTCGCCTGTGCAGAGAACGTCGAATTTCGAGCGCCCGTGGAATGCGCCGGAGCTATGGGGCTGGTGCGCCGTTCGCGGGATTTCGATCCCAGTCCAGCGGCGGGACAGAGGCCGGGGATTCCGGGACGCTGACCCGATGCCGGGGCGGCCACAATCTCACCTCGCCGAACGGGGTAGGAAGAGGCATCGAATGAGATGCCGGCCCAATCAGGTCGCGCCTCCCGTGCGGGTGTGATCGTGTGTTCGGACGTCTCCACGTGTCAGACGATGTAGCCCAAGCGGGTCATCATACCCGACTCCTGGTGATATCCGTTGTGGCAGTGGAGCATCCAGTCGCCCGGGTTGTCGGCGATGAGATCGACAGCGACAGATTCCATCGGACGAACGATGACTGTGTCCTTACGAGGGCCGACACCGCCGTCACCTTTGACCACTTGGAACGTATGCCCGTGCAGATGCATGGGATGCCACATCATCGTCATGTTGGTGAACGTGAGCCGGGCTCGGTCCCCTTCTTTGACGGTCAGAGGTTCGGTTTGGTCGTAGTTCCGACCGTTGATCGTCCATTGGTAGCTCATCATGTCCCCCCCGAGGTCTGCCACGAGATCGACACCGGTGCCATCGCTTCGCGGCAGAACGACACTTTCGGCTGCAGTGAACGACTCGACCGTGCCCACTCGACCTGCCAATTCCCGAGGGAGGAACGACGCGTCGGGCGCAGCGCCCGAGCCTGTACGCAGCAGCGTCCGAGCCTGAGCGTTCTTACCCTCGGCCGCGGCGACGAGCGGGAATACACCGTCCTTGACCGTGACGATCACGTCGTAGCGCTCACCCATGCCGAGGAGAAGCGCATCGACTTCTGTCGGTACGACCGGAAAACCGTCCGTATGGGTCACGGACATCACGTGATCGGCAAGGGCGACTCGAAAAGCGGTATCCGCACCCGCGTTGATGATGCGAATACGCACACGCTGACCGGGAGCGGCCGAGAAAGTTGTCGGTGCAGAAGCTATCCGCCCGTTGATCAGATAGTACGGATAGCTGACGTCACCCGCGTCCCCACCGAGCAGAGCGCTTGATTCTACCGAGTTAGGGCCACCCGAGGTGGCGGGCAGCGTGGTTTCGGCCGACCCGTGGTTCATTCCACCCATGCCAGGCATGTTGCCCATCCCGGATCCGCCCATCGAACCCATGCCGTTTCCGGACTGAAGGTCGGAGAGGATCTGTTGCGGACTCGTGCCGACTCCATCCGTCCAGTCGTCGAGAACCACGATCCATTCGGCGTCGTAGTCGACGGGCTCGCGGGGGTCGTCGACGACGATGGGGAGATAGAGGCCGTAGTCGGTGTCGAGACCGACATGGGGGTGAGCCCAATACGTTCCCGAATGAGGTACCGAGAACCGGTATGTGAAGTTCTGCCCCGATTCGATGTTCGGGCTTGCCGGCATGGCGCCGTCCATGTCGTTGCGAAGTGCGATGCCGTGCCAATGCACCGATGTCTGATGATCGAGTCCGTTGTTGACGGTGATCGCCAACTCGTCACCGACATTCGCGCGAATCAACGGACCGGGAACATTGTCGCCGTATGCCAGAGTGCGCACCGTGATGCCGCCGAGATCGATATCGACGCCCTGCGGATTGAGCTTGTAGTCCACGGTGCGACCGGTATGCGGGCGCGCTGCCTCAGCGGCCGCGATGGCATTTTTGTCGAACGGCGGGGGGTTCGGGTTGGACGATCCACTGGTGGTGCATGCGGTCAACGCCAGTCCCCCCGCCCCCGCCGCCGTGGCGGCGAGAAACGTACGTCGACTGAAAGCCGATCCTGTGAACGGCGCAATAGCCATGATTGTGATTGTCCTTGTCTAGTCGTTGTGGAGAAGCGGAACTGTGATACGCCACCGAGCCCGGGGCGCGCGTGCTGCAGAGGTCAACGACTCTCGTGTCGACGAGAGGATCGATCCAAAGCTTCACTGCGGGAGCGATACTCGTCATCGTCGATCTCGCCGCGTGCGTAGCGCTCATCCAACAGATGCTGCGCATTCGTACCACGGAGTTCGCTGCGGTCACTGCGTCTGGGACGAAACAAAGCAAGTAGGGCCGCAATGACCAACCCCCAAAATGCGATCATCGCCAGCGCCATAAGAATCCAGCTGACCCAACCCATTCCATAACCCGAATTCTCGCTCCACCACATCATGTCCGTTCACTCTCCTCACCCCCCGATAGTGCTCGCCGAACCCTCTGGGATCGGTGTGCGTTCTATGAAGATTCGCTGAAGAGGTGACCGCATACCGTGTATGACGTGCGCAGCGGCGGCTGAGCAGTCCACGATGGTGGCATGGACAGTACGTCAACACGGTCAACCGACGGGTACGCAGGTTTTCGGGCACTGGTCGTCGACGACGAACGCCCACTGGCCTCGATCATCTCGAGTTATCTCGAACGAGAGTCTTTCGAGGTGAGTGTGGCCTACAACGGTTTCGACGCTCTCGCCCTGGCACGTGAGGTCGATCCTGATGTGGTGGTCCTCGATCTCGGGCTGCCCGGTATCGACGGCATCGAGGTATGCCGGGAACTTCGTACATTTTCGGATGCATACGTGGTGATGCTGACTGCTCGCAGTGAGGAAGTGGACACCATCGTCGGGCTTTCTGTCGGTGCCGATGATTACATGACCAAGCCGTTCAGCCCCCGAGAGTTGGTAGCGAGGATCCGCGCGATGATGCGCAGACCCCGCAGCGGAGTCGCGCACGGTACAACTGCGAGAGCGGTAACCCGAGACGAGGAGAGTCCGCCAATGACGTTCGGGGTGCTCAGGATCGACGTTGCCGGGCGAGAGGTCTCGGTCGCCGAGAAACCGGTTCTGCTGACTCGGACGGAATTCGACGTGTTGGCGGCATTGGCCGCTCGGCCGGGGATGGCGTTCAGCCGTCGGCAACTGATCGAAGCAGTGTGGGGTCCTGCGTGGACGGGGAACGAACATCTTGTCGATGTTCATATCGGTCATCTGCGCCGCAAACTCGGCGATGATCCCGCCGCGCCTTTGTATGTCAATACCGTGCGCGGCATCGGGTACCGAATGGGTTCCGGAAAATGACTACCCTGGAAGAACTTTCGTCTCATCAGGGGCGTACCCGCCGAGGACTCGGTGTCGGCGTGCGTTTGTTGATGGCCCAAACGCTGGTCTTGGTGGCAGGAGCGGCCACCTCATGGGTCGTTGCAGTCACTGTCGGTCCGAGTTTGTTCCGCGAGCATCTGCGCCGCGCGGGCGTGCCTCCGATGTCTGAGGAGCAAATGCACGCCGAGCAGGCATATCGCTCGGCAACTGCGGTCTCGTTGTCCGTGGCGATCGGCGCAGCTGTGTTGTGCGCGCTGGCTGTGACCTGGTATCTCAGTCGTCGGCTGCAGCGGTCGGTGACTGCGGTGTCAACTGCCGCCACGGCAGTCTCGGCGGGAAACTACGCGGCCAGAGTCCCGCCGCCGCAGCTCGGTGACGACTTCGACGCACTTGCGACGGCCTTCAACGAAATGGCCGTTCGACTCGAGTCTGCCGAGTCGATGCGTCGACGGTTGCTGGCTGATCTCGCGCACGAGATCCGGACGCCGGTAGCTGTTCTCGAAGCATTCATGGAAGCGCTCGAAGACGGAGTGGAAGCTCTCGATGATCACACCATTGCGATGCTCAGAGATCAGACCCGACGTTTGGCTCGGTTTTCCGGCGACGTCTCGGCGCTGTCCGATGCCGAGACGAATCGAGCTGCAATCGAACCGACATGGACCAGACCTGAGGTACTGGTGAGCTCAGCGGTAGCGGCGCACGAAGAACGATTCGACACGAAAGCAGTCTTTCTGAGCGTGGACGTCCCCGGAAATCTGCCGTCGGTGTGGCTGGACCCGGAGCGCATAGGGCAAGTGTTGAGCAATCTACTCGACAACGCACTGCGCCACAGTCGATCACAGAGCACAGTGAGGGTGCGGGGACGGGTGAAAGGGGATCGGTTCATCCTCACACTCACCGACGAAGGCGATGGGGTCGCCGCCGAGCACCTCCCCTATCTGTTCGAGCGTTTCTATCGCGCCGACGCAGCACGCGATCGTGCTCACGGAGGGGCAGGGATCGGACTGTCCATCGCGAAAGCGCTCGTCGAAGCACACGGTGGACAGATCACCGCCGCGAGTGACGGAGCCGGGCAAGGCACCACCTTCGTTATCGCGTTGCCAGTACATCGTCCGAAATAGCGGCACATCGACTGCCGGGGAACTGTCGATGCGTGACATTCGACGCGACATTCGAGGTAATCGAAACGCTCCGGGAACACCCACTCACCCCGCCGCTACCGGCACACCTGGTCAAGAACTCGTGAGGTGAACGATGAATGAGGATGCACGAGACCAGAGCGCAGAGGTGACCCGGCCCGGGGACTTACACTTCGATCGCTGTGACGTAGGCACTCGCGCACACCGAACCCGAGACCAGGAACCAACTACTCAGGCTCTCCCCTGAACTGTGATACCGCACGGTCACGTCGTTTCCCGCGGTGATGGGGGCGCGATATTCGAGAATCGCCCGGTAGGGGAGCAGATTTCGGGGTCCGACCCAATCCTTGATCAAGTCTTCGACAGGCTGCCAATATGTGGCGTTGTTGACGTGGTTGAACGGATCGATATCGCTCGATCGTAGGACGAATGTCGTTTCCTCCGCATCCCCCGGACGAGCGGTGTGCCAGGGTTTCCACTTCAATCGGTGATCGTTGGTGGTCGAACCGAGTCCGGCCATGAAACTCTCTTCGATCCTGGAAGGCATCCCGTTCACCGGATTGAGATTTATCCAGAATCCTTCGGTCTCGATCAAGCCGCCGCAGTCGGATTCGATGCGGACACGCATCGTGCACCACCTGCTCGACAACCCCGAGCACCATCTGTGCATGCGCACACGAGCCGGCCAGCGGACCGGACGAATGACATCGATGACAGTGCGGCGCACGACCCACACCGGGTGAGCGGCCGCTGCGCCGCTCGCATCGAGATCGTCGAAACCGATGTCCTGCAGATAACGTGCAACGCCATCGAGTCGCAGCGTCCCGGAGACGTCGATATCTCCCGTCCGTACCGGCCGAGAGGTTTCGAACACCGCGCCTTTGGTCGGCAAATCCACCAGGCGGTGGTTGCGCATCGCGTCAGCTTCCATTTTTGCAGATCCCTTAGATGTGATTGTTCGCTTCGATACTTTGCACACCCTTGCTGCAACGTAGTGCGATCCCTACGCCCAGTCCCGCATCAGCCGCAGTCGTACCCAGTAGTCCGTGCCCGGTCTCCGAACATGGTGGGCAAGGAGCCTATCCAGTCTCGCAAATTACTACACCGCCCGCGTGATTGCCGGTTGAGGTTCGATGTCCTTTCCAGGGCTCTTCGTGAGTGTGTCCAAGATCGTTGCGGCACCATGGAATTCCCATATTCCTCGGCTCGACCTCGAAGCGCCTCGTCTGGCGCCGCAGTGCCCACCCGCGCGTTCACGCTCGGCCTCTACCTACTATCCAGGTTCGTAGTTCAGCTACTATTGACCTTAGTAGTTCGGTGGGCATCCGCGCCAACCGAGAGATTGGGGCGACGGTGAGCAAAAAATCAACCAAAACCCGCGCGAAACAGCGGTCTACGACACAGAGTCGAGCCCGATGCGCCACGTCACCGAACCTGAACCCCACTTCACGACCGCACGACGATGTCGGCACAACACCCCGTGCTAGGCACAGTCCGGGCGGTAGTGCCGTGGAAGAACTGGCCGCAGCGGCCGCAGCGGCGTATCTGAGTAAAGCAGCGCCGACACCAGCCCCTGCCTTGGCTCAAGCAGCGCCGACACCAGCCCCTGCCTTGGCTCAAGCAGCGCCGGCGCCGGCCATCGTAGAAAAGACGATGCCCGCCAAGCCATCGGGCACTGAACGCGTTGTCCAGCCATTGGGCAACGACGAGGCGACCCCTGCAATGGAGCTCGCTGCGCCCGGCGGTGGGTGCGCGGAAGCGTTCACGCAGATAGAACCGCAGGGGCTCGCAGCAACGTACTGGGGAGAACCGCCCGAGGTTACTTCCGATCTGTCGATTCTGTTCAGGGGAGCCCGCAACAGCCCGGGCAGTGAACCGGAACATTTTGAGAGAGTCACCCACGTCAACGGTGTTCCAGCGGGGGGGCGCTTCGCGGTAACTGCGAGAATCCGCGGAATCGCCTCTGGTAGTTGGACTGTCAGTGCAGAGCGCATCGAAACTCCGGACGATACCACCGGACAGTTCGACATCGCAGCTCCGCAGACTGCGACGGCCCGGACTACCGCAGCGCCATTGGTGCACGGGCCCGGCGTGAGACTCTGGACGTGGCCGCTCCTAGTCGGTTTGGGTGCAGTGTTCGCCATCGTCATGCAGGCACTGCTCTTGACCCGCATGAACGAAAACGCCACTGCGGCAGTTCTCATTTCGATCCTTGGCTGCCTTCTCGGTTACGTGGGTGCGAAGCTCTGGTACTTGGCACTTCACCGCCAGAGCCTCCGAAATTTTGTCACTGCCGGCGCATGCATTCAAGGATTTTTGGTGGTCTCGCTCGGGGTATTGGTGCTCGGCGGAGCAGCTTTCGGTCTGGGTGTCGGTTTGCTACTAGACATGACAACACCAGGGTTGTTTCTCGGTATTGCGATTGGGCGCCCGGGCTGCTTCTTGACTGGATGCTGTTCGGGTCGACCTACCGTGTCGAGATGGGGAATGTGGGCCTCGGACCGGACTCTCGCGGTGCGCCGAATCCCCGTGCAACTGATCGAAGCCTTCGCAGGTTTGATCATCGGTCTCGCGACACTGGGTTTCGTCCTCTACGGCACCGAAACGCCCTATGACGGAGCAGTATTCGTTGTCGCCGTGGCAATCTACACGTGGGTCCGTCAATTGTTGTTCCCCTATCGTGCGGATCCTCATACGCGGCGCGGGCGGCTTCTGACCAGCACGGCATGCGGAATTGTCATCGTCGCGACGATTCTGCTGGGCGCGGTGTGATCGGGACCCAGTAGTAGACTTGTGCGCTTTTTGGCTGCTGCCACGTGCGCAGCAGGTGAGTCTCGCGGAAATTGGGATGGTCTCGAATCAAGTTTCGCGCGGGATCTGGCCAATTCGATTGGCGCCGCGTTCGGTGCGTGAGGCCGGTTCAGTTCGAGGAGGGGGTTGAACCGACCTCGGGCATGAGCGCTGCGAACCGGACTCTGTGTCGATGCGCGTTTCGCACTGTGGCTTTATGCACCTGTTGCGCATGAAGCCATCGCCATCGCACCCAGTAGCGCCAGAAGAGGCGCCGCAGGTAGGACGATCGCCGTTCCGCAGGCAGCAAGGGTGCGGAGGTAGCGAATGGGCGCCGGGTGGTGGGTGCGATGGGAGGACAGACGATCAAGTCGCAACGCCAGGCAATCCTGCGCTATTCCCAGAGCCGCCACGGGCACATCGTGGGGCGTCATACTGCAGAGTGCTCGGTGCACGGATTCGCGCCCATGCTGACGAACGGCTCGGGAGTCGGCTTCGATTTCCACCAACGCACGGACCAATGGGGGCGAAGATCGCATGATCGGAAGCCACGGGAACGCGTAGGCGAGCGTTTGCGCTGCACTGACGAGCAGATGGTGACGGCCCGTGATGTGTGCCCGTTCATGCGCGAGCACTGCAGCCAGAGCCTCGGTGTCGAGTTGATCTCTCAATCCGTCGCTGGCAACGACAAGCGCAGGGCGCCCAGCGATGCTGTAGGCGAAGGGCACAGAAACCGGGAGCCAGAGCAGTGACGAGGACCGTGCACCCCCCAGAATGCGCAGCAACCCGAGGTGCTGCTGGTGTAGCTCGCGGCGGGTACGGGAGAAGCTGAACAGATGGACGGTGCCTCGCACCGCCCCGATGACCAGGGTTGACCCGCCGAGTACACCCACCGCCGTCTCGAGCCTGGCCGGCGCGTCGTCGTGAAGGGCGAGCCAACAGCTGTGGGCGAATTCGATCAGCGACGAGACGCCCCCGTGACTGGGTAAAAGGCTCAAGATCACCGGGACACTGATACTCACTACAGTTCCGAGTGCCAGAGCGCCCCACGAGACGAGGACGACATGCGGATCAACGCCGCGACGCATCATCGATCCGAGAAACAGTGGGGAGAGTGCGGCAACGAGGAGCCCGCCGACTGCCCACGCGAGGACGGCTGTCACTTCTTTCCTCGTTCACGCAATCCACGCGCCAGGATCTTCGATTCGACATCGGATGTCCCCCGAACAAAATGCAACAGGACTCCGGTCGGGTCTCCGGTGGATTCGAGAAGTGCGCGCAACCCGTCAGCTGCCGCTTCCTCGCGACTTCGCGTGGCTTCGTACCAGTACGCGCGGCCGTTTCGCTGACGATGCACCCAACCTTTACGATGAAGATTGTCCATGACCGTCATCACCGTCGTGTACGCCGGTTCACGGTCGTCATCGAGGCCGTCGATGACGTCGCGAACACGGACCGGTTCGGTGGAGCGCCACAGCACATCCATCACCAGCGCCTCGAGCTCTCCCAGACCTTGCATTTTTCCTCCTCGTAGAGCTGCATTCGTCACCGCACCGTGTGAGTGCCCAACCTGCAACCTCCGTCGCTTTCGTACGGGGCCCAACCAGCGCTGTCGGTGATTCGTCGGTCACAGTGATGTGGGACCGCTCGATGAGGGTGTCGTGTCGACTCTGCACGCTGGAGGTTGCCGAGGCGGCGAACCGAAGCCCTGTAGAAATACTATCTGTTCCGCTTCCCGTCGCCGCCCCGATACGGCGGCGGTGTCTGGCGACCTCCTCCAGCGACGATCTGCGAACCCCTGTCAGCTCTGACAGTGTCAAAGGTTTATCCAGCACTTTCGCGTCGACTACGGGAGAACGTCTCGCGCGGAGCTTCTGTTTGCGATTCAGCATCGTTTGCCGGCAGGGCGACAGGTCTTACAGCGCGCTGCCTTCCGACCATCGGTCCCACGGCACACTCCAGTCGCCGTTCTGCCATAATTCGAGAGGGGCGCCGCCGGTATTGCGTATCTCCACGACATCTCCGGGAAGCGAAAAATCATAGAACCATTGAGCATTGGCGCGGCTGAGGTTCAAGCAGCCGTGTGAAACATTGGTATTGCCTTGCGCCCAGACTGTGTCTTCGAGTTCGTGAAGGTAAATTCCGTCGGTGCTTATTCGGGTGGCGTAGTTGATTTTTTCCTTGTACCCCAGCCGGGAATTGACGGGAAGTCCGTAGGTCGACGAGTCCATGATCACGGGGTTGGCCTGATCGAGGACGGTGTAAATGCCTGGTTGGGTCCAGAAGGAGATCGTTTGGCCGTTGACGAGCTCGGTTCCTCCCATGCCCATCGATGTCGGCATAGTGCGCACAGTTTTGCCGTTGCTCGTGACCGTCACTTGCTTGGTCGTATCGTCGGCGACGGCGATATGCGAGTCGCCGATGGTGAATGCAGTCGTGGCGTCTTCCTGTCCGAACAGTCCGCCACCGAGCGGGACGCCGAAGACCGCAGCCCGGACCGTGACCTCGGTGCCGGGGGGATAGTACGCACGAGGTCGCCAGTGAACATTCTGGTCATCCACCCAGTACCACGAGCCTTCGAGCGGCACCGACGTTTGCACAGTCAGGCTCTTCTCCGCCGCTGCACGATCGAGGATCGGCTCGTCGAAATGCGTGACAATAACGATCCCTACCCCGAAAGTGCCACCATCTGTGAGGAGGTTACCCCCGGCCGTCACGAAGGATGGTTTGGTCAGGTTCCGCGGCTTGACTGTGGAGAAGGTGCTGGACTGATCGAGACGTGAGCCATCGTTTTGGGTGGCTGACGCTGTCATCGTGTAGGTCTTCCCGTAGTCCAAGGAAGCGCCGGGTTTCCACACCTGCCGGTCAGGGGTGAAGATGCCATCGACCACAGCCCCGCCCACTTCGGTGAGCACTACCGAGTCGAGCCTCCCGCCAACAGATTCCACCGTGACCGGATCAAGGGGGTTGACGGTATCTGTCCCCCCGGAAGGAGTCATCACCAGCGCGGAGACAGGAGAGTTGTTCTCGGCGGGCGCACCCGTGTCACTCGGTGCGGACTGCGGTGCTGTGGAGGTGCATCCTGTCAGCGTTGCGACCATAAGGAAAAGGACGAGTAACCCTGTATGCCGTGTTGAGGCCATAATTGTTCCTTCACGTCAGTGGGTGGGGAGCGCCGACGAAGACAGTGATTCGCAAGGGACGCAAGTAATCAGATGGAAGATCAGAGCGGACAACGAGAAGAGAGGCTTCGATGGACAGGCCTAGCCACTCGACAATTTCCGGATCAGTTCTGTTGCAAAAGTGCTTGCATCGCGGTGATCTCGGACTGCTGTGCGGCGATGATATCGGTAGCCAATTGCTTGGCGTCGGCGTTGTCGCCATCGGATAGTTCCGATTGGGCCGTCGCGATCGCGCCGGAGTGATGTTCAATCATCATCTTCAGCCACGCGGTGTCGAAGTCCCCATCGCGCAACCCCTCCAATTGAGCGATCTGCTGCTGGGACATCATTCCTGAATCAACCCCGCCGTGGTCCATTCCATCCATGGAGTCCACAGGGGAGGTGGCGTCGGACGTAGGTTGACCCCATTGTTCGACGAGCGCTGCAATCTGATCCATTTCGGGCCCTCGAGCGGTTTGGATCGAAGCGGCGAGTTCGAGTATTCGAGGATTGGTGGTGCGACTGTCGGCCAGCTTTGCAATCTCGACGGCCTGTGCGTGATGTGGATACATCATCGCGATGAACTGTATATCCGCGCTGTTGGCGCCGTTGGGCTGCGAGGCCGCGGAGGAGTTGGACATGTTTCCGCTGTCGTTGCTCGACATTTGGCTCATGTCATGGCCGCCGCAGCCGGCGATCAGCATCAGACCGACGGCAGACCCCGCTGAGACTGCGATACGTGTGGAAACAGCACGTGTAAGCATCATATTTTTCTCCTGGAATGTGTTGTTGTGCAGAAAATTTTTCTGGGGAGGGGCCGTCGACCCGGATGGTCAGTAGTTCCACTATGAGCGTCTGTCGTATCCGCAGCGCCGACAGTTGGTTGTGTAGGGGCAAGGTGTCGTGCACGGTGGGCCCGAACACGATGCACGTCTGCAGCAACAGGGGAACGTGCAACCCTCCACTCACGCACGCCGGTATGATCCTCGTCCTCGCGCTCGGTGACGACTGTCGTGGTGATCAGCGCGGTGTCGTGCGCCGCGCCGGGCAGGACCAGCGAGGTGATGGTGGAACCTGCAATCAGAAGGTTGCGGTGATCAAGACAAGCGACAGCAGGCGATGAGTGCTTGAACAGACTGCAGGCCAGAGCCACCGCTACCGGTTCGTCAATCAGCGTATGCCGTAGGGATTTCGAAGGCCTGGGCGCGGCCAGTGCGCGGGTGCGACAGAACTGGCAGGGGCGAATGAACGCGTAAGGGGAGATCATCGCAGCTTCCGTTCCTATTGCACGGTGACAGTTCACTGGACGTGAATATCTCATCAGTTCTCCCCCATCAGTTCACCTCGGGGTAGACGAAGGTGCGGGTGATGAGATGTTTTGCATCGCTTAGTGTTTCGGAAACTATTCGTCCAGTTTGGTCAAGGTCGAGCAGCACGTTCATACCCGCAGCCGGATAGCCCACAGCCAGACGGAGTTGCCGTCCGGCACTGGGTAAGCGCACCACGACGGGCGCAGTACCGTCCGCATACGGCTCCTGGGCGAGAAAGAACTCGCTGGACAGACTTAGTTGCTGAGGTTCGGGGCCGACGTTTGCGGCATCACTGGTCACCGATTCGTAAAAGGTCAGATTCTTCTGAGCACGAGTGATATCTACGGCTCGAGCGAGATCAGTGTCCCCGGACTGAACAGGCCATGGAATTAACATGCTGACCGTCCCGCCCCGCCACCCTGTCGCCGCAGCCTCGAGCGTGAGCACACTTTCACCCAGCGGCCAATCAGTTTGCGCCACGAAGCATCCGGATCCGCACCCGCGCAAGGAAAGTGAAGTGTTCACCCCGCCCGCCCGCAGTGCGCCGATCAAGGTGTATTCCTGGTCCGGTTCCTGGGCGTAGTAGTCGACGCGGCGCGGAGTCGACAGTCGAACCACCAGCTGCCCTTCGCTGGCGGCGACGCTCACCCCAATCTGTCCGGCCAATGTTCCCAGCGGCAGAACCGGACCGATGGCTGCAGGTGGTCCCGGCTGGGTTGGTGAGTTGGCAGGCGCTGTCGAGACTAATGCAGCACTGATGGCGAGCACGGAGATCAGGAGGATGCTTTCGATACGAATCTGATTGCGCAGTTTGCCCGCTGGTTCAGTTCTGCGCATCGTCCGCCGTGCCGTTATCGCCACACCCGAGGCGGCGATGACGAAGAGTAGTTTGACCGTCAGAAGTTGTCCGTACGGGGTGGAAAACATTGCGGCAACGGGGATCAGCAACAATGCCGAGATCGTACCGGTGGTCACGACGACGATGAAGGTCCACAGCGCAAGTCGTGTGTAACCGGCCACGACCCACCGAACCGGGGCATGCTGACCCCGCCACGCGAATGCGGTGCGAACCGTGTGGAGCAAAGCGCCGACCCAGATTGCCGCTGCCGCGAGATGAACGGCGGTGAGAAACGCGCCCCATCCGGGAGCGACGACGTTTGCGTGCGAGCGCAGCCCTTCGGTGGCAATGACCAGCAGAAGGGCCGCACTCGCAAGTCTGGTGCTCCCCACAGTTTTCAGCGCCAAGGCCAACACGAGCCCACACGTCTCTACGAGCAAGATGATGCCCGCACGTTCTTGCCATAGCGCAGCAACGCTGGACGAAGCGGCGAGCGAAACCATGAGGCCTGCAACACCCACCAAAGCAATGCAGATGCCACCCGGAAACCAGGTGCGCAACTTCTTCAGCGAAGGGTTCTCGGCGTGCGGCACAGACGACAATCTCTCCGCGACAATTGTCCCGAGCGCGAGGGCGAACCCGACGAACAGCAGCCACCGGAGCACGGTTTCCGTCCACGAGGTCGAGGCGCTGTCGTCGCCACCGCCGCTGTCGGTCAAAGCGAGGCCGACGGCAAACCGAAAGTCTTCCTCGACGAGGTCACCATCTGCGCCGATCACTTGCCACCGGACGGTGTAGGTGCCCGGCGACGGGGCATCCGAGAGCCGGGAAGTGATTGCACGGCCGCCTTTGGATGACTCTGCAGCATCTATCGGGCTCTCGCGACCGGCGTCATCCACGACTTTGATTGCGTCGGCGCCGGGGGCGACTTGTTCGTTGAAGATCAGGGTAATGGTTTGCGGAGGCTCGGAAACGGCAGTCTCCGAGCCAGGTTCGGTAACGAGCAGCGTGGGGTGAGCGCCGGCGATGCCAGCTCCCAGAACGGCAAGTGCTCCCGCAACGAGCACAAGTGCGATGCTCTGGAACATTCGAAGGAACAACGACATGCTCAGGTCAGTTCAGGGCATACAGCGACTGAGAAGTTGCGGCGTACGCGCTGTCGTAGCTCGCCGCAGTCAACGCTTCGACTGCTCCGACCTTAGCGCGCTTCTCCCAGTCTTTTCCCTCCCTGCTCCGCCAGGTGAATCCATCTTGATCGACCCCCCACAGTGCATCCGAGTATCCGGCGATCATCACCATGGACGGCGCTCCGGCGACCTCTGTGAAGGTACGCCCGTCGTCGCTGCTGTACTGCAGCCCTGACGAGGTGACAGCCCATGTCCCACTGTCGGTGAGAGCGAGGGATGCCACACCCAGGGCAGCGCCGGATTCCCACGACCTTCCCTGATCCTTCGACACCGTGACACCACTGGCCCCGTCGAAGCCGACGAGTGTCTTGCCATCTGTAACCAGAGAATGAAAGTCGACCTGTCCCGCGAGCGAGCTCTCCGTCCACGTTCGGCCACCGTCGTTGCTGGTGCGTAGGCCAAGTGGGTTGGCTGCGGTACTGGACGGCCCCGGGTGGCCTGAGGAAAAGAGCGTGTCACTGCCCGTCACGCCCGCCAACCCCATCAAATCGTCCTCGGAATCACCCACCCGCACTGTGTCGCCCGAATCTCCGATAGCGAACAGCCCGCGATGCGTACCCGCCAAGATGGTGCCGTCGGCGTCGATATGCAACCCGTGCAGATGGTCAAGTTCGGGTGTGAGCTCCACGCCTGGTATGGGCGGGACGATGGACTGGCCGGCCTTGTCGTCGTTTCCCTGCGTCGAACAAGCCGCAAGAGAAACGGCGATGAGAGCGGTGCCGACGAGCCTCACGATTGGGGACGTTCGCGCACGACGACTATTGGGCATCTGGGTGTCTCGTCCTGTATTCGAAGGGATGGCAACATTTCCGGGCGACTGGTACTTCATCTACTAAGATGCATAGTAGATGAGGGTGTTGGCTGGCTGCGAATTCACCCCCTGCAATGGTCTAGTGCAAGGGAAATGCTCGCCGTCGAAGCCCCTGATCTGATACGGCGGGGAGGTACAATTGGTCTGGTCCCACGCACGGGTCGACAGGCTGACGGGGCATCGCGTCATTGGTGGCGCAACCGGCGGTGGGCAGGAAGATTGAACACAGGGCGGGTGCAGCGGTACTGCCTAGCCCTGGTGGCAGAAATGATTGAGAGCTCTTCTCGTGTGGTCACTTACCCGGAGATCTTGCAGTTGGCGAAGCGCCCATACAGGCGGGCTGTTGCTCAACGTGCCTTCGTGTGTGCCACTGCTGCACTACACCGTAGCCAGGGCAGGTCCAATCGATTGTCGCCCACCATGGAGGCGACGTGATTTCGCGTCTGGCCCACTACGGGCGACGAGACCAGGGGAATCTCGTGGGCACAACTAATCCGGTTGATCCAGGCCGTCGTGACTATGCGACCCACGGATACATCAGTGCAAAGGACTCGTACCTCAAACGCCTCAAGCGTATTGAGGGTCAGTCGCGAGGGCTGCAGCGAATGGTTGAAGAAGAAAGGTGCTGCATTGACATCCTTACCCAAATATCGGCGATGAAAAAAGCGCTGCATGCAGTAGCTATGGAATTGCTCGAAGACCATCTCAGTCATTGTGTCGTCGATGCCGCCGCAAGAGGAGGCGCCGAATCCGACGCCAAGATCAGGGAGGCCGCCGAGGCGATCAGGCGGCTCGTGAATTCGTGAGGACACTTCCATCTGATTTCCGAAACGATCTACTAGTCGGTGGGGCAGAATTTCGATGCCGTTTTATCGAAAGTCATTTACTTAGAATGTATTTGCGATCGAATCATGTTTTTTGAATGCGGGAGCGAGCGGCAAATAGGGAAGCACTCCGCATGTTCCGTATTCCGGAGCGATTTCTGCTCGCCACAACCGGGATCCGAGGTCCTCGACGGGAATCGAGTTCATGATGAGCGCGTGCGGTGGCAGCCCCCACCGGGTGGGAATCGCCGAAGCATCATGGTGGCGCACCCGGGCTTATCGTGGGCCTGGGGTATCTGACGGTGATGGGCTCGTCGTGGTAGTGCTCGGTGTCGAGGATCCGTCACTTATGTACAGGGTGATGGTGGAGCCCGGAAGTGCCGCTCCCGACGGAGCTGTCGCGGTTGCTGTCCCTCTCGCGCTCGGACTTGACGTGGGGGAGACCGTCACTTTGAACCCGGCGTTCTGCAACAGAGATGTTGCGGCGGACTCGGTCATCCCGACCACGTCGGGTACCTGATCCCCGGCCGAACCGCGAACATATTTCTGGTCCAGCGGGGGTAGCGTGATCGGTCCGAAGTTGCTCGCGATCGGTCCCATCGCGTTGTACCACGTTCGGGCAGGTTCATTGCCGCCGTACAAATCGCCCGAATTGCACGAGCGCAGTGGGAACGAACAGATGGCACTCGGCGTCGGCGAATCGCCATAGGTATACACCGCGCCCGCGTAGCGATTGGTGAAGCCGAGAAAACCAGAGGATCGGTTCGACTCGGTGGTCCCGGTTTTTCCCGACATCGGCAGAGACCATCCGGCAGATTGGGCGGCGCCGGATGCTGTGCCCCCAGGTTGATCGTCCTTGCTCATCGCGTTGGCCAAGGTGTTCGCCAGCCCGGGGTCGACGACTTGTTCGCATCCTTGTTGCGTCATCGGCACCGGGTTGCCGTCGCTGTCGACTATAGAGTCGATGGGGGTAGGCGGGCACCACACGCCCGACGATGCGAGTGTGGCTGCGACATTGGAGAGTTCGAGTGGATTGACGGGCGTCGGACCGAGGGTGAACGAACCGAGATTTTGCTCTTTCTGAAGATCGGTCATGCTGCGTTCACCTTGGCCCGAGGTGCCCGGGTCGTTGTAGGAGCGTAGTCCGAGGCGTACGGCCATCTCGATGGTCGGTGTGACACCGACGGTCTCTAGTAGTTTCACGAACGGGGTGTTCGGAGATTGAGCCAGGGCGTCCGTCAGTGACAGAGATGCCGGGTAGTTGCCTGTGTTCTCGACGCAGTAGGTGGCCACGGGGCATCCGCGTGCGCCGCCGTTTCCGAGACCTTTGACTTCTACGCGCCGCGGCACCTGCAAGACGCTGTTGCTGCCTAGCCCTTTTTCCATAGCCGCGGCGGCGGTAAAGATTTTGAAGATCGAGCCAGCACCGTTGCCGACCAGCGAATATGGTTGCGGCTGTACGGTCTGAGCTGCATCGGCGTCGAGCCCGTAGATGCGACTACTACCCATCGCGAGGAGTCGATGCTGTTCCTGGCCGGGCTCGATGATATTCATCACCGACGCGACACCATCCACGTCGGGGCTCGTGTTGCCGACGAGGGCAGTTCTGACCGAGCCTTGGACGACCGGGTCGAGGGTCGTTCTGATCAGGTAGCCGCCCTTGTCGATTTGTTCGCGGCTGATCCCTGCCTCTTCGAGGTAC
The DNA here is from genome assembly GCF_011602025.1 of Rhodococcus sp. IC4_135. Lineage (NCBI taxonomy): Bacteria > Bacillati > Actinomycetota > Actinomycetes > Mycobacteriales > Nocardiaceae > Rhodococcus > Rhodococcus sp. IC4_135. The sequence continues at coordinate 78,430 of NZ_JAAOLG010000021.1, forward strand.
TGCAGGGCGTAGTCGCAGAAGAACCCTCGGTCGCCGGCGGCGATACAACCGCGTGGCAGTGCGTTGGGTTCCGGGAGCACTCCCAAGGGCTGGGTCTTGGCTGCCCGAAGTTCGTCGGCTCGGTCGGGAAGGTTATCGATCATGGTGTCGAGAACGGTGTTGCGACGTATCGTGACCCCTTCTGCGTTCGTGTACGGATTCAGTGCCGAACTGGACTGGACCATGCCCGCAAGCATGGCCGCCTGTACGGCGGAAAGCTTGCTGGCGTCGATGCCGAAGTAGGTCTGGGCGGCGTCCTGAATTCCGAAGGATGCGTTACCGAAGGGAACCAGGTTGAGGTATCGGGTCAGGATTTCGTCCTTGGTGAGTTGTCGATCGAGTGTGAGCGCCATGCGGATCTCACGAATCTTGCGGGCCGGTGTCGTTTCGATAGCTGCCCGCCGTTCCGAATCGGTCTTGGCCAGCACGAGTAGTTGGTAGTTCTTCACGTATTGCTGGTTGATGGTCGACGCGCCCTGTTCGACTTGTCCGCTTGTGGTGTTGGTCAAGAACGCCCGGAGCGTGCCTTGCCAGTCCACGCCTTGATGATCGGCGAACCGTCTGTCCTCGACGGAGACGATCGCCAGTTTCATCTCATTGGAAATCTTCTCGCTCGCCACCTCGAAGCGGCGTTGCTCGTACAGCCAGGCGATCGGGGTGCCAGCAGCATCGACCATGGTCGAGACACCGGGAACAAGGCCCTCAACCAGTTCGGACGAGACGTTTTCGACGGTGTTCGACGCCTGGTTCGATGCGTATCCCAGGCCTCCGGCGAGAGGAAAAAGTACACCCGCGAGTAGGACTCCGGCGAGTATCGTGCAACCGACGAGTTTCGTCACGGTTCGTCGTGCGCTGGTCATGTCGTTCCTGCCTTGTTCGAGTTCGATGCGGGCGCAGTCGCGGGAAGTGATCGGTGATAGACCTGCATGCGGCACCCGTCCCGGTCGAGGTAGACCCGCGCGGGTATCCATCCGAGTCGGTCGTAGAAGCCGTGTGAACTGTCCGAGTCGTCGTCGCCTACCGCGGTAACGAGTTCGGCGGTCGGTGTGCCGTATCGGGACGCAGCGGTTTCGAAGGCGACAGTGAGCTGCGCTCCGATCCCATGTCCGCGCTGTGTGGGGTCGACGGCGATGGCGACCAGCACTGCCGTGGCATCGGCGGGTTCCCGGGCGGATGAGTGGTTTCTACGTGCTTTCGGCGGGCGGAGTGAAAGCAGTTCGCTCACGGCTGAGCACCACGGCCGGGCTCGGGTTCGAACGAATCGCGCAGCGAGGCGTGGCCGCACTGCCAGTGCGATGAATCCGTGCGCAGCAAGGGAAACCACTGTCCGGCGGTCGCGCAATACCTGACTCAGGTGCGCCCGGTGATCGAGTGTTCCGAGGAGAAATCCCAGAATGTTCTGGTCGGCATCGGCTGCGACGAACGCAACCGCATGGGGTCGTGCGACGAAGCTTGCATGCCAGCGCCGCAGGAATCGATATCCGAGTTGGGGGAACAGGCCTACCGGTAGGGCCTCGAGGTGCAGGCGGGCGCTGGTGGACAGGTCGGGGAGAGCGGCGTGGCGGACATGGATGGGGCCGAGTCGTGGTGCACCGGGTGGTTTCGGTGCGGACGGGGGCCGGGTAGAGCTGACTATGACACGCACGACGGCGCTCCTGTGGTGCGATCGCGCGCCATCTCGACAGATGGCAGACGCGGAACCGAATTGGGTGTGGAGGATCTGCTGGCTAACGCAGACCTGTCACACCCTCAGCACGCAGGCTGCGTCGAGAATCGATACGGGACGCATCGTCGCGTCGACCGCCGAAAAGATTGCGCTGGTTTGCTTTTCGCCGTCAGGGCGGGGGTATGCCCATGCGACCCAGAGCAGACGCAAGACGGCGACGACGAGCCCTAGCGAGACAATCGCCAACAGCACGTGCATCGAATCGAGCCCCGAAGCGGGGCTGTCGCCCTCGCCACGAATGTCGTGAGCATGGCCGGTAAGGACGCTGTCACTGTCACTGTCGCTGGTGGTGGCGTCGGGTCCATCGGCGACGAGTTCCATGACAGCGACCATCGGGGCATGGCTCGCAGCGATCGACGAACTCGTAGGCGTGTGCGTGATCTGCGACGACATGAGCACTGTGAACACCGCAGCGAGTATCGCGGCACCGAGCAAGGCCCGCTGCACCGCCGCGCGTATTCGTATCGGACACACATCGCAAAGATAGCATCGGCGAGAGTTCAAATTCAGAAGTGCGCATCCATCGATGTCGAAACCTACGACGGACCGACGGTGCCAGATGCGGAGCGAGTTGACGAGGTAGGGGCACGGGCAAGGCGTACCCCCGGGATTCGACCGCGAGTGCACCGAACATCAGGTACATCGGAGGCATCACTTACCCGCTATCGGGGATGATGACTTCCGTTGCCTAACAAAAGTATTGGGCCTACGCTCGAAACGGTTTTCAGGCTGACCCAACCGCAGCCGAACGTGCGGCGGGTTGCTCACCGAGGCGTCTCCGTCCGAGGCGCCGCAGCGGAGGGAGGCGTGATCTCCCGCGGCGACAGAGGGCCCGCGGAATGCGTCGGCGGGATTCGCCGACGTGTGCCGGGAGATGGGTGTCACCCGATTGTGGGGTGTGGTCGAGGTACCTCTGTCGATGTGATCTCTTTGGTTCAATGCTGTTGTCGGGCATCGTCATCAACAACGGGAGGGTGAGCCTTGCGTCGCCGTCTTCGGCTGGGACACGCATTACAGGACGCGACGGAGACGCCGCATTCTCGGCCGGATCTCCGTCCGATCGAGTACGAGCAGCGATCAGCTACGGCAACCATCGTCGCATAGAAATTGGTGTCCACATCTCGGGGGAAGCATCCTTAGCTACTAAGGGTCGTAGTAGATTAGAGTGTCGGTCGGCTGCGAATTTCCCGGCGATTTCCGTCTCCTCCTGGTGTCGGGCGGGGTCCGCACCCCCAGTTCGTTCGATCGCTGCGACAGGTTTGGCGCTATCGCATGTCCTGGCCGTTGATGATCTCGCGATAAGTTACCGACAGGTAACTTGACGTGGTGTACTAGTTGAGTACCTCGGAGGCCGGTTTCGGTAATGCCTTCAAAACAGAGAGACGACGATGAATAGCCTGACCATCACACTCGGCGTGATTGGTGTGCTGCTAAGTGTTTTTAGCTGGAGTTCCTTCGTGAGTGGTGCGTTGAGGATGTTCAACACCGTGCGCATCGGCCAGTCGGCACCCGATCGGTGGCGCCCGTTCTTCCCTCGCTTCAAGCAGATGGTCATCGAGTTCATCGCGCACACGCGTATGGCGAAGTTCCGGACGGTGGGCTGGGCACACTGGCTCGTCATGATCGGGTTCGCGTTGGGGATGTTCGTTGCGATGGAGGCCTACATCCAGACCTTCAACCCCGCCGGTGGATGGCCGATTGTGAGTGGCTGGGCTGCCTACCATTTCATCGATGAACTGCTGGGTCTCGGCACTGTTGTCGGTATCACCACGCTGATCGTGATCCGTCAGCTCAATCACCCGCGTCTGCCTGCGCGCCTGTCCCGGTTCGGCGGCTCCAACTTCAAGGCCGCGTATTTCGTCGAGACGATCGTCTTGGTCGAGGGGCTGGGCATGATCATGGTCAAGGCCGGCAAGATCGCGACCTACGGTCACGCCAACCCGTGGACCGACTTCTTCACCATGCAGGTCGCGAAACTGCTTCCCGCGAGTGTGGTCTTGGTCTCGGTCATGGCGTTCGTGAAATTGATGTCGGCGATGGTGTGGCTCTACATTGTGGGCCGCAACATCACCTGGGGTGTCGCCTGGCACCGCTTCTCGGCGTTCTTCAACATCTACTTCAAGCGTGAAGACGACGGCACGGTCGCCCTCGGCGCCGCGAAGCCCATGATGTCCAAGGGCAAAGCCCTGACGATGGACAACGTCGACCCCGACACCGACACTCTCGGCGCCGGAAACATCGAAGACTTCTCCTGGAAGGGCTGGCTGGACTTCACCACCTGCACCGAGTGCGGGCGTTGCCAGTCCCAGTGCCCTGCTTGGAACACCGGAAAGCCGCTCTCCCCCAAGCTGCTCATCATGTCGCTGCGCGATCACGGCTATGCCAAGGCCCCGTACCTGTTGGCCGGTGGTCGCAAGGACATGGGCGGCGACGAGATCGGTCTCGTCGACGCCGAAGGCAACGTCAAGGAAGCCGCCCTGGCCGCGATCCCGGAGGCCGCACGCCTCGAGGCCGACCGCAAGCTCGTCGGTGAAACCGTCGAAGGGGAGATGGCCCCGGTCATCGACGCCGAAACCTTGTGGAGCTGCACCAACTGCGGCGCCTGCGTCGAACAGTGCCCCGTCGACATCGAACACGTCGACCACATCATCGACATGCGTCGCTACCAGGTCCTGATCGAATCGGAGTTCCCCTCCGAGCTCGCCGGCCTGTTCAAGAACCTCGAGAACAAGGGCAACCCCTGGGGCCAGAACTCCAAGGACCGTCTCAACTGGATAGGCGAGATGGACTTCGAGATCCCCGTCTTCGGCAAGGACGCCGACAGCTTCGAGGACTACGAGTACCTCTTCTGGGTCGGCTGCGCCGGTGCCTACGAAGACCGTGCCAAGAAGACCACCAAGGCCGTTGCCGAGCTCCTCGCCACTGCGGGAGTGAAGTTCATGGTTCTCGGCGCCGACGAAACCTGCACCGGCGACTCCGCTCGTCGTGCCGGCAACGAGTTCTTGTTCCAGCAGCTCGCTCTGCAGAACATCGAGATGCTCAACTCCGTGTTCGACGGTATCGAGCAGAAGAAGCGCAAGATCGTCGTCACCTGTGCGCACTGCTTCAACGCCCTCGGCAACGAGTACCCGGAGGTGGGCGGCGACTACGAGGTCGTGCACCACACCCAGCTGCTCAACCGTCTGGTGCGCCAGAAGAAGCTGATCCCGGTTGCGTCCGTGAGCGAAGACGTCACCTACCACGACCCGTGCTTCCTCGGACGCCACAACAAGGTTTACGACGCTCCCCGTGAACTCATGGAAGCCTCAGGCTCCAAGCTGGTCGAAATGCCGCGTCACGGCGAACGTTCCATGTGCTGTGGTGCCGGTGGTGCTCGCATGTGGATGGAAGAGAACATCGGCAAGCGCATCAACGTCGACCGCGTCGACGAAGCGCTCTCCACCAACCCCAAGAAGATCGCCACGGGTTGCCCGTTCTGCCGCGTCATGCTCACCGACGGCGTCACTGCCCGCCAGGAGCAAGGCCAGGGCGAAGGCGTCGAGGTCGTCGACGTCGCGCAGTTGATGCTGAACTCCGTCACCCGCCTCGATCCCGCCCAGCTCGGCGAGAACATCAAGGTGATCCCGCGTGAGAAGACCCCGGTCGCTGCTGAGGCAAAGGCCGAAACTGTCGAGCAGGATCGGGTCGCCGAAGTCGAGGAAGCCGCCGCGACTCCGGAAGCCAAGGCAGCTCCCGCCGGTAAGGGCCTCGCCATGAAGGGTCTTGCCAAGGCACCCGGCGCGAAAGCTCCCGGCGCAAAGGCACCCGGCAAGGGACTCGGAATGGCCGGCGGAGCAAAGGCTCCCGGAGCCAAGAAGGCAGCTCCTGCCGAAGCCGACGCAGCTCCCGCTGCCGAAGCCACAGCACCCGCCGCACCTGCGGCCAAGCCGAAGGGCCTCGGCTTGGCGGGCGGAGCCAAGGCTCCCGGCGGCAAGGGACTGCAGATGAAGGGCGGAGCCAAGGCACCCGGCGGCAAGGGACTGCAGATGAAGGGCGCCGCCAAGGCACCCGGCGCGAAGGCTGCACCTGCTGCTGAAGCACCTGCCGCTGCTCCGGCTGCACCCGCCGCTGCACAGGCAGCTGCACCGTCAGAGGCTCCGGCTGCCGAGGCGGAAGCCCCGAAGGCTCCACCGGTCGCCAAGGCCGGCGGACTCGGATTCAAGTCGGGCGCAAAGGCTCCCGGCAGCAAAAAGTAATGTTCCGCGAGAGGGCTGTGCACCCTTTGGTGATCCCGTGTGCATGCTGCGTTCGCGTCGAGCGCTGGCAGATCGGGGATGGTCTCGCGACCCTGATGGGGCACCCCAGGTCGTGGGTTGGTTTGCGGTCGATCTGGCGTAGTCACCCGGCGCACGGTCGTGCCAGTGCCGGTCCCTCAAGTCGCATGCGACATCGGTGAGGACATCCGGCATGGGGCCGCGGCCCCGAGCAGGACGACCGCGATCCTGATCACCTACTGCTGGACTGCGGCAGGGTGCCGATGGCTGTCCTTCTCGCCGTCGGATTCATATACCTGACCTTGATTGCGGCGATCGCCGCAAATCTTCCTGGCAAAAAGAACTCCCGCCGGTGACGCGCTCACTGGCGTGTGATGCACCGGCGTGGAGGTGCCTCGCAATCCGGTTCCGAAGTCGAACGCGGCAGCGACTGGGCGTAACGGATTTGCCGCTCGCGTGGCTCTGTTTCGACCGACTCCTGGGAGTGCCTGGCCCGCGATACGGGCAGGCGGGCGTCTACCAGCAATCCCGCAAGCCCGACCGCTATGCCTATCAACGTCACGACCATCAGGACAGGGTTCGCCTCCCCGGACAATGCGTCACCGAGCAACACTGCTGCGACAGTGCCAGGCAGAATCCCCACCACCGTTGCCGCGGTGTAGGGCAGTAAGCGCACCGCCGAGAGTGCGGAGCAATAGTTGACCAGGGCGAACGGTGCCGGGGCGATGAGCCGCAGGGACCCGACTGCGAGCCACCCTCGTTTGGCCAGTCGGGCATCGATGGCCTTCACCGCGGGGTGCGTCATCCGCGCTTGTACCACCGTGCGACCAAGCGCCCGCACCAGCAGAAACGCCAGCACAGCGCTGACAGTCGTGGCGCCGATCGCGACGGCGACTCCGCCGGTGGGACCGAACAACAGCCCGGCACTGACGGTGAACACCGTTCGCGGCACCGGAGCGATTGTCAGCACCGACTGGACCAGAAAGAACACCAATACGAACCCTGGACCCACCGACTCCGCCCAGTCCCGCACCATGGAGATCGACGGGCGGGGGGCGAGGGCGGCGGCCACTGCCAGCACTGCCAGCGCCCCCACGGTAACGAGGAATCGTGGATCGCGCAGGATCATAGGTCTTCGCCGGGTACCGCGGCGCGGGGATCTGGCAGAGGAACGCGCATTCGTCTTTGCGTTGAGGCAATCATCGCGCTGCACAGTATCTTCCACGACGATTGGACGGTAGACGCCCAGCCGAATTCCATCCATATCTGGGGCGGAGACACCGTGCCGGTTTGTGGGGCGAGAAGCCCCTCGCTGGGGCGAACGGGGTGTGGAAGCGATGGCGCACTGGTGGCCTCTGCCTCCCACCCTTGTCGTTGCGCAGTGCGACACCACGCCGACAGCTGGTCGATTCGGTCGGGAGGACGTTACTCAGTTCAGCGTGGGGGCAGACCCTCGCGCGGCAGCCAGATTTCAGACAGCGCATCTCGTCGTCGAAGGCCCGGGCATCAACGACCTTGCGCCACACTTGTCGATATCTCGGGGACAGTCGGATGGGACAGAGAACTCGTTTGATCATGCACAACTCCTGGTCGAGCGCAGAGTAACCGGTGCTTGCCAGAACCCCACCCGCTCAAAACTGCGTAATTGGGCGGGATTGCGGCCTCACTACGTCGAAGCCACCGGGGACTAGCTGGGGGCCGCTACCTCATCGGTTTCGGTCACAGTGGTCTTGAGCGGCGGAGGGGAGAGCCGGGCGGACCGGTCGAGCAGATACAGGGCGGTCACACACACCGCCCCGACAACAGATAGCGCCACCCAGATCAGCGCGCCCAGACCTGCTTCACTGAGGAACCCGAAAACAGCGCCGGTACCTAAATTGCCGAGCAGGATGCCTATCCCGATAACGGTGTTGTAGAAGCCGTAATGGGTCGCCACGAGCTTGCCGCCCGAGAGTGCGACCACCGTATCCATCTCGAATGGAAACACGGCGGCGGTGCCGACCGCCAACAACGCAGCGGTGAGCACCAAGGCGCTGGCAGCAGCCCATCCACCCAAAGTGTCTGGACTGGGCAGCACGATCAGGGGCAGGAATGCCATCGCCATGATCGTCATACCGACGACCAGGCTTCGTCCGGAACCCCACCTTCGGGAGAACCAGGACGTGATCCGTAACTGTCCGGCGATCGCCACCACTCCCGAGACCACGAACAGCGAGGTAACCAAGGCGGTATCGGAGCGGTCGTCGCCGACCACAACCGCCGCCTGCAGCGGCAGCGCCAGATAGATTTGGAACGAGAGGACATAGGATCCGATCATCGCCAGCGCGAACAGCACGAAGGGCCGATTCGTGATCACAAGTCGCCAGTCCTCGAGGACCGATGTCTTGGCTGCGGTCGCCTCCACCCTGTGCGCAGGTAACGCCCAGATCTGCACGATTGTCAGCACGGCGAAGACCGCGGCCGCTACCAGCGAGGTGACCCGGAAATCGAGGGTGGTCAGAGCGAGACCGATCAATGGACCCAGCAGAATCCCGGCCTGATAGAACACGTTGAACACCGCAAACGCCTCGACCCGCCGTGGCCCCGCGTCGGCGGCCAGATATGCCCGCACCGCCGGATTGAACAGCGCACCGGCGAACCCGGTGGCGGCCGACGCGAGCAGAATCGCCGGCAGCGATTCCACCGCCGCGAGCAGCACGAATCCGGCGACCCGCAGCAGGCAGCCGGCGACGATCAGGGGCTTGTAGCCGAGGCGGTCCGCGAGCGTGCCCCCGAGCAGGAACATCCCCTGTTGGGAGAAGTTCCGCATGCCCAGAACCAGACCAACAGCCCACGCCGCCAGGCCCAATGGGCCGGCCAGGTAGCCAGCCAGATATGGCATCAGCATGTAGAAACCTACGTTGATGGAGAACTGGTTGACCATCAACACCTGAGCGGGCCGGTCGAAGCTGCGGAACTGGGTCAGAAGGTTCTTCATGAAACGCTCTCTGTGGGATCGACCACGGTGGCGCACCGGGTCCAGGACTTCACGATCTGGTCGGTGGGGTGGGCGATGGTCGCCGGCTCGGCAGGAGGGTTCACGTCCGATAAACCGTGCTCGGCGCAGTAATCGTCGTTGTAGATGGTGTCGAAGTAGCGCTGCGGGCCGTCAGGGAAGACAGCCGCAACCCGGGTCTCCGGTGGGCTGGTGCGGGCGATCCAGCCAGCGGTCAGCGCGACAGCACCAACGCTCCAGCCGCCGCTGGCGTGATGGGTGGACGCCAGGGTGCGGCAGGACCACACGGCTTCCTGGGGGGCCACCCAGTGCACTTCGTCGAAGGCAGCGTAGTCGATGTTGTCGGGATAGATGCTCGAACCCAATCCGCGCATGAGCCGGGTGCTGGCGGGTTGTCCGAAAATGGTCGACCCGACGGTATCGACGCCGACCAGTTTCAGATCGGGGCAGAACCGACGAAGCACTCGGGCGACACCGGCGGAGTGTCCGCCGGTGCCCACAGAGCAAACCAGTGTGTCGACGTGGCCGAGCTGGGCGATGAGTTCATGAGCGAGTGACTCGTACGCCTCGACGTTGTCCGGGTTGGTGTATTGGTCCGGGCACCACGACCCCGGATGTGCATCGAGGAGTTCACGGACCTTCTCGCGCCGGGCCTGCTGCCAGCCGCCGGTGGGGTGCGGTGTGGTGACCAATTCGACGTGGGCGCCGTAGGCGGCGAGCATCCGGTGCACGATCGGTTCCAGGCCGGGGTCGGTGACGAGGGTGACGGGATGGTGATGGGTGATCCCGGCCAAGGCCAGACCCAGGCCGAGGGTTCCACTGGTGGATTCGATGATCGTCGCACCGGGAGCGAGGTCGCCGCGGGCCTTCGCTTTCTCGACCATGTGCAGCGCGGGGCGGTCTTTCATCCCGCCGGGATTGCTGCCTTCGAGTTTCGCCCAGAAGCCGCGGCCGTGGTCAGCGAACGGTTCACCGATCCACAGAACGGGGGTGTTGCCGACCATGGTGCTCGGTTGCGGGCAACGGTGAGCGGTGGTCAGCAGGTGGGCGGCGGCGGATGGTGGAACGAGGGTGGAGGGAACAGCAGTGTTCATGATGAGTAATCCCTGTATATGACTGCGACAGTGCAGTAGGTGAGTGAGGGCAGCACGAGCTGGGCCATGAGGAGAAGTCCTCGATGGCCTGCGGGCTGCTGATCAGCACCTGTTGATACAGAGTTCGTTCAAGAGGGTCCGGCCGTGCCGGATGGGAATGGGTAGATCCGGCGGGGCCCGCGGAGTGCGCGGCGCTGATATCACCAACAGCACCACAGCCAGGGCCATCGCGACGATCGCGGCAACGGTCAGCGGGCGGAGCGGATTGTCGGATCGGGGCATGGCGACGACGGTGTGCGCCTCGTGCGCCACGTGTGTCGATCCGTTGTCGATGTGCGCGTGACCGGGAGCCGATTCCGCGGTCGGCAGTGAGGTGGTGGACGAGGCGATGTGAACGTCGTCGCCCTCGTGACCGTGCACCAGGAAGGTGCCGCACTGGGCGATCGTGTAGGCGAGAAAATACAGGACAGTGGCGACCGCAATGACCGTCCGCATGCGCGGGGGGCGTATCGCAAGAGCCGTCACAGTTTCCCGACTTTAGCAGCCGTGACCTGGGCGTCGGTCCAGTTAACTGGGGTTACGGGGGCCATCCGGCGGGGATACGGTCGCGCGGCCATCGGCAGGCACCACATGGTCCCGGTCACCCGAGCGTCACCGGGGCGTTCGGTGAGGTTCCCCCCAGGTAGTGGACACCGAGATAGCGGGATCACCGGTCCCGCTGGGAGGATGTTCACATGTCGCGGAAGCGTCGGTCGTTCACGACCGAGTACAAGGTCGATGCAGCGCATCGAGT
>NZ_JAAOLG010000022.1:0-84243 GCF_011602025.1 Rhodococcus sp. IC4_135
GGAGACGGGAGCGAGTCGCTGCGCTCCCCGCCAGGGACCCGCTGCGCGGCTCGCAGTGAGTCGAGTGCCGTTGCCGTCGATCGAGTCGCTTCGCTCCTCTAAATTCCGAATCTTGTTTCTCACCAACCGAATTCATCGCAACGTCTGAACCGGTACCCGACACCCGAACGAGGCTGGGGAGGAGAGGAAGGGTCACGAAAAGCGCCCCCGTCTCGCGTCCATTGCCTCGTCATCATCATGCTCCCAATCATACACCCCACCCACCAAATCGCAAAACAACCCGAAAACACGAAACACCGAAACACTCACCACCACAACAACATTCGACATTAAAGAAAACATCACCGTGCATAACCCCCGAAATCCACCCAACACCAACCGAATACCGAAACCTACTGACACACAACAACATTCAAAAACCGCCAAAAAGCAGCCGCACAACACCCCCACCCGAACCGGCACCACTCCCCACACCACCCAACCCGAACACCCCGCCGGCACCCAAAAACGCCGGCGCCCCACACACCCCAACAACCACCCCAGGGACATGTCATCACCGCAGGTCAACCCTAAAACACCAACACCGAACCCACCCACACCGACATCCACCACCCAACGCGAACCGGGGACGTGTCATCACCGCAGGTCAAAACCACAAAACAAGCACACCCCGAGGACACCACCCACTCAACGTGAACGTGAAACCCGCCGCTCCCCATACGCCAACACCGCCATTAACCCCACAATCACAACGGTCTCCCCCCACGGAAGCCACGACGGCACAAACCGATCAGAGAACAGCACGAAGGCGCAGGTAACCAGCGTGAGAACACACACGACACCCAAAACGACACGAAGCCCCCACCGGGCCCACTGCGCAGCTCTCCCGTATGTCGTCACCCACGCACCATAAGCCGAGCAGCGGCGCGATACGGCTACCTGCTGATCAATCCGGCGAATCGGCCCCAGCCCCTTCCAGACCTCATTCACCACCACAGAAACCAGAAAGCCCCTCACCTGACGGTGAGGGGCTTTCTTGGACCACACAAACTGGAAAGGTCCGGCCCGGTTGCTGCGGGCCGGACCTTTCGCTCAGACAGTCAAACCGATCGACACAACCCGGTAGTCGCTCTTGCTCTCCGGACGGTGCGGCAGGTTCGCACCGGCGTTCTCTGCATTCCATTCAGCGGCACGCTGCACGGCCCTACGGATCGCGCGGCGCTCAGCCTGAACGAAGCCTTCCGGCGCGGCGACGTTCACGGTGAAGACGTCGTCCTTGAACTCCGAAAAGCGTGACTGCTACAACGGCATTCCATGCTATCGACAACACCAAAGAGCACGACCATCCCGGCTGCCCCGCCCAAACTCATCGACGCCCTACATCTCCGCTACTCACGGCTGTATTCCACGTTTTTTCGCATTGCAAGTCCTCCCGAGGGTCTGTCTCTACACTCGCTATTCATGCACGCAGCGAACCCCCAGACCGACCCCGCTCAGTCAGCGGCCATTCAGGCATTGCTTCCTCTCACACCTGGATTCGATACAGAGCAGCACGGGGTTTACCTGCGGCATCTAGAGGTGGCGCTGAAAAATAAAAAGCTGCACAACATTGCCCTCACCGGAAATTACGGGATCGGCAAGTCAAGCATCCTCGACGAGGCCACAAGAAATAACCCTTCCAAGATTCTGAACCTGTCGATATCCACATTGGGTGATCCAACGCCCGATGCATCGGGGACGGATGACCCTGATATCGAAAGTCCCTCCATCACCAACCGGCTCCAGAAAGAAATCGTCAAACAGCTCCTCTACCAAGCACTTCCCTCCCAGCTCCCCAACTCGAGCTTCCGGCGACTAGGCAAGTTCCGCGTAAGGGCGAAATTCTTCGCGACCGGCGCTCTGGTGCTGGCGGTAGGCATGATCCTGGCATTGACAGGCCTCTTACCTACGATCTGGCCAGATGCGCCTACCCGAATACCCAGGTGGCTCCTGTACGCCGGGTTATTCTTCCTGATCACAGGCTTGCTGACCTACATACAAAGAGTCCTCGACCCCCGCTGGTCCCTCTCGGAAGTATCCGCCGGCGGCGCCTCGATATCACTCTCGAGCGTCGAGCCGTCCTTCGACAAACATCTTGATGAAATCGTCTACTTCTTCGAAGTACTGCCCTTCGACATCGTGATTTTCGAAGATATTGACCGGTTCGGCGACCCCCACATTTTTGAGGCCCTACGCGAACTCAACACCCTGTTGAACGCATCAGCTCAGCTGAAAAAGCGCTCGATTCGATTCGTCTACGCCATAAAGGACAGCATCTTCGAACAGATCGGCAACGATCTCGCGGCAGAAGATGCCAGTACTCCAGAGACCGACGACGCCGCGAAACTCGAGACAGCGCGAGCCAACCGCACAAAGTTCTTCGATCTCGTGATCCCCGTAGTCCCGTTCATCACTCACCGCAACTCGCGCGATCTCATGAGCCGTATCTTCACCACCGCAGTACCCGGAAGGGCTATCGACGGCGCTCTGATCGATCTCGTCGCGAAACACATCACCGACATGCGTCTGATCAAGAACATCCACAACGAGTTCGTCGTCTTCGCAGACCGTCTCCTGAGTTCACATAACGGCGTCCCAGGACTGGAAGCAAATCGCCTTCTCGCGATGATCGTCTACAAGAACATTCACCTTTCCGATTTCGAACGCATCAGCCGCGGAGACAGCGACCTCGACACCGTCTACCTCCTGAGCAGAAAAACGGTCAATGAGACCGTTGGCCGACTGACTAGACGTGAGCGTGAGATCAGTGACGAGACCGCTGGCAGCGGGGAAACTGAACGTGCGAGCCGACTCGGACCCAAACTCGTCGACTACATAGACAGGATCACGCGACATACAGGGCCTCAATACAATCCGGAGAGCTACTCGGTGAACGGCCAGTCGTTCACCGTCGATCAGCTCGGTACACCCGAGTTCTGGCGAAAGTTGAATGCCTCCGAGACCGGGTTGGACGTGCTCGTCCGGAACCCCCACACCTACGGCCAGGTGCAGCTCACGTTCAGTGTCGAAGATTTGCGCACTGCGCTGAACGACAGCCTTCAAGCTCAGGATTGGATCAATCAAAGGCAGCGCCGACTCAGGCTCGAACGCACTGAGATTCAACGCAAGTTGCGGCTGGTGCGGCACGGGGAGCTCGCGAAATTGATGACCGACGAAGATTTCACCGTCAACATCGACGGACAGGAAATGTCCTTCAACACACTCGTCGAAAAGGCAGTGCGTTCGAAGCTCGCTGTCGAATTGATCCGATCGGGCCACATCGACCGTAACTTCACGCTTTACGTCTCCCAGTACTACGGAGTCCGTGTCAGTGCTGACGTTATGACGTTCATCGTTCGTAGCGTTCAGACGGGCACCGCCGACATGCACTTCTCCTTTTCCGACCCGGCCGACATCGATGCTCTACTTGCCGAAACGGACGACAGTTTCCTCACCGATCGCAGCGCCTACAACATCAGTCTCGTCGATCACCTCAGCGAACAAGCCGACGACGAGAGGCTGTATTCGATTATCCCCAACATCATTCGTCTCGACGACGAGGACAGCGAATTCCTGAATACCTACCTCAATGAGGGCACCCACAGAGGTGCATTCGTCCCATATCTCTCCGGTGTCTGGTCAGGTGTCTTCTCATACCTGGTGGGGGCAGCCCCCGTCTCCGCGGAAGACCGCGCGCTGCTGGTCTCAGCAGCCCTCACCGGAGGCTCGGACAGTATCGATTACGGCGATGTCGTCGACGGCGCCCCCACCATCGGACAGTACGTCAGAGAGCACGCCGCAGGCCTGCCTTGTCTCACCGATCCGGAGCAATCCGATCATGCCGCACAGGTGATGTCGGTCCTCCGACACTACGCGGTCACAATCCTCGACATCACCGTGCTTGCACCCGAACTACGGCGCCGAGTGATAGCCGAAAACCTCTACGATCTCACCGCAACGAACCTGCATGCCGCCATCGACCAGGAGACCGGAAGTCTTGCCCTCGATGCGATCCGGGCCCGAAATGATCATGTCTACCGGTTCTGCCTCGGCGACCTCGCCGGCTATACCTCCGCCGTCGACACCGAAACCACGTACTGCATCGACCACCCAGACTCATTCAGCTCCGTCCTCGCCGACATCGGCGATCAGGAGAACATCGACCTCGTCGAGAAGATCATCAGCCGAGCGGCACCGGAGGACCGCCTCACCGCCCTGCCCGATGTACCCCCCTCGATGTGGCCGATCCTCGCCCGCCAGCACCGCTTTCCCTCCACGTTCTCCAACACTGAGAAATACATAGAGCACTTCACCGAAATCGACACCGCGCTAGGCGGTCTGCTGACACACACCTCTGCTATCACAGAAGCGGCCGGACACCCGGAAGACAACAGACAAGCACTCGCAATCACCATCCTCAACTCCAGCAGTACCATCCCCGAACCTCGTACTCGAATTGCCCTGGCCGAAAGTTTGGAACTCGATTTCCATATCGACCCCACCCTCATCACACCCGAACCCGGCCCACTTCTGACAGGTCTCCTCGAACACGACATCGTCAAAGACGAGATCGCACTATTCACCCACTTCCACGGACTCGACTGGAACACACTCGAAACAGCCATCGCCAAGTCCAACAACTTCGCCACTTTCATCTCCCCGGAGCTGCTCGACGAAAACGACCTACCTCAACTGTTCCGAAGCGCCCTCGTCCCTGAACCCATCAAACGTCACATTATCTCCGCCATAAACACTTTCGCGCCCAGACAAATACGAGAGTCAAATACTGCCGCCGCCGAGCACGCCATCAGACATTCGGTCCGGCTAACCACAATCCCATTACGACACATGGCCGAGTCAGAAATCCCCGCAAGAGTATTGATCCAACTTCTGGCGGCCGCTGATGATTCAGTCACCGACACAGATGTCGTCTCGATACTCGCCGTAATGCCGACCCCCTATCCGAAGCTCGCTAGCAACGCTCCAAGCAAGTTCGATCTCCCCAACGACGACATCCACCAAGCCGTGCTGAATCGGCTCAAGAGATTCGGAATCGCGTTGTCGTACAGACGAAAAGCTGCCAACCCCACGCTGAGATCCGTCACTGTCGGGCCGCGGGCATGATGCATGTTCACTCAAAACTTGAAGCCATGGATGCGAAGGCCACGATCCCATGATGCAAAACACTGAATCGAACAGACCGCGACAACGGCCGCGGGTTGTGCGGCACCCTTTGTTCCTGTTTCCGCGGCGCAGCGACCTACCGAATCGCCCTCCATGCAGACGATTTCGTGGTCATGGCGTTCGGCACCCGGCAGCAAGCCGAGGATCTCTACGGCGAGATCAAGACCGTGCTTGCGACGGTCGGGCTCCGTCTGGCGCCCGAAAAGACGCAAGTGGTGGGATCGACGGGGGCTTCGATTTTCTCGGCTTCCGCATCCAGCGGCACCGACAGAAAGGAAGCGACCGGAAACTGATCTACACACCTACCCGTCGAAGAAATCGAGGAACACCATTCGGCGTAAGGTCACGACAGCGACCGGCAGACAGACCACCATCTTGCCCCGCGGAAGATATGTTCCGACTTCTGGGACAGATCACTCGCTGCTGGGCGTTATATTTCCGGCACGGCGCGCCGGCCCATGCGCTCGGCCTGCTCAACCACCACCTGCGGTGGCGGGTCTGGCGTTGGCTACGCAAGAAACATCCGAACCGGAAGGCGTACTGGATCATTCGCCACTACTATGGCTCCGGCCGATGGTGGCCGGAAGCGGGCGGGATCACGTTATTTCAACCCGCGACGGTGACGATCAAACGCTACCGATACCGCGGGCACGTACCCCCAACCCGTGGCTGATCCAGGCCCAGAAAACAGTACCGACAACATTTGCGGAGAGCCCGGTGCGGTGAGAATCGCACGCCGGGTTCAGCGGGCGGCCCGAGGAAACGGACCGGGAGCAATCCCGATACCGCGCCTCGGGTCGACCCCACACGTTTCGGTTGTCGTCCCGTCAGCATTGGAATGCGCTCAAACATGACCTCAAACCGATCTACACTCCCCGACCGAGGCCGTCGCGAGTGCTGTGCTCTACCAATGCTATTGAGACCTGAATGCCCGATACGGCGTGCTGGCAAGGCTCGTGGGCGTCTTCCCACCGAAGCTGCCGCACAGAATATGCCTCTATCTGGTGACTCGTTCACTGGACCCGGCAGGCAAGGGGCCAGGCACGATGGATAACGAAGTGGAAGCCTGCGCTGAACGCGTTTGCGATCACGTTCGCCGATCGTTGGCCCGGACGGAAACTTACTGATGGAAAACCACCGAAACCCCGTTAGCGAGATAGACCCCGGTTGCCACGGTGTCCATCTGCCTACTGGTCTATCAGGTCGGCATGTGCTGCTCTGGATGCTCGGAAGTGGATGAAGTCGTAGGCTGAAACGACTCCGTCGCGCAGGAAGGGGTCTTGGCTCATTAGGGCCTGTACTCGTTCCAAGTCGTCACCGCGTGCGATGATGACGCCGCCGGCGAGCTGTTGCCGGGGGCCGGACGCAATGAAATGTCCTTCTTGATAGCACCGTTCGACGAACGCGAGGTGCTCGGCGCGGACGGGCTCATCGCGTGAGACGGCCCGGGTATAGGTGCTGGAGATAACGAACATAGGTGAATCCGTTCCTGTATCTGTGTCCCTGGACGGTGGCGGGCACCGTGGGAACTCGAATCCTTCGAAGTTCTGTGTGGCGGTGTTCTCGATCTACTGCATGTAGACAGTGGCACTGCTAAAGCTGGAGAGTCCCGCAGTGAATGCGAAGGCAGGGCTTCCTATGATTGTCGGTCAGAATTGCGGGCTGGGAGGATGAACCATTTGCATTGACGGCGTTCATGTTTGGTCAATCCGCCTCATACTCCGAATGGTTCGTTTGCAGAGAGTGCGTAGGAAAGACATGGCTTGATGACGGGGCATGGTATGCAGATGGCTTTGGCGTTGGCGGTCCTCTCAGGTGAAGCGTCTTCTGAATCCGCAGCATCGAAGAACGCCAGCGTGTCTCTGCCGCTACAGCTCGCGCGACGTTGCCAATCCCATATTCCGCTCCTGGATGGAGGGGGTAGTACTGGCTGGTCTCGGATGGCACTTGTTTTGTTCATACACTCACCTTAAGCAGAAAACGTGCGCTTCCAATAGTTGCAAATCCTACAAAGATACGCTCGTAGTTGATTCCAGCAAAGTGACTCACGCGTGCCGCTCTGGCTGCGATGGACAGCGCCCACCTACGACTTGATCGGGCGCGCGAGAGGGGTCGGGGCACTCTTGCCTGATACCCAGACGGCATTGAGTGATTGCACTTGCGGCTTTACTGCAACGCTCGGATGGGACTTACCGTTGCTTGAAACGGTTCGAAAGGCCGTCCCAGACGTTTCCGGCAGACGAAACGGTCCGCCTCGTCGTACCCAATGCCGCGATGTGGAGAATCCTGTAGCGGCGTCGTTGCCAGATCCTCGATGGCTCCGACTCCTGTCAGCGCTTCGCGCCCGGGACACGCGCAGCGTGGCGAAACCGACCGCGTCCCCAGTTCCGATGGTGTGGCTCACCGATACCCGGTTCGAACCTGGCGCTCGACGACTGCCCCCAGAACTTTCACGTCAACAACAAGCGACACGACGCGGCGAATGCACGCCCCCGACTAGCCCTGCGCGAGTTGACATCTCAACAACCCACTGAGCTGGAGGTGAGCAGCGACGAAGGTTTCGCTGGACTTGAAGTGCGCGACTCTGGACGATCGTCCCCTCGATGACAGACAAGAGCAGTCCCCCGATAGAGCGCGCGGTCGAATTATCGAGTCCGGCCTCGGCGATGCCGACGGCGAGTAACCCCGTCCACTCGGTGAATGCGTGGCCGGCCGCAGACTGGGCCGTGGGATCGAATTCGTCCAACGCTGCCGCCATCATGACCGAGCCCAGTCGGTAGTCGCTGGTTTCGAGAGGATCGAGAGCCAGAAGGCGAGCAGTTCGTCGAGCCATTGATCGAACGACGGGGTGGTCGGCAGCTGTTGAGCCATCGCACTCAGGTGTGAGCGACAACCCTGGACACGAACCGAGTCGAGGATCAAGCAGGACAAAGACTTCACACAGTATTTCGCCGAGGTCGAGGCAACAGAAGCCAGTGAAGGTCACACGGAACGAGCCTACATCTGAATGAAGGCCAAGCCGTGTTCCGTTGGGCGGTAACCTTTTTGAAGAAGGCGTGCCGCGACGCGCTGAAAAAGGCCGGTGTCGCAGCCGTGGATCTGGATGCATTCGTGCCGCACCAGGCCAACAGTCGCATCACCGACGCACCGATCCGGACGCTGGGACTGCCCGACACCGTCGCCGTAGCCCGGGATATCACCGAAGGCGGCAACACCAGCGACGCGTCGATCCTTCTGACAATGGAAGAGCTCCCCCGGTCCGGCAAGGCCCGCCGGGTGATACGGCACTGCTGCTCGGCTTCGGCGCGGGACTCGCCTACCCCAGCCAGGTTGTCCAACTACCCCCATCGCATAACACCACGTGATGGCGATCGCACGACCTCAGCCGAATGGCCTCAGCGCGTTGCCACCGTACTAGGCTTCCTCGTCTCACCTCACCGACGTTCGCGCCTAGGGCGTTCAGAAACAAGTCGAACAGATCACGTCGAAGCCCGCTGCTGCGAGCGTGTACGCGTCTCATACTCGGACGAAGACCTCGAAGACTCCCGGCCGTCACCGCACAACAATTAGTTCAACTCCCACCGGCGAGGCGAATCATGGCCGGTGTATTTCCGCTTCGCTTTGTGAAGCAACCCGCACACGATGACGATTCGCGCGCTTCTTTTCGATCACGTCACCGAGACTCGGCACGATTAGCTGTCCTCGATTGCGACGCTCTCGATCTGCACGCCTGGAAAATCGGGTCCAGGGCATTTGCTTCCAGTCATACCGACGACCGTACCAACTCGTCGCCTTCGCGCCTGCCTCTCGATATGTGTGGACCACGGCACCACTCGAACCAGCTGCTCTCCAGCTTCGCGCTTCAGCGTTGCTCAGGCTCGGATCCAGCAGCCGAAACACCATCAGCGAGATAGACC
This sequence comes from Rhodococcus sp. IC4_135, assembly GCF_011602025.1. Taxonomy (NCBI): domain Bacteria; kingdom Bacillati; phylum Actinomycetota; class Actinomycetes; order Mycobacteriales; family Nocardiaceae; genus Rhodococcus; species Rhodococcus sp. IC4_135. Next base: position 9,141 of record NZ_JAAOLG010000022.1, read on the forward strand.
CGGCCGTCGCACGATAGGCACGGCAGGCATCGGGGTCGAGTCTTGCTCGAAACGGATCCGACATGTCCGACGGGATGTATCGTCAGGGTCGGGCCCGAACGCTTCGCCGCGCGGACCCCCGCAGTGCGTCGGGGACCACATGAACGACCAAGTGCGCGAAGTGATTCGAAATCCTCGAACATTGCGCGTATTCGTCCACGGAGGGGTCATCGACGATGGATCGTTTCCCCGCGCAGCAGTCGGCGACGTAGCCGACGTGTCATTGGTACTTTGTTCAACTAGTGATGCGCCTTCGGTGTGCGATGAAACGCGAACGGCAATCTCAGCCGACTGGCCACCCCACCTCGCCACCAAGCCGCCGATCGCCCCTCCACCGTGGAGCGACTGAAGGGTGACCTCGAGCTAGCTGGCGCGGCCTGCAGGAAGGTCAAGCGGACCAGGTCAGGGACCTCGGGCACCAAAGCCGGCCGATCCGGCCGAGCGCAACATCCGCACGCTGGCACCAGACCGGCTCTGCGCCGCGGGCTTCGCCTACGTCTCGTGGTCGGGCTGGTACTACACGGCATTCGTGATCGATGCCTACGCCCGCCGGATCCTCGGCTGGTCCATCGGACCTACCATGACCAGCTAGTTCGTCGTCGAGTAGGCCAGACCCGCAGCAGTGACCTGAACGGACTGGTCACGCATCACGACCACGGCGTTACTGCGACGACCTCGCCGACCGAGCGGTCTGAATTCACACAATCTCGGGCGGATAACGTCGGCGCATCATGAGCCCTTCTCGGGTGCACCAACGCCCGAAGGTGGCATAAACGAAGTCCGAAAAACTCGGGTCACATCATCTTCCCAAAAAGCGCCGGAACCCAGTTGCGGTAAAAACCACATCTGGGTTCCTATGACCTCGGTCGACGTAAGGACGTCCAAACGTTACAAGCCCCTGTAGCTATGCCAGTGGCGTGGCCCTACCGAGGATCAAGCCACCGTCCACCGGCAGACTGACCCCGGTCACAAAGCTGGCGCGATCACTTAGGAGAAAAGAAATGACCTCCGAAATCTCATTGGTCTCCCCCATGCGCCCAATTGCCTGGAACTTGACCGAATCGTTTAAGATTTGCTTGAGATCGGCGTTCGAGTCCATCGTGTCCTTGAGCATGGGCGTCTGAACAATGCCGGGGTGCAACGCGTTCACGCGGATCCCATGCTTTCCGTATTCGATCGCAGCCGTCTTTGTGAGACCGTTGATTCCGGCTTTGGTGCTGGTATAGGCCGACATGTTTTCGTAGCCGATCAGGCCTGCGCCTGAACCGATATTGACGATGGACCCCGACTTTGCACTGAGCATATCGGGAATAACTGCCTTGATGCCCAAGAAGACACCTTTGAGGTTGACGTCGATCACCTTGTCCCACTGCTCAACAGGTGTTTCATGCAACGGGGCGGCGAGTTCGATACCTGCATTGTTGACCAACGAGGTCACGGATCCGAAGTGCGAGCGTGCCGCCTCGATCGCGTCCGTCCACGATTGCTCCGAGGACACGTCGAGATGAACGAAAAGTGCGTTTTCACCAAGTTCAGACGCTGTCGAGCGCCCTTCGTCATCGAGAACGTCTGCGATGACGACGCGTGCACCGGCGTCGACAAAGTTTCGAGCATGGCACGCGCCCATACCGCGCGCACCGCCTGTGACCAGGACGATCTTGCTATCGAGATTCGGCATTTTTGGTACGACTCCTTCATGTCACCCTTGCGGGATCTTTATTGACTGCTGACGCGCAGAGGACAACCAGCCGGCCGCCGAAGCGGGGATGCATCGTTCTACCGGCCGTCATGGCGTGATGATCGTCACCTAGAGAATCATAACTTGACAGATCAGTCAATATTTTTGGCTCACATACGGGGGGGAACTAGGCGTGTTAACTATGCTGATCGCTAGTCATTCCTACTATGGATGATCTCAAACTCGACCCAATAGTCAACTCGTACCATCGTTAATATCAAGTTGATTGCGTTGCCTCACACACAAAAAGAAGTCCCGGCTTTGGTGCATCGCCCCTGCCCACGATGAACCGACGCCAGGGCGATGATGGCCCGGCGACGATCGATTGGTCCGAGGGCACACGGGAACTGGCCTCGGAATGCCGGAGGGGAGGGCATTCATATGCCCAAGACCGTCGACTTCGGCCGTAAGGCCAATGCCACACAGATCGAAGGGCACGGCTTCCTCGGCGGTTCCGCGACTAAGACTGGCAGCGCCGTTACAGGCTTCGACTAGTCGGTCGGCACTGTCACGTTGTTGAACCCGGCAACTGGGAGAATGTTGCGTGAGCACCGCACTGCCTTTCGTACAAAGGCCATCGCTAGTCGGTCGAGATCATCAACCACTGCGTGTGGTTACTTCCGGTTCCCGCTCAGCTTCCGTGAGGTCGAGGAGATGATGCTCGAACGCGGTGCCGTGGTGAGTTACAAACAATCTGCCGGTGGTGTACCAAGTTCGGGCAGGCCTACGCCGATCAGCTGCGCGTACGGCACGCCCGGCCCGGTGACAAGTGGCACCTCGGCGAGGTCTTCATCCGCATCAACGGCAAACTGTATTACCTGTGGCGCGGGTCGACCAGCACGACACCGTACTCGACGTCCTGGTCGAGTCGCGCCGAAACGGTAACGCCGCCAAACGATTCTTCCGCCGGCTACTCAAAAGTCTGGAGTATGTGCCGCGGGTGATCGTCACCGACAAGCTCGCCAGCTACCAGGTGGCGCACCGCAAGATGCTGGCCTATGCGCATTGCATCGGACCAGCCATCAGCCTACGGGCATGTCAGCCCTTGGATGCTGCCTCTGCCGCCGCTTCTGCAATGTTGGCCATGTTGAGACCCGGCAACAGCATGTGACCACCATCGATCACCAATTCCTGGCCGGAGACGTATCGTGATTCGTCGGATGCCAACCACAGCACGCCCTCACTAGTCGCCTCAGGGGGCAGCATTCCAACGCCCTTCAGCAACGCATAAGCCTTACCTCCGGACTCCATATGGTCCTGCGTGCCCAAGCCTGGCCCACCAGCCATCAGATCCCAGCCCCCCTGCCAATCAAGGATGGGTGTCCTGACGACACCGGGCAAAACAGCGTTGCAGCGGATACCGAGCGGGCCGAGTTCGAGAGCCACTGCTTTCATCAGTCCGAGCGCCCCATGCTTAGAACTGACGTAATGCGCATAGTTGACACCCGGTTCCTTTCCGTTGACCGACGCGATAACAATCATCGAGCCCGACCCGCGCTCAATCATGTGCGGCGTAACCGCTTTCAACGTTCTCATAACGCCGAGGAGGTCAATATCGACTACGTCTTTCCACTCTTCTTCGGGTATTTCCCAGAATGGTCCCACGCTCCAGGCACCAGCATTGGCGACAACCACGTCGATATGACCGAATTCGGCGATGCCGGCGGCAACAGCGGAATCCAGACTGGACTGGCTTCGAACGTCCCCGACGAAGCCAAGAATCCGCCTGCCAAGCTTTTCGACGCACGTGACCGTCTCGTTCAGATCGTCCTCGGTGGCTAGAGGATGCGGGATATTTCCCTGACTCGGACAATCGAGCGCCACGATATCAGCCCCCTCCTCGGCCAGTCTGATAGCGTGCGCGCGACCCTGGCCCCGCCCAGCTCCGGTTATGAACGCAACTTTTCCATCCAAACGTCCCATAATTAACTCCCTGTCTTAGTTCCGAATCGAACATAACCATGCCGTTGTATCTATTTGATCGCGTACGTTCGCGTCTTGTCCTAGGCGCCGGGGCATGTACGTTGCGACCGCGAGAGGCGTCGTCCGCGTCGCCGCCCTATCGACGGAGTAGAAGAAATGGTTTGCGAAAGAGCTCCCATTTCGGGAGCTCTCCCACTGCTGGCCAGGTCTACAGAGCTCGCTCAAACGCGTCCCACCACGATGACGCCGCACAGAAAAGCGGCTGGCCTCGTCCTGTGTGTGCAGACGGCGATGAGCGCGTTCCTGTAACCGAGGTTCACTACCAGGTCATCCTCGCTTCGCCGAGATGCGATCTGCACCACACTCCACCACTACTTGACTGGCTAGTCAATAGCGGGATGGATTGGACCCAGAATGAGGCGAGAAATTGCATGCGGAAAGCGGCTGGAGCGACACAAGGAGTGAGCATGCGACCGCCGACAGAGCCTGACGGCGCCCGAGATTGCGAACGGCAGCTTCCCTCACCTCGCACCACTTGACGGCGTCACACTCTTAGGCGCGGAGACCGGATGCTGAGGTTGACCCGACGCAGCTAGCGCCCGGCCCGCGCAAGCGCATCGGCGCAACCCCAGAAGAAGAGCTCATGAACTGCGATTATCAACAAGCGACTATCGGGATGAGCATTAGACTGCCCTTCGCTGGACCGCCCCGCCTCGGACCACGAAGCCGCGGACAACTGTCCGGACCGAGAGTGCCCAGTGGCCACGACGAACGAAGAGCCTGATCCCGATCCAGCCTTCGGCATCGCACGACAGGAAGCGAAGGCGAGTTGCGACCACGCCAGACAGCACCGCCAGCACCCCTCACATGACCGTCGCTTTCACTCGACAAAAAAATCAAGTTGGCCAGCACGAATCACATCAGTCAATAGGATAGGGGCGAGCAAGGTAGCCGTCTCGACCGAAGTTCCAAGTACCGAACTGGCTCGCCGTAAACTGCGCCAGGTTGCGACCGTGCGCGCTGGTCGGCACACGAGCCGCCCGTTCATCAGGACTCGGACGCAGGGCACTTCGCGCCATTCGTCCGCAATCATTTCCTCCGAGTTGCCTCGCTGGTCATCGATCATGCAGCTTCTGCGGGTCGACGACCATCACGCCGCGCTACTGCCGAAGTTTCGGTCCCATGACGCCCTGCCGTGACCAAAGTTGACTATTTGATCAATATCAAGGACTCGGCATGGATCGTTCACTTTATATGAGCCTGTCAAAAGCCTAAAAACTGTCGTCGACACTTGATTTATGAGTCAACTTGGTGTTGGGTGGAAATAGTTGGACGTAGCTCACCGAGCCGACCGCGGTCAGTTCTTCGCTGTTTGCCCGCGCGGGTGCCGAAATTATCCGGTTGACCGGGAGCTGCCGACCTTATTCCCCGACTTCATCGAGGTGCACCAATGACGGTCATACCCACACGATTCGACATCAGGTCGGAGCAGTTCCTGCTCGACCGTTCCGCGATGCTGGACGCCCTGGAACCTCTGACCGCTCTCACCGATCGCGTCCTTGCGTCAGGTGGAGAGAAGGCCGTGCAGCGCCACCGCAGCCGCGGCAAACTGCTCGCACGCGAGCGCGTCGATCTCCTGCTCGACGAAGACGCCCCGTTCCTCGAGCTATCCAGCTACGCAGGGGCACACGACCCGAACGAACAGCCCGGCGGCCGACTCATCACCGGCATCGGACCTGTCAGCGGAGTCGAGTGCATGATCATCGCCAACCAGCCGACGGTCAAAGGTGGCTCACTCAACCCCGACGCGGTGGCGAAACAACTCCGAGCACTCGACATCGCGGCCCGGAACCGACTACCGGTGATTACGCTCGTTGAATCCGGCGGAGCAGATCTACCCAAGCAAGCAGACATATTCGTGAACGGCGGGCGCAGCTTTCGCGAAATCACCCGTCTCACAGCATCGGGCATTCCCACCATCTCGTTGGTGTTCGGAAGCTCGACCGCCGGTGGTGCCTACGTGCCCGGCATGAGCCAATACACGGTTCTCGTCAAGGAAGCTGCCACGGTCTACCTCGGCGGGCCACCTCTGGTGAAGATGGCGATCAACGAAGAGATCGACGATGAGTCGCTCGGTGGGGCCGAGATGCACGCCCGTGTGTCCGGGTTGGCAGACTACCTCGCCGAGGATGAGCGCGACGCCCTGCGTTTAGGCCGTCAGATCGTGGCGGATCTGCAATGGACCAAAGCCGGCCCGGGGGCCACGCTGCCCGCCGACCCCCCAATTCACGATCAGAGCGAGTTGCTTGCGTGCGCTGCAGCGGACTCGAAGCGATCGGTGGAGGTGCGAGAGATCCTTGCTCGCGTGTTGGACGGCTCGCGTTTCGACGAGTTCAAACCACTGTTCGGTACTCAGTTGGTCACCGGATGGGGCTCGATTGCGGGATTCCCGGTAGGTGTCATCGCCAACAACGGCATTTTGTTCTCTGATGAAGCGAACAAAGGGGCGCACTTCATTCAGCTGGCGAACGCACGCGACATCCCGTTGCTCTTCATCCAGAACATCACCGGCTTCATGGTCGGCTCGGCAGCCGAACGCGGTGGGATCATCAAGGACGGCTCGAAACTGATCAATGCTGTCTCCAATTCCACTGTCCCCCACGTGACTTTGATGATCGGCGCTTCGTACGGTGCTGGAAACTATGCGATGTCCGGCCGCGCCTACGATCCCCGATTCGTCTTCACCTGGCCCAACCACCGCATCGCAGTCATGGGCGGCGCACAGCTCGGCGGAGTCATGTCCATCATCAAGAAGACAGCAGCCCAGCGTGCCGGCACCGAGTTCAGCGACGCCGACGACGCCCGGGTGCGCCGCGAGATCGAAGACTTGATCGAGAGTCAGTCCGGTGCTGTGTACGCCACCGGACGACTGTGGGACGACGGAATCATTGATCCTCGCGATACCCGCGCCGTTCTCGGCCTCGCCCTGTCCGCCGTACATTCCGCACCGGTGACCGGGACGTCCCGGTTCGCTACGTTCCGATTGTGAGACTTCCGTGAACCACACACCGATCAATACATTGCTCGTCGCCAACCGCGGCGAGATCGCACGGCGTGTCATTCGCACCGCCCGCGCTATGGGAATTCGCACCGTTGCGGTCTACTCGGATCCGGACGCGCGATCCCCGCACGTCACTGACGCCGATTTCGCCGTCGCAATCGGCGGGTCCAGCAGCGCCGACTCCTATCTGAAAGTCGACAAGATTCTCGACGCTGCACGGCGCACCGGTGCCGACGCCGTTCACCCCGGCTACGGGTTTCTCTCGGAGAATCCCGAATTCGCCGAGGCATGCGAAGCCGCCGGCATCAACTTCGTCGGCCCGAGCGCACAATCGATGCGGGTGATGGGTCTCAAGGACCGCGCGAAGGAATGGGCGCGTAAAGCGGACGTGCCAGTCCTGCCCGATGCGGTTATCACCGGGGACGACACCTCTGAATGGGAGAGCGCAGCAGCCGAAGTGGGGTATCCATTGCTGGCCAAAGCCGTAGCAGGAGGCGGAGGTAAGGGCATGCGCCTGATCGAACGTTCCGAGGACCTTGTCGACAGTGTGGCATCGTCCCGCCGCGAAGGCGCGAATCTGTTCGGCAACTCGACCGTGTTCCTTGAGAAGTACCTGCGGTATTCACGACACATCGAGATCCAGGTCTTCGGCGACAAGCACGGCAACGCCGTGCATCTCGGTGAACGCGAGTGTTCCATTCAGCGTCGCCATCAGAAGGTGCTCGAAGAAGCACCCTCGCCCGTCATCGGACCCGACGCGCGCGAACGAATGGGTTCAACCGCAGTGTCGCTGGTTCGTGAGCTCGGCTATGTCGGTGCCGGCACTGTGGAGTACCTCTACGACGACGAGACGGGGGGATTCTACTTTCTCGAGATGAACACCCGCCTCCAAGTGGAGCATCCCGTCACCGAGGAAGTAACTGGAATGGACTTGGTCGCACTGCAGTTGCGGGTGGCGCGTGGTGAGACTCTGGGATTCGAGCAGAGCGATGTCCGAATCGACGGGCACGCAATCGAAGTGCGACTCTACGCCGAGGACCCTGCGAACGACTACCTCCCGACCCCCGGACAGTTGCACCGTTATACCCATCCCGACCGCATAGGTCTTCGATACGAGGACGGAATCGTCGCTCCGGCGGAGATTTCCCCGTTCTACGACCCGATGATCGCCAAGATCGTCGCTCACGCCGGGAACAGAACCGACGCTGCCTTCGCGCTCGCCTCAGCCATAGACGCCACTCACGTGCACGGTGTCACGACCAATCGCAGCTTCCTGGCATCGCTGCTCCGCGATCCGGATTTCCTCGACGGCGCCACCCGTACCGACTTTCTCGACGGTCATCCCTACCTGCTGAATCCGGCAGCCAGAACTGCCGAGAGGGTTCACCTCGCAGCGGCGGTGGCGGTGTCCACCTCGAGACGCGCCGCGCACGATCCGATGCGGGGTCATGCCCGTCCCGGATTCCGAACGCTCGCCGCCCGGACGCTCACGCACGCCACCTGGCACCGTCTCGGAGACGACACTGCCATCGAGATCGGTTACCACCAGAATGGTTGGTCGGGGGACGCCGACCTCGAAGTCGAGATAGACGGGACACGGCACGAGTTTCGCCTCCTCGATCTCACGTCCGACTCGGTACGAGTGCAGTACGACGGTGTCGATTACCCCTGCACAGTCGTCATCCATCCCGACGAGTCGATCTGGGTCAACGATTCGAGCAGCCAGTCCGGCTGGCGGCGTTCTCCTCGCCTCCCTGATCCCGATTCCGGAGCGGCAACCGCGCTGGGTCCAGTGAACGACATTCCCGGGACAGTCGTTGCCATCGCCGTAGAGATCGGCGACGTCGTCACCGCTGGACAGAAACTGGTCACGGTCGAAGCGATGAAGATGGAACACCCAGCAGCAGCGGCAGTGGACGGAACCGTCGAACACATCCACGTTGAGGTAGGCCAATACGTCGAGGCTCACACCGTTCTGGTGACACTGTCGGCGGTGGATCCCTCATGAACGCATCACGTCCCCTGCGGATAGCCAACTGCTCCGGCTTCTTCGGCGACCGCCTCGCCGCGGCACGCGAGATCGTCGACGGCGGGCCCATCGATGTCCTCACCGGTGACTGGCTGGCCGAATTGACCATGGGCGTTCTCGTCAAGCAACGCAAACGCTCCCCCGGCGCCGGATTTGCACGCACGTTCGTCCGGCAACTGGAGGACGTGCTCGTCACCTGCCTGGACCAGAACATCAAGATCGTCTCCAACGCCGGCGGTCTCGACCCGCACGCCTGCGCCGAGCAGATAACGCGCATTGCCGAAAGCGCCGGCCGAACCGTCCGGGTCGCCGTCGTCGACGGTGACGACGCCACCGACGCCTTCGCACTTGCCCGCAGAAATGGCTGGGACGCACCACACCTCGATAGCGGGCAATCATTCGCCGACATCGACCGCGAACCCGACGTCGTCAGCGCATACCTCGGAGCCTGGGGAATCAAGGAGGCGCTCGATGCCGGAGCCGATGTCGTCGTCACCGGCCGAGTCACCGACGCAGCCATCATCGTAGGCCCGGCCGCGTGGCACTTCGGCTGGTCGAGGACCGACTGGGATGCGTTGGCCGGAGCCGTTACCGCGGGACACGTCATCGAGTGCGGGGCCCAGGCCACCGGCGGAAACTTCTCGTTCTTCTCCGAGTTGGACGGAATGGCCCACATTGGATTCCCGATCGCCGAGATTGCCGCCGACGGCTCCTGCGTCATCACCAAACACCCGGGCACAGGAGGCGCAGTGACTGTGGAAACGGTGACTGCGCAGCTGCTTTACGAGATCGACGGACCGCGATACGCCAACCCCGACGTCATCACCCGGCTAGACACCGCCCGGCTCACCCAGCTCGACACGGACCGCGTACAGATCTCGGGAGTACGCGGCGAAGCGGCTCCCGCAACGATCAAGGTGGGCGCACTGGTCTCCGGTGGATGGCGCAACGAGGTGACGTTCGTGCTCACCGGCGCGAACATCGAGGCCAAGGCGGAGCTTGCCCAACGCGCGATGTGGGCCAACATCGCTGGCGGCGAAGACGCCTTCGAGAAAGTCACTGTCCGACTCCTCCGAGCCGACAAGTCCGATCCGGCGAGCATGAACGAAGCCGTTGCGCTGCTCACCATCTCGGTCACGGACGCCTCCCCGGAGAAGGTACGCGCATTCCCCAGGGCAGCGATCGAGACTGGGCTCGCGAGCTATCCAGGCCTGTACTTCACCGCTCCGCCGGCGGCAGGCAGCGAAGTCACCGTATTCTGGCCGACACTGATGCCTGCCGATACCTTCCGCCAGCGAGTAACGCTGGGAGACAAGCAATTCAATGTTCTACCGGCACCCACCGCACCGCCAGCAGAAGCGATCGAAGCGCCTGCTGGTGAAGAGGAAGTGACTGCATTCGGTCCGACCGTGCGCCGTCCTCTGGGCACTGTCCTAGGGGCACGGTCCGGAGACAAAGCCGGCAACGCCACCCTCGGGTTGTGGGCCCGCGACGATCAGGGGCACCGCTGGCTCAGATCCTGGTGGACCGAAGACGCGATTCGTGCTCTGATCCCAGAAGCGGCGCAGTGCTCGCTACGTATGTGGGAATTGCCGCATCTGCGCGCGTGCGGAGTGACCATCGTCGGACTACTCGGCCGAGGGGTCGCGGCGAACCTGAATCTCGACTCGCAAGGGAAGGGCCTCGGCGAGTTCGTCCGCGCGCGCCATCACGACATCCCCGCGGTCTTCATCGACAATCCGCCGTCCGCGCCCCATGCTGCTCCCTCGGAAGACAAGAGGGCGTCGCAATGAGCGCACCTGGGCAAAATTCTGAACTGGTACACCTCGCGACCGAAGGCGGAGTCTCCGTCGTCACTCTGAACTCGCCGAACAACCGGAACGCACTCTCGGCACAACTTCGAGCCGATCTGCTCGGCCACCTGCGCGCGGCCATCGACGACGAAGCCACCCGCGCAGTGGTGCTCACACACACCGGTTCGGTGTTCTGCGCCGGCGCAGACCTGAAGGAGACCCGAACCGGCGACACCTCGCGGTCCGGGCAGGAGCTCGTCGATCTGCTCACGATGCTGTTGACCTCCCCCAAGCCGGTGATCGCTCGACTGAGAGGCCCGGCTCGTGCCGGAGGCATCGGGCTCGTAGCGGCATGCGACTTCGCGGTCGCCGTGGACACCGTCACGCTCGGTTTCAGCGAGACGAGGATCGGAGTGGTTCCCGCCGTCATCTCCGTGCCACTTCGATTGCGCGTGGCATCCGCAGACCTGCATCGACTGTTCCTGACCGGTGAGACTTTCGATGCCCACCACGCGGCTCGGATCGGGCTGATCAGCGAGGTCACCGCAGCTGACGATCTCGATATCGCGGTCGGCCGGCTCACCGACGCAATCGGGCTCGGTTCTCCAGGCGCCATTGCCGGAGTCAAGGAGATGCTGCGGCCCTCGGCGGCGGCCTTAGCAGAGCAATTCGACCGAATGCTGAGTCTGACATCGTCCTACTTCGCTTCCCCGGAGGCGCAGGAAGGCATGCTCGCCTTTTCCGAGAAAAGGCCACCGTACTGGGCTGTGTCCGGTGCCGACTCCACAACCTGACCGTCACCAAAGCACGTGCAATACATGTTCTCGCGCTCGCTGCGCAACAAAGGTCCAGCGAGTCGCATCCCGTTGATGGAGGTTCAACCATGACCGATTTCTCGATGTCACCCGAGGTCAGTTCACTGGTCGAGAAGACCCGAGAATTCACCCGAAGCACTGTGCTGCCTGTCGAGGATTTTCACCGCGGCGACATCGCTGCTGCGGGTGGCGACGAACTGCGCGAAAAACTGCAAGCCGCGGCCCGGGACGCCGGCGTCTTCGGTCCACACGTCCCCCTCGAGTACGGTGGACACGGTCTGAACATGGTCGAGCGCGCACCGGTCTTTGAGGAAGGCGGATACTCGCTGTTCGGTCCGGTCGCGTTGAACATTGCCGCACCCGACGAGGGCAACGTACACATGCTCGATCACATCGCGAACAAAGAGCAGAAAGAGCGCTTCCTCGCGCCACTTGCTCGCGGAGAGATGCGCTCGGCATTTGCCATGACCGAACCGGCCCCCGGAGCTGGCTCCGACCCGAGCGCGTTGACCACCCGCGCAGACAAGGTGCCCGGCGGATGGAAGATCAACGGGCACAAGTACTTCATCACCGGCGCTGAGGGAGCCGGCTTCTTCATCATCTTTGCGCGCACCGCTGGTGTCCCCGGGGACCGCGGCGGCGCCACCATGTTCATCACTCCCTCCGTAGTAGCCGGACTGACCGTTGGGCGCCACATCGAAACCCCCGACAAATCCATGATCGGTGGCCATTGCGAGGTGTTCTTCGATGACCTGTTCGTCCCCGACAGCGGCGTTCTCGGTGAGGTCGACCAGGGGTTCCGTTACGTCCAGGTCAGGCTGGGGCCGGCCCGGATGACCCATGTGATGCGGTGGCTGGGGGCCGCACGCCGCGCTCACGACATCGCTGTCGAACGCGTTGCCCATCGAGAAGCGTTCGGCGGCAAGCTCGGTGGCCTCGGCATGATTCAGCAAATGGTCGCCGACAACGAGATCGACATCGCGGCAACCCGAGCTCTGCTGATTCGTGCGTGCTGGGCACTCGATCAGGGCGAGCATGCAGGCGACGAGACCTCGATCGCGAAAACATTCGGCGCGGAGGCAGTATTCCGAATTGTCGATCGCTCGATTCAAATGTGCGGTGGCCTCGGGGTGTCCGGGGATCTGCCCCTGGCACGGCTGGCGCAAGAGGTGCGTGGTTTCCGAATCTACGACGGCGCATCGGAGGTGCACCGCTGGGCAATAGCACGGCGCGCCATCGGAGCAGCCCAGAAGGTCGGTGCATCCTCTTGAGCGACACGGAACATCGCGGACTCGACCTCCATAAATTGCGCACGTACCTGAACGACTCCGATGTGCCACTGCGAGGCGATTTGCGGGCCGAACTCATCTCGGGCGGCAAATCCAATCTGACATACTTCCTTTCCGACGACGCCTCGCGGTGGGTACTGCGCCGCCCACCTACCGCAGGGCTGACGCCGTCCGCACACGACGTCGCCCGCGAGTACACAATCACCTCGGCGCTGCAGAACACTGATGTACCCGTCGCTGGAACGGTCGTCTTGTGCGAGGACGTGTCCATCCTCGGCGCGCCGTTCACCCTGGTAGAGCGTATCGACGGCCGCGTTGTTCGGACAACAGCAGATCTCGTCGATGTCTCCGATATCGATCTCGACAAGTGTGTTGATGAGTTGGTGAGAATTCTCGGGGCGCTCCACCAGGTAGACATCGACACCGTCGGCCTCCGCCAGTTCGGTCGCCCGGACGGATACCTCACTCGCCAGGTTGCTCTGTGGGCCAAGCAATGGGAACGGGTCAAGACACGTGAGAGCACGGATCTGAGTCGTTTGCACACAGCGGTCGCCGACTCCATCCCGCAGCAATCCGAAGCGTCGATCGTGCACGGCGACTACAGAATCGACAACACCATCCTCGGTCTCGACGACGTCGGACGGGTGGCCGCGGTAGTGGATTGGGAACTGTCGACGCTCGGGGATCCGCTGTCCGATGTGGCCACGATGTGTGTCTATCGCAACCCGTCGTTCGACCTCGTCATCGGCGAGCCGGCAGCGTGGACCAGTAACCGGATGCCGTCGATAGACGATCTCGCGCAACGCTATTCACTGGCCTCGGGCCGTGACCTCGCACACTGGAACTTTTATATGGCGCTCGCCTACCTGAAACTCGCCGTCATTGCCGAAGGCATCCACCACCGTTTCTTGGTGGGCGCGACCATCGGCGACGGTTTCGACAAAGCCGGGGAGTCGGTTCCCGAGTTCATCGCTGCTGGACTCCACGCACTGAAGGGGTCATCATCATGATTCGCACAGCCTTGGTCACCGGAGCCACACGCGGCATCGGTCTTGGAATCGCCACTCGCCTTGCACAACAAGGGCACAGGCTCACCATCAACGCGCGCGATCCCGAACACCTCGACTCGGTCGCCCGGGAATTACGCGCGGCGGGAGCCGATGCAGTGGTAGCCGCCGCCGGGGACTTGGCAGACCCCGAGGCCGCCAGCAACGTCGTTATCACCCATACCGAGCATTTCGGGACGCTCGATACCCTCATTTTAAATGCCGGGTTCGGTTCGTCCGGAACCATCGACTCGTATCCGCTCAGGCGATTGAACAAGACCCTGGATATAAATCTGCGTGCCCCATTGACCATGCTTCAGCACGCGCTGCCGTCGTTGCGCGCCGCGGCAGCCTCGAATCCCGATCGGGGTAGCAAAGTTGTTGCGCTGTCGTCGATCACCGGCCTCTACGCCGAAGCCGGCCTGGCTGTCTACGGGGCAACCAAGGCTGCGTTGATCTCGTTGGTCGAGACCTTCAACGCCGAGGAGTCGGGAAACGGAGTTACGGCAACCGCCATTGCACCGGCATTCGTGGACACCGATATGGCGAATTGGGTGCACGACCGGATACCTCCTGAATCGATGATTCGGGTCAACGACATCGTCGAGATGGTGGACATGCTGCTTCGACTCTCTTCCCGCGCCGTCGTACCGAAAATCGTGGTCGGGAGATCCGGCACGACCAGCTACCACGCCTGAACGCCCACCGATCGAGCCACATCCAGAGAAGCGAGCTCAGAACATGCGAGAAGCCGTAGTCGTCTCGACAGCACGGACACCCATCGGCAAGGCCTACCGCGGCGCCTTCAATGACACTCAGGGACAGCATCTCGCTGCTCACGTGCTGACTCACGCTATCGACCGCGCCGGTGTCCACGGCGGCGAAATAGACGATGTCATCCTCGGGTGTGCAGTACAGCAAGGCAGCACCGGCGGCAATGTTGCACGGCAAGCGATACTTCGTGCGGGCTTACCTGACTCCGTTCCCGGAATGACACTCGACCGCCAGTGTTCATCGGGACTGATGGCTATCGCGACTGCGGCCAAACAAATACTCCACGATGGAATGACGATCACCGTCGGGGGCGGGGTCGAATCGATCTCACTCGCACAGAACACACACCAGAACTTCTACCGTGCGACAGATCCCTGGCTCGAAGAACACACACCGGACATCTATATGCCCATGGTGCATACCGCCGAGACAGTCGCCGATCGGTACTCCGTCAGCAGAGATCGACAAGACGAGTTTGCCTTGCTGTCCCAACAGCGAACCGCGTACGCACAGGAGCACGGCCGCTTCGACGCGGAGATCGTTCCGCTCGATTCGGTCAAAATGTTGGCTGACAAGTCATCGGGCGCTGTCGAGCGAAAGCGAGTCACGTTGACCGGAGACGAGGGCAACAGACCATCGACCACCTTAGCCGGACTGTCCGCCTTGGCACCGGTAACCCCCAACGGCTTGATCTCATCCACCTCGACAGTGACCGCCGGAAATTCCTCTCAACTCTCGGACGGCGCGTCGGCAGCGGTGCTGATGGAGGCGAACGAGGCCCAGCGACGAGGAATCGAACCGCTCGGTGTCTACCGCGGTATCGCCGTCGCCGGATGCAAACCGGATGAAATGGGAATCGGGCCTGTGCTGGCCATCCCGAAACTGCTCGATTTGCACGGCCTTTCCGTCGACGACATCGGGTTGTGGGAACTCAACGAAGCCTTCGCCTCTCAGGCGGTGTATTGCCGCGATCGACTAGGCATCGACCCCGACTTGTACAACGTCGACGGCGGCGCTATTTCCGTCGGGCATCCCTATGGAATGACCGGCGCTCGTTTGGTCGGTCACGCTCTCATCGAGGGTAGGCGCAGGAACGCGCGCTACGTTGTTGTATCGATGTGCGTCGGTGGCGGCATGGGGGCAGCCGGATTGTTCGAGATCGTCTGAACGACCCCCTCTTTGTGGTCCTGCCCCGACTATCGACACCCTAGGATCGACAGCAGCATTCACACCGGCCCACCCCGCCCGTCGACGCCGATTATGACACCCACGGGCCGCGAACCGAAGGAGCTCAGTGGCACGTCGAATCGGCTCTCCCCCGCTACCGTCGCCCATCGTCAGCCGTAGGCAGTCGACGTCGTCGGTTCAAACGCCGTCCACAGCTCGCGGCCGACGTACCCGTTCGGCGTTGATCCATGCTGCACGTGAAACGTTCGAGCAGATGGGCTTTCGAGATGCCCGCATCTCGGACATCGCCGCCCAGGCAGGTACGTCCTACGGGGTGTTCTACCACTACTTCAAGACGAAAGAAGAGATTCTCGGAGAAATCTTTACCGTCATCACCGGTGAAATGTTCACTGCCTCCAGGCCTTCCGTCGATGTCGCGTCAGATCCCTACAGCCGAATCCTGGAAGCCAATCGAACCTATCTGGCCGTCGCCAGGCGCAACGCTCGATTGATTGCGGTCATCGAGGAAATGGCTATCAGAGAGCCGTACTTTCGAGACTTGAAACTTCAGATACGCGAGCCGTTCCTGAGAAGGAACGCAGCGGGTATCCGATCCTTGCAGTCACGCGGAATCGCAGACCCTGACCTCGACGCAGATCTCACAGCGAGCATTCTGGGTGGGATGGTCGAAAACTTCACGCTCCTGTGGTTCGTGCACGGTGTCGAATACGACGAAGAGAGTGCTGTCACCACGTTGACAAAGCTCTGGGCGCGCGCAATCGGAGTCTCACCCTCCACCGACGCGAGCACGTCGGCATCGCAGACCTGATTCGCCTCGCCCTAGACCGATCCGAGGGGTACGAGTCGAGCGAGTACTCCGAGGGCTCGTCCGCGTTGAAACTTGACTGTTTAGTCATAATATTCGCGATGGATTATCCAATCTGTCTACTCTCCGCATGTCAGCTTGCAACCTCTGACAAAAATAGTTGATTTTTCTGTCAGGTTGATCGTAGAGTTGGCCTTACATTGACTGATCGAGAGGCGTGCGTCATGGATCTCAGCGAATCTTCCGCCATTGTCACCGGAGGCGCTTCCGGCCTTGGTGAGGCAACAGCCAGGTTGCTGGCGCACCATGGGGCTCGGGTGGTCATTCTCGACCTCCAAACCGATCGGGGGGAGGCGGTGGCCGGCGACATCGGCGGCCGCTTCTGCCGAGCTGACGTCACGGACGAGCGCTCCGTCGCGGCCGCAGTCGAGACCGCGGTGACGATGGGCCCTCTACGAGCATTGGTCAACGCTGCCGGCTTCGGCCAAGAGCGCCGGACCGTATCTGCCAACTTCGACCCGTTGCCGCTCGATTTCTTCGCGAGAGAAGTTCAGGTCAATCTCATCGGGGCCTACAACTGCGCTCGACTCGCTGCCGCGGCCATGGCGAAGTCCGAACCGACGTCCGATGGAGCGACGCGTGGGTCGATCCTGCACACGGCCTCTATTGCAGCCTTCGAGGGGCAGGTCGGACAGACACCGTACGCTGCAGCCAAAGGAGGCGTAGTCGGAATGACGTTGCCGATGGCGCGGGATCTCGCCGAATTCGGCATTCGAGTCAACTCGATCGCGCCAGGATTGTTCGATACGCCGATCTTCGACTCCTTGCCGCAAGGCGACGCCTACAAGAACAGGTTGGCGAGAAGTGCGGTCTATCCCAAGCGTGCCGGGTACGCCCAGGAATTCGCCCGACTGGCACACGAGGTGTTGACAAACGACTACATGAACGGCGAGACCGTTCGTTTGGACGGAGGCATGAGAATGCCCGCACGGTGATCGTGCGGGCCTCGTTCTCGGCGTCCACTCAACGACGCGGATAGTCGACGTACCCCTCGGGACCGCCAACGTAAAAGGTCTGGGGGCGTGGAACATTCAACTTACATCCGTAGCGCCACCGCTCGACGAGGTCAGGGTTGGCTATCGCAGCGCGACCGACAGCTACTGCATCGGCACCCGCGAAGAGAAGCATGTCACAGGCATCGGACAGCGTTGTGACCGAAGTGAATCCATTGTTCAGAACGAGTGGTCCTGCAAAACGGTGACGCAGTCCCTGGACCAGTCTTCCTTCTGGATCATCGTGCAAAATCGACAGATACGCCAGGCCCGCGCGACTCACGTGATCGACGAGCGTTCCGTAGGTTTCCACCACATCGGCCGGATCCACCTCAAGCGTTCCCTGCACGTCGTGCCCCGGTGAGATACGGAGTCCCACCCGGCCTGGGCCGATTGCACATCCGACGGCGTCGATAACCTCCTCGACCAGTCGGGCTCGATTTCGCGGTGAGCCGCCATATCTGTCCGTGCGCTGGTTGGAGTTCGGCGCGAGGAATTGGTGAAGCAGATATCCGTTTGCCGCGTGGATCTCCACCCCGTCCAAACCCGCGGCCACGGCCCGCTTTGCCGCCCTGGCGAACTGATCAGCAATACCCGCCGCCGCCCCCGTTGTCAGTGCCGCAGGCACAGGAAAGCGTTCCTTACCCGCCTCGGTTCGCGCGGTACCAGGGGCCGCTATCGCACTCGGTGCCTGTACCTCACGGCCTCCCGTTATGCCCGGATGCGTGAGACGGCCCGCGTGCATCAACTGCACCACGATCTTTCCACCGGAATCATGGACGGCCGACGCAACCCGAGCCCAGGCGGCCTGATGGACATCGTCGACCAAACCTGGCTGCCCCAAGTAGCCGCGCGACGCCTCGGTGGGAAAAGTGCCCTCCGATACGATCAGCCCCATACTGGCGCGCTGGGCGTAGTACTGCGCAACGATTTCCCCCGGCCGGCCATCCGGCTCGGCGCGCAGCCGCGTCGAAGGAGCCATGATCACGCGATTGCCCACGGGGATTTCACCGATTTTCATCGGCTGAAAAAGGCCGTTCGATCCGTCGGACACGAATGTTCTCATTACTCTGTCTGTCGTCGAGAACCGACTTATTTCTCCAACAGTCCATCGACCGACGCCATCGAAACGGCGAACGTCATCATCTCGTACTCGCCGACGAGGCCGGCACGGACGAACGGGTCTTGCTGCATCAGCGCGCGGAGGTCATCTTCGGAAATCCCGCGAGCGACGACGACCCCGCCGATCGAGGATTTTCGGGGGCCAGCGGCGACGAATGTTCCCTCGTCGAATCCTTGCTTGATAAACGCAAGGTGCTCTGTGATCAGGCTCTTGTCCTCGTCGGCGAGGCGACGCGAATACGTACTGTGGGCAACAATCATGGCAATCGACCTTCTCGTCGTGCTGGCGCGCCAGCACCCTGGCTATTGTATTAGGTTGCGTTGGAGCAACATCGGCTCAACATCGAGGCCGGGCGCCGGTTGACGCGACGCCCGGCGCACCTACGAGCTTCTTGTTGAACCGATTCCGCCCGATCAGATGCGGAAGCTGTCGCGCAACACAGCTTTCTGGATCTTGCCTGTAGCTGTTTTCGGCAGACCCGACACCACATCGATTCGCTTCGGAACCTGGAATCCGGCGAGGTGCTGCTTGCAATGAGCCAGCAGACGACCGGCGAGGTCCTCGGCGTCCATATCGGGATCGACCGGTACGACGACACCGGTGACAGATTCGCCCCAACGGTCGTCCGGGACGCCGATCACGGCGGCTTCGAGGACGTCGTGGCAGCTCAGCAATACACGCTCCACCTCGACGGAGGAGACGTTCTCACCGCCGGTCTTGACGATGTCTTTGACACGATCGGTGAACCAGATCACGCCGTCTTCATCGACATACCCGACGTCGCCGCTGTGGAACCATCCGTGCTCGAATGCCGCTGCATTCGCGGGCGAGTTGTTCCAGTAGCCCGACATGACATGCGGGCCTCGGTAGACGATTTCACCGGTTTCGCCTGCAGGAAGTAGCCGACCCGAATGGTCCATGATCTGGGCATCGACCGTGACAACCGGGGGACCCCACGACGCAGACTTCGTTTTCTGGTGCGATGGGAATTGGAACACCGTGGCTGGAACGACCTCCGTCTGGCCTGAACCCAACAGGATCTTCGCGTTGGGGAACGCCGCGGCAAGTAGGGCGATTCGCTCTTCCGGCATCGGGGCCATGGCATAGATGCACATACGTACCGACGACAAATTTCGCGTCGCCAGACTCGGCGAGTCGAGCACCGCGCTGAACATGGTGGGCAGCAGCATGACGTGTGTAGCGGCGCGACTCTCGGCCAGATCCAAGAACGACTCCGCCTCGAAACCCGCTGGGAGAAGAACAGTTCCGCCGGTCAGCAGAATCGGCAACGTCAGAGTGTCCAACGCCGTTGTGTGGAACAGAGGCAGTACGACGGGAAAGACGCTGAACTCGTCGCCGCGGCGATGCTCGAGTTGTAAAGCGTTGCTCATCAGCGCGACGTATACGGACACATGGCTCGTCAGTACGCCTTTGGGGCGTGCCGTTGTTCCCGAGGTGTAGAGGCAGTGCATCGTGTCGCGATCGTCCACGACCACTTCGAGAGGGCTGGGGTCGGCCGCGACGTCGTCCCAGCGAACGACCTCGCGACCACAGATAGTGGATGGAACTTCGTCACCGATGAGCACGATTCTCGTGACCGCAGGCACGGACGACAGCGCTGCTTCCAACAACGGAACGTAGGCCGAATCGACTACGACCGTCGTGGTGCCCGAGTCCTGCAGGATCCACGCGACGTCGTCGGTCGAGAGCATGAGATTCATCGGCAACGCAACGATTCCGGCCTTTGCACAGCCGAAGAAGCTGGCCAGGAAGCGCCAGGAGTTGCCGAGCAGAAAGGCTACTGGCTCCTGGCGGCGGACACCGGAATCGAGCAATCCACGGCCGAAGGCTGCGGCTGCGCTGTCGAGTTGGGAGTAGGTCACTTCCTCGTGGGAATCGGCGACAGCCGTTCGACGCCCGAACAGGCGGGCACTGCGAGTCAGGAGGTCGCCTACCGACATCCGCGTGGCGAGGTTCATGTCCAACTGACCTACCTGAGAAACATCAGGACGCATGAGTACCGCCTTCATTCTGAACTATGTTCGCCTGCTTCATCATTCCACTCACGTCTGTAAAAATACGATTTTGGTTCGAACATCGGTCATATTCACCAGCAGAATCGGGCTCGACGCATCACTCGTCATGCAATCAGTCCGTCCCTGCGGGCGAGCACCTGAAGCATGACCTCGTCAGCTCCCCCACCGATGGAATGGAGTCGACTGTCGCGCAGGAAACGAGCGGTCCACGTCTCCTCCATATAGCCCATGCCGCCATGGAACTGGAGGCAGACGTCGGCAACTTCTCGCGCGAGTCGACCCGCCATGAGCTTGGCTACGGTCGCTTGTCGGATGATGTCCTCGCCAGCTATGTATGCGTCGGCCGACTGATAGTTGTGCGACTGCAGCACATCGACTTTCGCGGCGAGTTCCGTCAGGCGAAAGGCGATGTACTGATTGTCGGCAAGAGACTTCCCGAACGCTTTTCGCTCCCGAACGAATTCACGGGTTCGTTCCAGAGCCCATTGGCAAGCCCCCACGACGCCGTATGCGCCGAACATCCGCTCGATCACGAACTGCGCCATCTGCTGTTGGAATCCACGCCCGATCTCGCCGATTGTATTGCTCACCGGTACGCGGACATTTTCGAAGTAGAGCTCAGCTGTATCGGACGACCGGTTCCCCAGTTTGTCCAGCTTCTTGGAGACGGAAAAACCCGGGGTCTTCGTCTCGACGATGATCTGACTCATACCGCGGTAGCCGCCCTCATCAGAAGTGCGGGCCAGCAGGCACAGCCAGTCGGCCTGGGTTCCGTTGGTGATGTACAGCTTGCTTCCGTTGATGACCCAGTCGTTGCCGTCCCGAACAGCACGAGTTCGGATACCGGCGACATCGGACCCAGCAGCCGCCTCGGTCACCGCGACCGAGCAGACCTGAGTTCCTGCAATAGCCGGGGCAAGGTATCGACGCTTGAGGTCATCAGTACCGAACTCAGCGAGAGAGGGTGTCGCCATCATGGCCTGCACTCCTATCGCAAGGGGCACCCCCGCTGCGCCTGCGCGATAGAGTTCCTCGCACAGAACCACAGTGAAGGAGTGTTCAGCGCCCTGGCCGCCGTACTCCGGGTCGTATTCGAGGCCCAACAGACCGAGGTCACCGAGTTTGGGAAACAGTTCGTGGGCCGGGAAGGAGCCCGCCTTCTCCCACTCGTCGAGATGGGGAGCGATGTCCCGTTCGACGACATCACGGACCATCTTGCGGAACGCGTCGTGCTCAGATGTGAATTGCATAATGATCCCTCAGAGTTTTCGAATGTGAGCTGTGGATGTCTGGGTGACGCGGACCCATCAAGACGATCAAGCTGCCAGGTCAGCCACGAAAGCGGTGACACCCACAGATGTGGGTGTCACCGAGCTCAGCGACTGAGCCGGGCTTTCAACCATTCCCCGGCGTTGTTAATGGTCTCGTCCGCTTCTTTGGATCGGCCAGCCATGAATACGTAAACGTGTTGCTGCCCGGGCTGCTCCTCCAATGTCGCCTCGACGCCGGCTTCACGAGCCTGCTCGACGATGCGCTGCGCATTGTCCAACAAGGTCTCCGCGTCACCCACGGACGCGAAAAGCGGCGGCAGACCGGTGAGATCGGCGTAAAGCGGATTCGCCAGCGCGGTAGTGGGTCCGGTCTCGCCCAAATACATGCCTGCCATCATCCCGCTGACCTCGGGCGAAATCAGGGCATCACTGTCGGCGTTGGTCTTCATCGTCTCACCGGAAACTTCCATGTCGAGCCACGGTGAGAACGCGACGATCGCCGCCGGCAGCGGTTCACCGAGCTCTCGCAGCTGAAGCACCGTGCTGATGGACAGGTTGCCGCCGGCCGAGTCCCCCGCGACAGCTGTCGATCCCGGCGCGTAACCCTGATCGCGCAACCAACGGTGCACGGTGATCAGATCCTCGATCTGCGCCGGGAACGGATTCTCAGGAGCCAATCGGTAGTCCGGCACGATCGCGCGGGTTCCAGCAGCTTTGGCCAGGTGTGCGGCGAGCTTTCGGTGACTGGCCGACGAGCCGGTGACGCAGCCTCCTCCGTGTGCGTACACGATCACGCGATCGGTCTGTGCACCCGCCGGCGTGATCAAAATAGCGTGGACGCCGTCGGCGTCGACGTCCTCGTACGTGACATTGGCGGGCTCGGCTGCAAGAACCGCAACACCTTCGAGCATGTCCCTGAGGGTAGGAAGATCCATCGGCGGCTCGGCGGCCATCCGGACCCCCATCTGGCTGTAGAGGTCGTAGAGAGCGTTCGGCTGAGCTATTCCCATGATGCAGGCTCCTTCAGTGAATCGGACTTAGTTGTTGATGGCGACAGGGCGTGCGGGCTCGAAGACATACGAGTCGTACCCGCCAAGCGCGACCTGCTCGCACGCCTCTCGAAAAGCACCGACTCCACCGAAGTAGAACAGCGCTGCCCTCGGCTTGCCCGGTATGTTGTCGCCGAGGAACCAGGAATGCGGGCCCTGCGACAGAACCGTCGCGTCGACGATGGCGTTGACGGTTTGACGCCAAATTTCGACTGATGCCGCAGTCGGCTCCATGGTCGCGACATCCTTGTCGCGCATGAACCGGATTGCATTACCGATCCACTCCGCGACACCGTCGATGACCACTGGAATGTTCGCGAACGGTGTCTGCGGACCACCGATCATGAACATATTGGGGAATCCCTCGACGCTGATGCCGAGTTGAGTGCGCGGGCCGTCGGTCCAGGCGTCGGCCAACGTCCTGCCGTCTCGGCCTTTGATGTCGAGACCCTTGTAGCTACCGGTCACCGCGTCGAACCCGGTGGCGAAGACGATGATGTCGACCTCGTATTCGCGGTCGCCGACTCTGACACCATTCTCGGTGATACCGGTGATCGCAGTCTCGCTGACGTCCACGAGATTGACGTTGTCGCGGTTGAAAGTTTCGTAATAGAAATGACCTAGCGGGGGGCGCTTGCCCGCAAAGGGGTACCCGTCCGGGCAGAGCAGGTCTGCGGTCTGGGGGTCCTTGACGATGGATCGAATTTTGTCGCGAACGAAGTTTGCGACGACCTCGTTGGACTTCTCATCGACCATAATGTCGTCGAACGTCTCGAAGACGAAATGGAATCCGCCGATCTCCCATCCCCACTCCAGGATCTTCTGAGCCTCGTCCGGGGTCACGTCGTTGATTGTTCGCCCTGCGAGGTCCATCGGGAAGCCGAAGAAATGCTTCCTGCTCTTTTCCCAGATTCCGTCGTAGTTCGCGCGGATACCCTGTCGCTCCTCCGCAGTGAGCGTGTAATTGCGGGCTGGGAGAACAAAGTTCGGCGTCCGCTGGAATACGGTCACCTCGGCGCTCGTGTGGGCGACGATAGGTATCAGTTGCACGCCGGTGGCACCGGTGCCGATTACTGCGACCCTCTTGCCTGAGAAATCGACCCCCTCGTGTGGCCAGCGTCCGGTCACGTGCCATTCCCCGCGGAAGTCGTCCAGGCCGGCGAAGTCCGGCTTGTAGGGCACCGATAGTGGACCGGCGGCCGGGACGAAGTACGTGCACCGGAACGTATCGCCGGTATTCGTGCGGACGATCCACTCGGTGCGCTGCTCGTCGTACTCGGCTGACGTGACTCGGGTCTCGAACTGAATATTTCGACGCATATCGAGGCGGTCGGCGACAAAGTTCAAGTAACCGAGAGCCTCGGATTGCGTTGGGAATCGTTCGGTCCAGTCCCATTCGTCCTGGATCTCCGGGAACGGGAATGCGTACACCCAGCTTTCGCTGTCGGTACGGGCACCGGGATAGCGATTCCAGAACCACGTGCCACCTACGTTGTCGGCCGCCTCGATGACGATCGACGAGAGGCCGAGGCCGCGCATCTCGTGCAGGGCGCGCAGTCCTCCGAACCCCGCCCCGACGATGACGGCGTCGACCGTTGTCTCTGCGTTGTTCGACGTTCGATCGCCGTTCTCTGAGCCCGCTGGTCTCGTCCCATGGTCCACAGTCATGGCTGGTTGCTCCTGTTCTGCCGCGCACACATCGTGGCGCTGGCCGCTGGTGAATCGGGTGCCACCGATCTCGCCGAGCATCTGTGCAGCTTTGGCGGTGACGACCATCACATCGCATCACTAACATGACTGCTTTGTCAATATCTACGGGAAATTCTCATGGAGCCACAAGCTCGACAAAGTCCACACGCTGGGCAACACTCGCGGTCTCGCACCAACGCAACTCGGTTCGATTATTGACTCTTATGTCGACTGTGGAAGTGTCTGTACTCAGCCAACTCGTACAAACTTGGAGATGCCTTATGCCCACAGAGCCCCAGCCGAACCCCTTGGCAGGTAAATCCGTCGTCGTCACCGGGGCTGCAGGTGGAATCGGTCGTGCGTTGGCAGTGAGACTTGCCGCTGCCGGCGCAAACATCACCGTCAACGATCTCGACGCTGCGGGCGCACACGCAGTAGCGCTCGAGATAGGTGGAATTGCAGTGACAGCCGACTGCGCGTCGGAAGACGGGATCGCAGCACTGTTAGGCGGTGCGACTCGGGAATACGGTCAGGTCGACGTATTCATCGCAAATGCCGGAGTTTCTGGCGTCGGCGATATAGATGCGTCTGAGGAGGACTGGCGATTGGCACTGGATGTCAACGTCATGGCACACGTTCGAGCTGCTCGCCTGCTGGTCCCCTTGTGGCTCAACAACGGAGGCGGCCGGTTTGTCATCACCGCCTCGGCCGCCGGGTTGCTCACCATGCCCGGGGCGGCGCCCTACGCTGCATCGAAGCACGCCGCGGTCGCGTTCGCCGAATGGCTGTCCATGACGTATCGTCACCGCGGCATCCTGGTGCAGGCTATCTGCCCACAAGCAGTGCGAACCCAAATGCTGGGAGGACTGGGCGCGCTCGCGGAGGTCGCTGAACGCACAGGCACTCTGAGCCCGGAAGAGGTCGCCGAGCAGGCGTATCAGGGAATTCTAGACAACCGATTCCTTATTCTGCCCCACCCCGACGTGCATCGCTTCTACATAAACCGTGCGACCGATACCGACCGCTGGCTCGGTGCCATGAATTCGCTCGTGCACTCGAACCCCGATATCTGACCACTCGCCCGTGGAGCGCGCGGACCAATCGCGCCGAACAAGCGTCAGTCGTGTGAATCAGGATCAAGCCCGATACCGCGCGCCCACAGCCGTGTGAGCGTATCCACGGTCAGATCTTCTACAAACGAGTCACCGAATAGAAAGGCATGGCGCGCGGCCTGTTCCGCCATACCGCCCAAGCTCGCAGCGGCCCGTTCGGCGTCCAACTTCGGGTCGGCAAGCCCCTGATCTTGGAGACGCCGGATGCCGATCGTAATTCGGTCCACGAAAACCGCACGTATCTGCGCCAGCAGGTCGTGGAAGTAGGGATCGCGAAACGACGCCTCTTCGATGGCTCTGAGAACACCAGCGTTGCGCGCGTAGGCTGCGAAGTATCGAGTGTTCGCTGCTCGGATGCGTTCGACCGGCGATCCGCCGTCACCCAACCCCGAACGTGTGGCCTGAAACAGGTCTCCCATCGCAGCATTGACGACCTCGCGGAAAATCGCGTGTTTCGAGTCGAAGTACGTGTAGAAAGTACCGTGGGCCATGGCCGCTCGCCGCGGTATGTCAGCGATCTTGGTGGAGTGAAAGCCCTGTTCCTCGAATACTTCGCGTGCTGCGTGCACCAAAGCGTTACGCGTGCGTCGGCCGCGGGGAGTTGTCGGTTGGGCCACCGCTGTGTCCGGTGGCAGGACGGAAGGCTCTGCGGCGCGGCGCGAAGAGTTCGATAACGGAGTGACCACGCATTCAGGTTCGCACACCACAGCCCGATGTGGGCAACTTGACCTCGCACAGCGAGCGACAGCGCACGAAACGTCACGTCGACCCGCCGAAATCGATTGAGCACACCCGATGGCGCATTCGAATCTGGAGTTCGTGCCGAATCTCGCTCGCTCCACCCCGAAAATTTCCTCGACTGACACTTCCGATGGACAGCGGAAGACTCGTGGAACGAGGCGGCCGAGTCCGCCCGGAGCAAATTCGGTCCCGTTATATAGCTTGTGAACAATGCGGGCGTCGAGTTTGCCAGCACCGCTCCACGAGGTGACCTCCGAGCAGTTCGACTGGATCATCGGCGTCAACCTGAAAGGGCGCTTCCTGGGAATAATGGCCGTAATCCCGGACATGATCGCGGTTCGATCGTCAATATCGGATCTGCCGCAGGGCTGATCGGCTACGAGAATTTCTCCGTCTACTGCTCGACGAAAGCCGACATCAACGGCCCGACCATGACCGCAGCAATCGACTACGGCAAGTACGGCGTGCGCGTCAACGCCATCCACCGGGCGCCGTCATGCTGCGCCAGGCGATGGAGTCGAACGTAGACGCCGCAAAAACAATCAATGACTCGGTCGTTACCAGAGCGTTCCACGTATGAGGGAACCTGATGAGATCTCACAGGCTGTCGTGTTCTTGGTAAGCAACGATTCCAGTTTCATCACCGGGAGCAACTTGCCGTGCAAGATGACTCTCTAGTCAGTAAAAATTGAGAACGTGGATTCCAAGCAATTCATCGCCCCAGCGTTCGGTGCACTGTCTGGCCTAGACCAGCAATGGCAAACCCCACGATCACGCTGCGGCGAACGTCGACGGTAGAGACCGTCAATTTGAGGGTTGATTACCCAGCACCGGTTTGCACCTATCGCCGACTTTCCGATCCAGGGAGCTGAGACTGCCCCACCGACAACCACACGAAGTCGAGAAGATTGAAAGTGGACGCAGAAACGACTGAGAAGGGTTTCAACAAGCGCTGAATTCTTGACTTATATGTCAAGTGAAGCTACTTTACACCCCTGTACAGATACGGCTGATCTCGTCCTACAGTGATCCCAGCGAGCCTCCCGAGCACGTGCCCGACCGAGGCTGCGACCTCGGCCCGACAACCTCGACGGATTTCGCGGAGATCGGTGCGTACACCTTGCTGCGCTCACCCCATGCACATGATCGCCCATGGGGTCATCCCTTCAAGTTCAACTCTCCTTCATCGAGTTCCTCAGGCAGAAAGTCGAGCCGGGTAATGACTACCTCGGAGTACACGCTCACAGAACGATTGAACCGCATTCCGGTTCTCACGAAGCGCCATAAGATTTGGGGCGCGATCATCGCCGGTCTGCTGGTGTTCGAGATGGCGGACCTGAACGCCTTTGCCTATGTCGCCCCGACGCTACGTGCGCAGTGGGGGCTGTCGGTCGATGTCGTCGCGCTCATCAGCGCAAGTGCCTTTCTCGGAATGTCGCTCGGCGCAGTGGTCGGCGGAATTCTCGCTGATCGCTTCGGTCGCAAACGCTTGTTGGTGTGGGGAACGGTTTTCTACTCGGTTCTGTCGATACTGTCCGCGACATCCACCGGCCCCATGCAACTCGCGGCGTACAGATTCTTCATCGGAGCGGGCCTGTACGCCGTGACAGTTGCGGCACTGGCCTACGTTGCCGAGATGTTCCCACGGAATCATCGAGGCAAGGTGCAGTCACTGTTGTTGGCTGTCGCGTTGCTGGGAATCCCGTTGATGTCCTGGCTGAGTCGCTGGGTCGTGCCGATGGGCGACAATGGATGGCGCTGGGTGTTCGTCGCCGGCGGCAGCGGGTTGATCGTCGCGCTGGTTGCCTCACGATTGTTGCCGGAATCGGTTCGATGGATCGAGCAACATCCCGGCGTAGCGGTCGACGCGCGAAGCGCAGACATCGTCGACGCCATCGAACGCCAGTCGGTTCGGATCACAGGGGCCGAACTTCCCGCTCCGGTCACCGCGCAGGCAGTTCCAGCCGGTACCGCCCGCGACCTGGTGCGCAGTGGCTATCTCAAGCGAGCGGTGGTCATGTCTCTGACGCTCGCCTTCGCGACCTCTGCGTTCTACGGCTACAACTCATGGATGCCGATTCTTCTCACCGAGCACGGATTCAGCACCGGCAGCAGCTTGACCTACACCTCAATCCTCGCCGTCGCAGCCTGCCCTGGAGCGCTTCTCGCGTTTCTGTTCATCGAACGGGTTGAACGTCGTACCGCCATCATGGTCATTTATCTGTTGACGGCGGTACTGCTAGTAGTGTTCGGCACCACCGATTCCAACGTGGTCTTCGCTGTGTCCGGAGTCGCTATCAGCCTGTTGCTCTACTGCAACACTGCGGTCATTTATACCTATATTCCTGAAATCTTCCCAACTCAGTTGCGCGCCTTGGGGACAGGAATTCCGAGTAGCGTCGGACGGCTCGCCACAGTCGTCTGCATGTTCGCAATCGGCGCAATCCTCGGCCAATTGGGCTTCACCTCAGTGTTCGTATTCTTGGCCGCGGCGTCCGGCCTCGCCGCGGTCACCATCGGAGTTTTCGGAGAACGCACCAAAGGACGGACACTCGAGGACATCTCCGCGATCAACGGCGTCTCGACACGCACCGTGCGGCGGAGGCTGGCGGGGCGACGCGCTGATCCTGCATGCCCCGAGAGGGACATGAACAGTAATGCGGCCCCTCGACCCGTCCTTCGAAAGTGAATCCTATGTGCCCCTTTCCCGATTCTCACTCGCCGACAGACGAGTTCGCAGCACAGGCGAACGCAACGGCGGATCTGTACGCCGATGCCGACAAGGATCGCCTGGCTTTCTGGGCGAATCAGGCTGAGCGCCTGCACTGGCACCAGAAATGGACCGACGTCCTCGACTGGACCGACGCCCCCGTCGCCAAGTGGTTCGTCGGCGGAAAACTCAACGTCGCCTACAACTGCGTCGACCGCCACGTCCTCGCCGGCAACGGCGACCGCGTCGCCATTCACTTCGAAGGCGAACCCGGCGACTCCCGCGACCTGACCTACAACGACCTCCTCGCCGAAGTCAGCCGCGCCGCAAACACTTTCACCGACCTCGGCCTCGTCGCCGGTGACCGCGTCGCGATCTACATGCCGATGATCCCCGAAGCGATCGTCACCATGCTCGCCTGCGCCCGCCTCGGCCTGACCCACTCGGTCGTCTTCGCCGGATTCTCCGCCACCGCCCTACGCTCGCGCATCGACGACGCCCAAGCCAAGCTCGTCGTCACCGTCGACGGCCAGTGGCGACGCGGCGCCGCAGCACCCATCAAAACAGCGGTCGACGAATCCGTCGCCGGCGCCGACTCCGTCCAGAACGTGTTGGTGGTCAACCGGACCGGCATCGACGTCGAGTGGACCGACGGCCGCGACCTGTGGTGGCACGAGACCGTCGCGGCGGCCTCGCCCGAGCACGAAGCGCAGGCCTTCGACGCCGAACATCCCCTGTTCATCCTCTACACCTCCGGCACCACCGGAAAGCCCAAGGGCATCATCCACACCTCCGGCGGCTACCTCACCCAGGCGTCGTACACCCACCACAACGTCTTCGATCACAAAGCGGGACAAGACGTCTACTGGTGCACCGCCGACATCGGCTGGGTCACCGGACACTCCTACATCGTCTACGGACCCCTCTCCAACGGTGTCACCCAGGTCGTCTACGAAGGCACCCCCAACTCCCCGAACGAGCACCGCCACTTCGACATCATCGAGAAGTACGGCGTCTCCATCTACTACACCGCCCCCACCCTCGTGCGGACGTTCATGAAGTGGGGCCGGGAAATCCCCGACGCCCACGACCTGTCCTCGATCCGTTTGCTCGGATCTGTGGGCGAGCCCATCAACCCCGAAGCGTGGCGCTGGTTCCGCGACGTCATCGGCGGCAACAAAGCCCCCATCGTCGACACCTGGTGGCAGACCGAAACCGGTGCGATCATGATCTCCCCGCTGCCCGGTATCACCGCCACCAAGCCCGGATCCGCGATGGCACCGCTGCCCGGTATCTCCGCGAAGATCGTCGACGACGACGCCAAGCCCCTCGGCCCCGGCGGCAACGGTTACCTCGTCCTCGACGAGCCGTGGCCGGCGATGCTCCGCGGCATCTGGGGCGACATGGACCGCTACCGCGACACCTACTGGTCCCGCTACGCCGAAGAAGGCTGGTACTTCGCCGGTGACGGCGCCAAGTACGACGACGACGGCGCCCTCTGGGTCCTCGGCCGCGTCGACGACGTCATGAACGTCTCCGGTCACCGCATCTCCACCTCCGAAGTGGAATCGGCACTGGTCAACCATCACGGAGTCGCCGAAGCTGCCGTCGTCGGTGCCGCGGACGAGACCACCGGACAGGGCATCGTCGCGTTCGTCATCCTGCGCGAAGGCGTCGAGAACACCGGTGAGGTTCTGATCGCCGAGCTCAAGGCTCAGGTCTCCACCGACATCAGCCCCATCGCCAAGCCTCGTCAGATCACGATCGTGCCGGAACTGCCGAAAACCCGATCCGGCAAGATCATGCGCCGACTCCTGCGCGACGTCGCCGAAGGCCGCGACCTCGGAGACACCTCAACCCTGGTCGACCCCAAGGTATTCGACGCGCTCAGCACTGTGCAGACGTAGTGAGCGGGCGGCATCCTCTACTACTTGGATCAGACAGTACCGTCAGGCAACCGGCACGAGAATGTACAGCTTCGCCGGAAACGGGTACTTGCCGGGGGCATCCACGCTGGACTCAATGATTGCGGAGTCAGCGTCCTCGTCGACGCTGACGATCGTGAACACCGAGACGCCTTCGGTCCCGATTCTTACTTGGTCGCCCTGCTGCACGAAATTCTCCTATGCCGAGATGCCGATGACTGTCCATCTTCTCAGCTGCTCGCCGACGAATTTCCGCCTGTCTCATTCCACGACGTCGAGGTGAAGGGGTTCGCGAGATTCGCCGGTATCGCGGCGATCGGGGTCGACAGGTAGTCCGCAGAGTGGGCGTTCTGCATCGCCCGCGATGTCGCTGCCGTCGATCCAGCCAGTCGGGTCGACTTGGTTCCTGCCGCCACCATCCGTGTTCGATTTCCCTGCACCTGAGAACAAGTCACGGGCGCGTGCCCCTGCCCCGTTCCACAGGGAGAGGCCGGGGTTGCCACCGACACAGCCTCCGGCGATCGCCCCGATCGACACGGGCGTCTCCGAACCCTCCACGAGGGTCGTGGGCCAGAAGTCCTCGGTGGCCGCATGTGTGGCGGGGAGAGGGATCGCGGAGGATGGGCACCGGCGGTGGTCGCCCCCGATTTCCAACCAGATCAGCCGCGGCGCCTTTCGGCGTCGCCACCGTCGTTCGGCCGGGTCGTTGAATCCGCGCGTTGTCGAGGCACGTGCCTTTGCGGGACATTGACTGGGTGAGCCCTGCTTCGCGCAACGTGTCCCTCCAGAGGGTGTGACGGTACTGAAATCCTTGGTCGGAGTGCACAAGTGGTTTTTCGCCAGCGTTGAGGGTGTCGATTGCCATGCGGAGGCTGTCGGTGACCATCTTCACGCTCGGAGAGGGCCCGGCCGTCACTGAGATGATTCGGTTGTCATGGAGATCGAGGATGGGCGAAAGGTAGACCTTGGAACTGCCGATGTTGAACTCGGTTACGTCCGTTGCCCATGTGGTGTGCGCCGTCTCTGCCGCGAACTGGCGGTTCAACACGTTCTCGGCTGCCTCGCCGACTTCTCCTCGGAAGGAGTTGTACCGTTTGCGACGACGCACCAGGCATTGCAGTCCGAGGGTGCGCATCAATGTGAGCACGGTTTTCTTCGACACCCTCCGTCCCTGCCGTCGAAGGATAGCGAGGATGCGTCGGTGCCCGTAGGCGCCCTTCGCATCTTCGAAGGTTTCACGAATGGCTCCTTTGAGCTCAGCATGGCGGTCCGCGCGACGGAGTCGATTCCGATGGTCATAGAACGTCGATTTGGGGAGGTGCGCGATCTCCCAGTAAGAGTGCCAGCGGAAATTGCGCCTTGAGATCGTCGACAGCTTGAACTTTCAGCGTCGTTCCTGCGACCTCAAGGCCCGCAATTTTCCCAAGTACGCGACTTCGGCGCGAAGTCGTTCGTTCTCGGTGCGCAGTGTCTCGAGCTCGCTTTTCGGAGGGGAATCCCCGCGATCGGTTGGAGGCCTGCCGCGCCTCTTCGGGCGTAACCCGTCCTCACCGTCGCGTCGGTAGATGACAGTCCAGTTCGCTACCATTGTGGGCGAGGGTAAGTCGCACTCTTCGGCCAGAGCCCTTCCGGACTCTCCGTTGACGTGGCGACGCACGATCTCGAGTTTGGTCTCGAAGTCGTACTGTCTTCGGTCTCTCGTCACCAGCGCACCTGCTCCCCGTAGTTGCCATCGTTGATACAACATTTGGACAGGGCGAGGTCAAGCGAAATGGCCACGGACTTGGCCGTGTAGCCCTGCTCGAACAGTTCGAGCGCCGACACGGCGTCGGTGTGGCTTAACGTGCTTTTCGAGTACATCTGACTACTCCCTGAAGAAGGATACCTAGATTCGGTGTCCAACTTTTGGGGTCCATTCCATTACTGCGCCAGTACTTTCCCAAAGGAATTGATCTGTCCGTCCACGGCGCAGCCGACCTCGAACATGTCGCCCAACAACTCAACGGCCGGCCACGCGAAACGCTCGACTGGGATACCCCAGCCGAACGCCTGCGTGATCTACTGACTACCAACTAAACCGACCTCGTGTTGCGATGACCGGTTGAAACCGCCACCTCTCTCGGGTGCATCAATGCCTGAAGTAAAACAAACGAATTCCGGAAAACTCGGGGTACATCATCTCCGGACTCGCCGGGATGCTTCTATATCTGTCAAGACACCAAGATTGGGTGTGCAGTGGCGAGTGTCCGGAACAGCTGCCGGGTGACGTAACGCTTGAGGGATCGCATGATCTCCTTGGTTGTGCGACCTTCGGTTCGTCGACGTTCGACATAGGCGCGAGTTTGGGGATCAACCCGCATCCTCACGACGGATGATGGTGGTCAGTGCTCTGTTCAGACGGCGGTCACCGCCGCGATTGAGCCTGTAGCGCACCGTGTTACCTGATGAAGCCGGGACCGGGCAGGTCCCGGCGAGCGAGGCGAACGCAGCCTGTCGAACGCACCCGACCTGCATGTGACCACGCGATCAGGACAGTCGCTGCAAACCACCGCGCCGACCCCGACCGCGGCAGTGAAGTTCTGGCGCATTGGTCGCCGCCAATGCTTAGAGAGACTTCGATTGTCAATCAGCTCTTCAGTCGAGCGCCCGAATCCTCTTGGCTAGTCGCACGACCTCTGCTCGGCACGTCGCAGTGGTGGCGTCCTCGGACCGAGATCGCCACGTTGCGATCTCCCTTATCTGACTGTATGTCACTGATTTTCGTGCATCTACGCCAAGTTCGACGGTACGAACCAGAGCCGTCAACGCATTGACCGCCCGCGTCCGTTCGCACGTCATCTGCTCACGAGCGACCACGAGAGATGCGCATCGCCACTCGCGATCCATCCGCACGTGGTCGGCGCAGTCGATCGATGTCGACGGACAGAACCGACCGGGCGATCCGAGCGGCGTCGAGATCGTCGGTCTTACCGACTCCTCTCCGATCCGCCGAACCCATCACGGAGGGTTCGGCTACCGGGAGTCCCGCCGCAAGAACGCGCTCGGAGAGTCCGGCTCCGTAGGAGCCGATGCCTTCGATGACGACGAGGGCGGCTTGTTGACCTGCTCTGTGCGGTAATCCACGTGCGGGCCCGATCGAGACCCGCTGGACTTGCTGGAAAACTTGCTTTGTCCTGCACAGCACCGGTTACAGCGGCCACAACACACAGCGCATGGGCGGCAGCGTGGGTATCTACACCGATGACGATCTCGTAATTATCTACGGGCGATAGGCATAGCGACGGATGTCCTTTCCGATGGGCGACGTCGTTGTCGCCCGTCAGCCCGGAAAGAGCACTTCGAGGCAGGCCTGTAACGGGCCACGACCTCGCGGCAACGGGGTCGGGCAGGCTTCTAATCAAGCCACCGAAGCAGGACCGGACCTTCCGTCGCCGCCACAACAGAGTGGACAAACCCCGGCCAGTGCATCCGAAAAAGAGCAAAGCGATTCATGAGTCACACGGCGTTGTAGCGACGACACCTATCCTGCCAGCCAGCCCCGGGCCGGCCACTACAAACACTTACATGCGATTCAGCCTTCCTTCGTGGAGTATTTTTCGCAGACCCAGAGCCACCCTCTTACAGGCTCCCGTAGCGCCTCTGCTGACCTCGTCTCGCCGGTACGGGAGTCCCGATCCGCCAGCGCTTGATGGCGACAGTGACCGCTAGCGTTTGGCGTTCGAAGCGACGTTGCTGCGCCCGGCCGGCCCGTGTTAAGTCCAACCACGTCGGTGGCATCCGCAAGCACGCGGAGCGTACGTCAGGGAAGATAGCGGACACTTTGCTGTCGAGTGCCGTGTGGCGCCTGCGGCGATCTCAGTGGCAGCCTCCCGTCAATGACTGCCGATATCTGACGCCTAGACCGATCGGGGACTAATACAGCTATGGTTGTTAGGTAGCAACCAACTTGTGGGGAAGGCGACGGAGTGACCGAACTTGATCATGCGGAAAACAAGCAGACGAGACGCTCACGGTTGTCCACTCGACGTCTCCTCCAAGCCACATCCGAACTCATCGCCGAAGTCGGCTACGACCGGACGACATTGGCAGAGATCGGCAAACGTGCCGGATACAGCCACGGCATGGTGAGTCGACGATTTGGCAGTAAGTCCGCCCTGGTAGAAGCCCTCATCACTCGGCTCAGCGAAAGGTTCGGTCACGGCCAACTACCCGAAACCCTTTCTCACCGCACCGGCATTGATGCGCTCTTAGCCGTGATCGAAGAAATAGGAAAAGACGCCGCCAACTCCACGCAGTCGATGCGAGGCTTCTACGCGTTGCTGTTCGAAGGCCTCAAACCGATCCCCGCGCTGCACGGCTTCGTCGCTGATCTTCATGCCGACTACATCAGTAGCCTCACTCAGCAGGTAGCCGACGGACTGCAAACTGGACGACTCCGTGATGGCGTCGATCCGGCGGAGATCACTGAACTTGCAGTTAATGCGCTGCGAGGTCTGGCATATAGGTGGATGCTCGATGAGGATCGGGTCGACTTCGCCGCCGGATTGGCCAGCCTTGCTCGTCAGCTCACCTTGCTGGGCGATCCGGAAGAACGAAGACAACCATGACTACTAGGTGGACAACCACAGGTGAGGCATCACCGGACAGCGCCCTCGTAAAGTTCAGCGGAGAAGGCTTGGCGGTATTGGACGCCGACAGTCGGTATTTATCGGTGAACCCCGCCGGGTGTGCAATTCTCGGCTGCAACGAATCCGAAATCCTAGGGCAGCGCTCAATTTTCGTCGCGAAAGTCGCCCCGCCGTCCGGCAATCACTCTCACGGCGGTTCCATGTGGATCGGGACCTCCGAAGTGGAGTTCGAAATGCGCCACCTGAAGTGCGCCGGGCAATCCAAAGGTTGGGCATTGCGATTTAGGCTCGCCGACCTCACAGTGCGGAACCGCCGTAAGCTCGCCGCATTCACGCGAGCCGCTTCAGCAGTGGCGTGCGAGACCCGGCTAGACATCGTCCTGGACCAGCTGGCGGCTGAAGTACGTGAAACCGTCGAAATGGCCACGTGTGCCGTTATCTTGGTCGACGAAATCACTGGGGCGTTGAACCACGTCGGTAAGGCCG
This sequence comes from Rhodococcus sp. IC4_135, assembly GCF_011602025.1. Classification (NCBI taxonomy): domain Bacteria; kingdom Bacillati; phylum Actinomycetota; class Actinomycetes; order Mycobacteriales; family Nocardiaceae; genus Rhodococcus; species Rhodococcus sp. IC4_135. Next base: position 45,463 of record NZ_JAAOLG010000022.1, read on the forward strand.
GCCTTCCCGACGACTACGCCCATCGACTCGAAACCTGCCGTCAACTCGGAGCACCGCTGGTCACTATGACGGCGATTAACGAACGCCGCGTAGTGGTTGCCTTGAAATGGCGGGAGCAGATGTTGACTGATCCCCGATTTGCGCCGATTCAGTCCATCCTCCGAACAGTTGACTGGGATACGTACGTTGTTGTCCCGTTGATAGCGCGAGACAAGGTGATCGGAGCCCTTGGCGGGTACATTGATCATGATCCTGGACGAGATGACATTCGCTTCATCGCGGCCATGGGCGATCAGGCCGCAGTAGCGGTGACCAATGCACGGATGTTCGCCCGTTTGGAGATCCAGGCCGCCCGTGAAGAGCGGCGAAAGTTGGCCAGAGACATGCACGATTCAGTCACTCAGGCGCTCTTCTCCTTGTCGCTTCGAACCAAAGCGCTCGAACTCGGTGTCGATTCTGCCGACAAACTCGAACTCGTCGAACAACTGAAGCAGCTCCATGAGTTGGTGTGCGGAGCGCAAGCCGAGATGCGAGCACTGATCATGCACCGTCGGCCTGCGCCCCTGGGCGAAGAAGGGCTGATTCCCTCCATCCGGAAACATCTCGCCGCAATCGCAGCCCGCGAAGCAATCGACCTGTCAGTCGAAAGTGACGACGAGTTCTACGAATTCGGTGAAGCGTTGGATGAAGATTTGTTCATGGTGGTCAGTGAAGCGATTCACAACGTCGTTAAGCATGCCCACGCGACCAGCGCGATAGTTCAGATAACCCGACAGCTGGACAAGTCCGCTGTCCGTCTGTCGGTCATCGACAACGGAATCGGCATCACCGAGAGCAAAAGCGATCATCAGTCGTTCGGATTGGTGTCGATGAACGATCGGGTGAAAGCGCACGGCGGATATCTCTCTGTCCACTCAAAACCAGTAGGTCACCCCCACCACGGGACCACCGTCTGCGCAACAGTTCCTTATTCGCCCCCTGCCGCCCGCGTCATCGCAACCGAACCCAGATCACAAGGATCACACGGATGAACGAGACCACCGTCTTCATCGTTGACGACCACGCCCTCGTCCGACACGGTCTGCGCGCCTTTCTGAATACGCAGAAGGACGTCGTGGTCATCGGTGAAGCTGAAAACGGAAAACAGGCCGTCGCAGAACTCCGTGCTCGCGCAACCATGCAGACTCTTCCCGACGTCGTGCTTATGGACTTGATGATGCCTGACCTGGACGGTGTCGGGGCGATCACTGCGTTGCGCAAAGACCTTCCGGATCTGAAGATTGTGGTTCTGTCGAGCTTTTCCGAAACAGAACGCGTGCACGCCGCCTTGCAAGCAGGTGCCACGGGGTATCTGCTGAAAAATTCGGATCCGTCAGAGATTTCTGCGGCAATCCGTTCGGCAAGGCAAGATCAAGTTCACTTGGATCCCGCTGTGGCACGAGTCTTGGCGCATTCGATGCGGGTCGGTCATGGCGTTGTCCTTTCTGCACGAGAGCGGGAAGTACTTGTCTTGGTTGCCCGGGGCAGCTCTAACCAGGAAATCGCCGACACCCTGTTCATCAGCGAGCGGACTGCTCGAACCCATGTCAGTCACATTATTTCCAAGCTGGGGTTGGCATCACGGATCCAAGCGGCGCTCTGGGCGATACGGGAAGGCCTGGTCCAAGTGTCGTGACGCCACTCGAAGTCATCCATTACCTATTAACGGACGACCGCTTCCATAACCCTCACCGCACTTCAACGCGCCCCCTTCTGGCACTAAACCGAAACCACCCAGCATTCGAGATCGGACACTGATCGAACCCGGCAAGCACACTTCTATGGTTCTGCAAATGTCGGTATCTCTTGCAGCACAAGAAGAACCTCCTCTGACCGATCAGTCGAGACTCCCCTACCCGTGCGGCGAACACACCTGGATTGAATCCCGTTGCGGTGGACTGCCAACTTGTTGCGGCAGCCGACTAGTTCCACGTCGCAAACGAACGCGATGCGGACGAGTTCGGCACGCCAGCTACCTACGAAGCGTCACCAACCCTCGGTAAGATGCTGCCGTACAACAGTTTCCACGAAAGCGAGCTAGAAGCGTGTTGCAGTTCACCCGAGACTGATGCCGCAAGCATGCGCTATCCGACACTTCAATGTGCGAGGTCAGGGCAAATCTGCCCCGGGACCACTGCCAATAAGAGACGTGATCAAATAGCCGCTGAAGACGAAGACCTGACTCCGACTGCTCGTAGGATCTCCCCGCAACTTTGCGGTCGACACCTTGTCTGGCGTCGGTTCCTTCAGGAAGCTTTCTCCAAGGACGACCCGGCCGCTCAACATCTCTGACCATGTTTCGCCGACACCCAAACCCGAGTCCACCGCCGTCCAGGGACGTTGGCGCGCGGGTACCACCTGGAGCACAGCGATGTTGTGGATACGACAGATGTCTCGATCGAGACGCGTCCACGGACCCTTTTGTGAGGTGCGCCATACGACTTGACTGAACTGAGGGAATAGTTCGCACACCAGACGAACTTTTTGGCTCGCAACTTTCGATCCTGCCACTTCATCAAAGAGCTGTTTAAAACTGTGCGACTGCATCCCGTCGCCCACAGTGACAGCTCACAAAGGAGAACGCTATGACTGGCCCGCTTACGGGTGTGCGTGTCATCGACTTGACCGCCGCGCTCGCCGGCCCGTACGGCACCATGATTCTTGCCGACTTAGGCGCCGACATCATCAAAGTCGAACCCCCAGGAGGCGAGGTCACGCGCAGGGTTGGACCGTACCCGCCCAGTGACGGCGGGCAACAAACACTCGGCGGCTACTTTCAGAGCATCAACCGCGGAAAACGCAGCATCGTTCTCGATCTCAAGTCCCCGGAGGGGCACGCGGACCTCATGGAATTGGTTCGCACTGCCGACGTCGTGGTCGAAAACTTCGGCCCAGGGGTAGTAGAACGACTGAACATCTCGTATGAGGAACTACGCAAAACCAACCCGCGCTTGGTGTACGGCTCGTTGACAGGTTTCGGTGCAGCGTGGTCGGGCGAAAGCCCTTACATCAATTGGCCCGCAATGGACATCACCATTCAGGCCATGGCAGGGGCCCTGAGCATCACGGGCACGGAGGACGGGAAGCCAGTCAAAATCGGCCCCGGCATCGGTGACATTTTCCCGGGAACAATGTTGACGATAGGCGTCCTAGCCGCACTGTGGGAGGCGCAGAAGACCGGCGAGGGACAACAGATCGACGTGTCGATGTTCGATGCCATGCTCTCGCTTTGTGAACGAATGGTGTACCAGTACTCCTATACCGGCCAAGTACCCAAACCCATCGGAAACACGCACCCGATACTCACTCCGTTCGACGTGCTCGAGGCCAAAGACGGTTGGATCGCGATAGCTGCCACGACCCAACTGCGGTGGGAAGCGCTCTGTCGGATAATGGAAATGCCGGAACTCATTACCTCACCTCGGTTCCGAGACGAAGGGCGCCGTGTTGAACACCGCTCCGAGATTCGTCAGATACTCGATACCTGGACGCGTGCGCTCACCCGTGCGGAGCTCCGCGAAAAGCTGGGTGGAAAGGTTCCCTTCGGACCCGTCAACGACATCCGCGACATCTTCGAAGACCCTCACGCATGGGCGCGCGACATGCTTGTCGAAATCGAAAATCCTGGCGCTACCCAGACGGCCATCGTTGCCGGCCAACCCATCAAGTTCAGTAGAACTCCGTCAACCGTGGGAGTGCGAGCCCCTCAACTTGACGAGCACGGTGACGCCTTGCGCACCGAAGTCCGGGCGGCCTCTACCAACGGAACCGTAGGATGACGGCATTTGAGGTCAGTCCGGAATTCACCGAGCTGGTCGAACGACTACGGCAGGCTCCGTTTCGCGCTGATACCACGACCGTGCCCGAGCTACGCGAAAACTTTGAAAAGTTCGCGGCGTCCTTCTTCGACCCACCGGCCGCCGAATTCGTACCCGATAACGCGAATGGCGTCGATGTCGAGTGGACACGAGCGCCCGGATGCGATCACTCGCGGGTCGTGCTGTACCTGCACGGCGGCGGCTACTCTATCGGGTCAATCGCGGCCTATCGCGACTTCTGCGCACGCATCTCCGAAGGTTCCCGTTCGGCCGTCCTGTCAGTGGGCTACCGACTGGCACCTGAACACCGGTTCCCCGCTGCCCTCGATGACGCGGTCACCGCCTATCGATGGCTCCTCGACACGGGCATACGGGCAGACCGAATTGTGATCGCCGGCGACTCTGCTGGCGGCGGAATGACCATGGCGACCTTGGTGGCGCTCCGCGACGCCACCATCGCGCTACCCGCTGCGGCAGTGTGCATTTCCCCTCTTGTCGACCTTGCGCATACCGGAGCAACGGTGCACGAAAAGGCCTACATAGATCCGATCGTCACCCCGGAAGGCAGTCATTCCTACGGTGTTCGCTACCTCGGAGAAGACGGGGACCTCACCAATCCCCTGGCTTCGCCGTTATATGCGGACCTACGCTCGCTGCCGCCGATACTGATTCAGTGCGGGACCGCCGAGCTACTGCTCGACGATTCGCTCCGCCTCGCACGCAAGCTGCGGGATGCAGGTGGCATCGTCGACCTCGACGTATGGCCGGAGATGATTCATATCTTTCCCTTCTTTGCCTCCAAGGTCCCCGAGTCACAACGAGCGCTGAGGTACCTGAACGCGTTCGTCGCGCGGGCTGTCAGCCGCGACGACAGGTCGCTCTGTGCCTCCGATCCGGCCTTGTGACCGCATCACTAAAAATCCTGAAGCTCTATCGGAAGTGAGTCAAAATTGTTGTCAGAGAATCGAAACCAGAGTCAGGATGTTCTCGTTGCAGTGCAACCGCCGCAACTGCAACCGCCCTGGTTCACTCCCGGACGTGCTGAGCTGTTGTCCACCGTCCGAACATTTAGTAGTACCGAGGTACTACCCGTTGCGAATACTCATGACCGAACCGAGAAGGCAATTCCAGCCGAATTGATGAACCGACTCGCCGAACTAGGCTACTTCGGGATCACTGTGCCAAAAGAATACGGCGGTCTCGGCCTGGGAGTGTTCGAGTACTCCATGATCTCGGAGGAATTATCACGGTCGTGGATGAGCGTGGCCTCGATCATTGCCCGCGCTCAGGGCCTCGGAACGCGTTTCGACGATCCGAACCGCCGAGTCGCATCGTCCAAACGCAGTGCACGAGGTGAATGGATCGGCGCGGCGGCATTCTCCGAGCCGGACTCCGGATCGGATCTAGGCTCGATTCAGACGGTGGCTCGTCGCGTCGGCGACGGCTATGTCATCAATGGCCACAAGAGGTGGTGCGGGAACGCATATGAGGGCGACTTCATTTTGGTCATGTGCCGGTTACAGGAGGCCGAGGATGACCCCGGCACGATTCGGACTTTCGTCTTGGAGAAGCCGCGCAACAGTTTTCCCGCAGGAATCACCGGAGAACCGATCGACAAGATCGGATACCACGGGATCGTCAGTTGGAATCTCACGTTCGATGATGTGCGCGCAACTAGTGCCGACCTCGTCGAACCGTTCGGGTTCTCCGGGGCGGAAGGCAAGGGCTTCAAGGCCGTGGAGAACGGGCTGAATATTGCTCGTGTCCAGACCGCTGCACGTGCTGTGGGACTCGCCCGGGGAGCTCTCGAAGACACAGTCGAGTACCTGCAGACACGAGTGCAATTCGGCTCCCCGTTGGGCGACTTCCAAGCCCTTCGATTCACTGTCGCCGACATGGCCGCAAAGGTTGCTCAAGCGCGCGCCTTTTATCAGTATGTCGCGACATTGATGGACAACGGGGTCGCATGCGAACAGGAAGCCGCGATGACGAAGCTCCTTGCGACGGAAATGGCAGTCGAAGTCACTGGCCTGGCACTACAGCTCCACGGAGGGAACGGCTACACACGTGAGCACGCCATCGAAAGGTACTGGAGAGATGCACGTTTGACCACAATTTTCGAAGGCACCAGTCAAATTCAACAGAAAATTATCAGCGACCGGATACTGCCGCGTCCTCCCCGTTGACCCGCCGTCGAATCGACGGAGTTAACACCCTTCGTGGCTCGTAACTCGTGTCTCGAGACCCCGCCCTCCCTTGGCGACGCCCATGCGGCGCGCCGGGAGCGTGGGGTTCCGCTGTTGCCTTAGGTTACGCCGGCAATTCACCGGCCAGCGATGCCCAACTTTCCAGGTTCGAGCGCTGCAAAACCGGGGAGTCGTCCAATGCCGATCTCGGGCCAGTAGCTACCCAACGATTGGTGATCGCATCGGCTCTTCGCGCAGTCCGCGATGAACTTCGCCCTCCGACGGAATCGACTGCTACCACCTACTGCGAAACACACGACTCGTGCAATATCACACACTGATCGGCCACGCCCCCGATGTCTTGAGAACATGCATAACAACGGGTTTCGACTTGCATCCCTTTGCCCCTCGGTACACTAGATCGCGGAGCCAATTTCACGGTGAGGCCTCGAAATCGACTAAATTGCCGCTGTTTAGGGGTTCTGATCAGTCGCTACCGGTGTGAAACTGGATCGAGACGAAGGTTCGACCGCCACGACTGGTTGAACGATATTCTCCCGTCACGGACGCTGCTTTACATGTATCTCGGACTGACTAGGTCGACGCGAAAGCTCCAATTTCTCTGTCTACCAATGAAGAACGATCATACCGCAGCCGTAGAAGAGATACGCGCGTCCATGGATCTGCCAGGCTGTCGACTGACGACGGCCCATGCTGCGAACTCGCCTACCATCGCCGCGTGCGTCGACCTCGACATCAAAGGCCCATATCCCGTCACTCGTGACGCGCGGCGGGATATGGGCCTGGCCCATGGCCTTATACGCTCGGCTGCGGAACCAGCGCAGCGGTCACAGCGCTGATGTCTGGGCATTGCGCTAGGTGCAAGATCACGTCGGCAAGCCGATCAGCACCCGACGAGGTGACGATAGGCGCGACGAGAGTGTCAAACTTGCTCCGTACCTGATGAAATCGTTCCGAATCGGACAAGTCGGTCCAGAGTTGCCCGGCATCGGCCGAGGCCGACACGTGACGACCGTCTGCACACGAAAGACCGACATCCGTCCTGGTTTTGTCCATCCAATCGTTGGGATTGAGGTGGACAAGTTGCGCCAAGCGCTGAACGACGGGATCTGAGAGGGACGCCGGGGTGAATTGCCGCACGCCGGCAGATCCATGGACGAGAGCCGCTGCAACCACGAAGGCAACACTGAACTTGGCTTCCAGCACCGTGGTCGCTTCCGGGATGGTGCACACTCCGACGCAGATCCGAGGAATGTCGAGGTCGATGCGTTCGATCGTCCCGATATCGAAGAATGGATCGGCACGTAAATGCAGTGCTGCTCCGATGGCTCCATGGGTCCCGAAACATGCTGCGTAGCTTTTTATCCGGGCACTGAGAACGAACCAGGGCTCGCCGAATCGGGCCTGCAGCCAGGTTTCATCGACACTCCTGGTGTGGGTGGCGACGAACCCCTGTTCTCCCAAGACCGAATCACTCGATGCTACGAAACCGTTCACAGCCAGCTTTGCTGCCAAAATGCCGGCGGCGGCGGCGCGGCCGGCGTGCAGGGGTTTACCCATCGAACCGAACATCGCTTTGAGTCCCGCTGCCTGCGTTGCGGCCGTGCGCAAAGCTGTCAGCATCTGGGTGGAATCGGCTCCGAGCAAATTCGCCACAGCTGCAGCGGCACCGAATGTTCCTATTGTCCCTGTGGTGTGAAAGCCGAGTTCGTAGTGGCTCGGCCCGACAGCCAACCCAATTCGTTCCTGGAGCTCGTAGCCGGCGACATACGCTGCGATCACATCGGCGCCACTGCTGCCAATTTCGTCGGCCACTGCGAGGACAGCGGGCAGGATGGGAGCTGAGGGATGAACTCCCGATCCTGGCGCCCAGTCGTCGAAATCCAAAGCGTGCGCGGCGATGCCGTTGATAGTTGCCGCATCGACGGCCGAGGCCGTCGAAGTTGTTCCCCAGACCCGGGACCGGCCCGTCCCGGCGGCGCCCTGCACCGACAAGGCTTTGCAGGCAACTACGGTCACAGGTTCGTCAGCTCCTGCCAATGCGACACCGACCGTGTCGAGGATGTTGCGGCTGGCAGCCTCGATCACGTCTTCTGGCAGGTCCTCGAATTGAAGCTCGGCAGCTGCGGTTGCCACTTGTGTGAGGGGCGCATGTCCATCATCTGCGCTCATCGAGCGAGCTCAGCTGTTCGCTTCAGACCCGCTCGCCGTCCTTTTTCTGCGGTGACGAGGGCGAGTTTGCGACTTGCCTCGTCGATCATTTCGCCGTTGAGCATGGCCGCGCCCCGTCCCCCTCCGTCGGCAGAGCGATGGTAGTCGTAGGCTTCAAGGATGGTTTCGGCCTTGTCATAGGCTTCCTGGGCGGGAGAGAACACCGAGTTCGCCGCGTCGACCTGAGTGGGATGAAGCACCCATTTGCCGTCGAATCCGAATGCGGCCGCATGCACCGCTGCCCGGCCGAATCCTTCCGTGTCCCCGATCACGGCGTAGGGACCATCGATTACCTGCAATCCGTACTTGCGGGCCGTCACTGCCAGAGTCATGAAAACGGGGTCGATCGGATTGTGTCCGGCATAGCTGTTCTCGCCGATCACCAGGGTAGGGATCTGCATGGCGGCCATGAAATCTCCTGGACCGAAGATAAGTGTCTCCACTCGATCAGATGACGCGGCGATGTCATCGACGATACTGAGACCCGATGGGCCCTCGATCTGCACTTCGATGCCGATCCTGCCCTCGGGAAGGTCGAGGTCTCGTTCGAGCTGCCCGAGGAGGACATCGAGCCAGTGAATGTGCGCGAGTTTTTCCACCTTGGGTAGCATGATGCAATCTATTTTGCTGCCGGCTCCTCGGACGATCTCGATGACATCGTCATAGGCCCAACGTGTTTCGGCGTCGTTGATTCGAACGGCGACAACCTTTCCGCTCCAATCGCCTTCGTGCAGAGCGGCAAGAATATTGGCGCGGGCGGTGACCTTGGCCGACGGTGCCACGGAATCCTCGAGGTCAAGGAAAACCTCGTCGACTGCCAGTCCCTGCGCTTTGGTCAGCATCTTCGGATTGCTACCTGGGACTGCCAGGCACGACCGGCGTGGACGAAAAGTACGGGCCATCAGAGATTTCACCTTCGATTCAGATCAGCGACGACCGGTTGCACACACAGTCGAAAGAGGTACGAGCGCAATCACTCAGTGCTGCAAGCCTAGCCAGAAACAAAGTTGAGGAACAGTCAATCAGCAGGATCGCCGCAGGACGAGACATTTGACTCGACGGTTTCGCGTCCCGAGACTCTACGTGACTGGCATCACACCTGCTTGGATGAAATGAGCGCACCGAGACAGGGGATTTCATGGCTATGCCAGCTGAATTCGTGACATGTGATCCGGTTGCCGGGCCTTCGATCATGGTTGTCGATTCGGACAGGAGAACACGTTCAGCACTCACACGAATTATCGAAGCAAGCCACGCACACGCATCCGTTGTCGAAGTGTCCGACGTGGCAACAGCACTCAACAAGGCACGAACGACACAGTTCGACCTGATCTTGGTAGACATGCGATTGCCTGACCTCGCCAGCAGCTGTGAGCTGATACGACGGATCGACGTCAATCATGTTGTGGCGTTGGGAGTCAGGCAAGACGATGCACGTCACGCGCAAGCCGCCGGAGCCCGAGACTTCGTCTGGAAGACCAACTCCTCAGAATTGTTTCTGCAAGCAGTGCGAAATTCATTGATCACGCCTTTGGCGACTCCCGAACCGTCCACACACTTGGAACTACGTCTGGACGACACGTAGAGCACTCGCCAACACGGATTTGTTGCATGTTAGGGCACATTGCCGAGACGCGAGCCGTCCGACGAATTACAGGTCAAACAGCGCTCCACGCGCTGCGGTCCATCTTCATTCCACTACCACCTATTGCTAGCTGGCACGTCCAACAGGACCTGTCGTTGATACAGATTGGAGTCCACGCGGTGGCCGTCTTTTCATCCGTCGATCATCTCAAGGCATCAAAGGGCGCAGACTTGGGTACTTCGCGCACGATCGAAGTATCGCAAGCCCGCATCGACAAATTCGCCGCGGTCACCGAAGACCGTCAGTGGATTCATGTCGACACCTACAAGGCAGCGTCCGGGCCCTTCGGGACCACCATCGCACACGGTTTTCTCACACTGTCGCTGCTCGCGCCGTTCTTGGCGGATCTGATCGAAGTACACGGCGCCTCGGCATCGATCAACTACGGACTCAATCGGGTTCGCTTCCCTGCAGCGGTGCCCTCGAATTCGGCCTTACATGCCGAGGGGCGAATCCTTGACATCGTGGATCGGCCCGGAGCAGTCGACGCCGTTGTCGAAGTTACTGTTCGTTCGAACTCTTCCACGAAGGCGGTGTGCATCGCCGAATCGATAATCCGCTACGCGGCCTGAGGCGCAACCACAACCCTGAACTGCCGAAGGTTCCAGCCTCACCGAAAAAGTTGGTAGTTAACAACTAACCGGCGTGTCGATCCTCATACGCCGAAACGACGCCATCGCTTCCCGCGGCGGGTCGACATTTCCTCCCAGCGAAAGAGCCCTGATGTCCGAGATCACGAACGAGATCGTAGAACAATCATCACCGCCGGCAAGGCAACCCAAGCGCGTCTGGTTCTCCAGCTTTATCGGCGCGGCCATCGAATATTACGACTTCAGCATCTACGCGACCGCGGCGGCGTTGGTTTTCGGCCCGTTGTTCTTCAGCCCGGCACAAGCATCCGTGGGAGTGGTCCTATCGTTCCTCACTCTGGCGGCAGGATACGTCGCCCGACCGATCGGCGCGATGGTCTTCGGGCACTTCGGTGACAAGATCGGCCGCAAGACCACCCTTATCACGACAGTCGTCCTCATGGGTGTTGCCACCACACTCATCGGAGTGCTGCCCACGTACGCGAGCGTAGGAGCACTTGCTCCGATTCTGCTGGTGACACTGCGTGTTGTGCAGGGCCTTTCGGTCGGAGGCGAATGGGGCGGAGCGGTGGTGATGACGACCGAGCACTCGTCGACGAAACGCCGATCATTCATGGGAAGTGCCACCGCCATGGGCTCAGCATTCGGCGTGCTCCTCGGATCTGCGGCATTCTCCCTCGTCGTTTCCCTAACTGGTGAGAATTTCCTCACCTGGGGCTGGAGACTGCCGTTTCTTGCAACAGTCGTCCTGTTCGGTCTGGCAATCTATATGCGGCTCCGGATCACCGAAAGTCCGGTAATGGTAGAGGCTGTCGAAAACAATGCACAGTCGACCAAACCGCCGATTACGGTCGTGTTCAGCCAGCACGGTAAACGTGTCGCGCTCGCCGCGGGCGTATTTGCCGGACCGTTCATGATTCAGTCCCTCATGAGCACCTTCTTCATCTCCTACGGTGTAACCGAACTCGGAATGAGTCGATCGTTCCTACTTAATGCATCGATCATCGGAATCGCGTGCTCGTTTATCGGCATTCCCATCGGGGGGCTACTCGCCGACAAATTCGGCCGCCGCCGCGTCCTGGCTACGGGTGTCACACTCGCCACCTTGAACCTGCTACTTCTAGTACCGCTGTTCACCAGCGCCACCACCACCGGCGTCATCTTGGCGTACGCGTTGGTGTACACGTTCCACTCACTCTGCCTTGCGCCGATCGGTGCGCTGTACTCGGAGTTGTTCCCCACGGCTGTTCGCTACACCGGCGTAGGAATGAGCTATCAGTTCTCTTCCCTGATCGGTGGCGGACTCGGCCCTGTCGCGGCGTCGTTGCTCATCGCCAACGGTTTGGGACTGAGGGCAGTGCTCATCATGCTGGTGGTCTTCTGCTTGCTGGCGGGTTACTGCGTCTTCCGCCTGCCCCGGACCGACGATGTCGACCTCCGGGACGTCGGTGCCACGACGTAAATTCCACCTACACCATGATAGTTGGTAGTTAACTACTAACATTGTATGGTGGGTATGAAGCCCACCGTCAGGAGAAGTCCATGACCGACACTTCAAGCACGCCGAACCTCGCAGAGTTCCCAGTACGTCGACGCGGTGCCTACTTCGAGAAATTCGAGCCAGGAAAGGTCTTCGCTCACCACTGGGGCCGCACGATCACCGCCGCCGACAATGTGTTGTTCAGTACGGCACTCGCTCATTGGTCACCTCTGTATTTGAACAGCGAGTACGCCCGCGCACACGGCCACAAAGATTCACAGTTGAATCCGTTCCTGGTGCTGTGCACCGTCGTGGGACTGTCGGTGGAAGACCTCAGTGAATCCGGAGGCCCTTTCCTCGGCATCGAAGAGTGCGTGTTCGAGAAGCCTGTCTACCCCGGCGACACCGTCCGCACCGAGTCGATCGTCGTGGATTCACGGCCCTCCGCCAGCAGGCCCGGATACGGCATCGTGACGTGGAAAACAACTGCATTCGACCAACACGACGAGATGGTGCTGCGGTTCGTGCGCAAGAACCTGCTGGCTGCCAAGGAATTGCTATGAGCTGCACGGACCGAACTGCGGCCGTAGGGCTGGCACACGAATCGATCGACGGGAGCCACCGGAAATGACTCAGACACAACCGCACTCCATCCCCCAGGACTGGGTCACCGAAGACTCCGGATGGTTCGAATCGTTCGAGGTCGGTGAACGGTGGAAGCATGCGCGTGGTGCGACCATCGACGAGGTCGAAAATCAGTTGATCACCAAACTGGTCATGAACACCGCGCAGGAGCACTGGAACGAAGCGTCGATGAAGGACTCGCCGTGGGGAAAGAGCAGGCTCGTATTCGGTCTCATCACAGGCTCACTCACCTTGGGGCTTGCAAGCCAGGATACCGCTGAAAATGCGCTCGCCGAGCTGGGTCTGGACGGAATTCGCTTCAAATCAGGGGTTTTTCACGGCGATACCGTCTACGCATACACACAAGTCCTGGCAGTCGAACCAGCAGACCGCGACGATGCCGGTGTCGTGCACTTCAAACACTGGGGAGCCACCGACAACATGCGCATCGTCTTCGAATGCACGCGCCGAGTGCTGATCAAGCGCCGTAGCCACTGGCGTTCCTGACCACCTCTCAATATCACTCTCGCACATACTTTTTCGAAGGAGTTAAGATGACCAACCCGAGGCCGGCGCGGCCGCGCCGATCAGAACTGTCCACCCCCGCCACCAACGAAAAAATGATGGCCAAAGCGGCGGCTAGCAATGCCGACCTTGTTTTCCTCGATCTCGAGGACGCTGTAGCGCCGAATGTCAAAGATGTAGCACGCAAGCAAGCAGTCACCGCGTTGCGGGAACTCGACTGGGGACGAAAGACCCGCGCGGTTCGTATCAACGGTGTCCAAACGACATGGTGTCTCGACGACATCACCGAAGTCGTCGCGGGCGCAGGTGCATACCTGGACGTACTGATCATCCCCAAGGTCAAATCCGCGCGCGACGTCTGGTTCATCGACACTTTGCTGACGCAGCTCGAACACAAGCATGGTCTCAAAATCGGCGGGATCGGCTTGGAAGTACTGATCGAAGAAGTCGAAGCCCTTGCCGCCGTCGACGCAATTGCAGCGAGTAGTCCGCGACTCGAAGCGCTCATCCTCGGAGTTGGTGACCTCGCCGCCAGCCACGGGATGCGGTCCGCGCACATCGGCACCAGCTCCGGGTACCCAGGCGACATCTGGCATTCGGCCCGAACCAAGTTGATCGTTGCCGCGCGCAGCAACGGACTCGATGCAATCGACGGTCCGTTCGGCGACTTCAAGAACGACGATGCTTATCTGCAACAGGCGAACTGGGCCGCTGAACTTGGAGCCGTCGGCAAGTGGGCGATTCACCCCAACCAGGTCACGCTGGCCAACGCCGTCTACTCCCCTTCTGAAGAAGAAGTGGCACAGGCACGCAAGGTCGTCACCGCGATGCGCGAAGCAGAAGCCGCCGGCGATGGCGCTGTCGCTATCGACGGCGTCATGGTCGATGCGGCCACGGCCCGCATATTCGAGACCGTACTCCAACGCGCCTCCGTGGTCGAACAACACTGATCGACGGCGGACTGAACCACCGCTCGAAGAAACCAATTCACGAACAGGACCGCACATGGGCAACATCAGCTTCGATTTCACCGGGCGAACCGTCCTCGTCACCGGCGCCGCCAGAGGAATAGGTCTGGAACTAGCTCGACACTTCAAGAATTCCGGTGCCGAGGTTGTCATGGTGGACTTCGACGGCGACGAACTGGCGCGGTCGGCCGACATGGTCGGAGCTATCGCAGTTCAGGCCGACGTGAGCAAAACAGACGATGTCCAACAGGTGGTGAGCGAAACCATCGAGCGCACCGGCCGGATAGACGTCGTGGTCAACAATGCAGGAATACTCCGTGACCGTGTGGTGTGGAAGCTCACGGACGACGACTGGTCGCGAGTCCTCGATGTTCACGCCGGGGGCACCTTCCGCTTCACCCGCGCAGTTGTTCCCCATTTCCGTGCACAGAACTACGGACGCATCGTCAACGTGACGTCCTACACCGGTCTTCGCGGTAACCGAGGCCAGGCGAACTACGCCACCGCCAAGGCTGGCATCATCGGCTTCACCAAGACGACAGCAAAAGAACTGGCCAAGTTCGGGGTCACCGTCAACGCGATCTCTCCCAACGCGGCCACACGGATGACGGCCTCCATCCCCGAAGACAAGATCCCGGAAGTCACCGGCCCGATCGCCCGATTCGCGGATCCCTCCGAGATGGCGACAGCCGTAGCGTTCCTGGCCTCGGAGGAAGCCGGGTACATCACCGGCGTCGTCTTGCCGGTCGACGGCGGCGCTTCAATCTAGAACAAAGATCTAGAACAAAGGATTTTCATGACCACGCCACCGCTCTCCAAACGCGACATCGAATTCTTGCTCTACGAATGGCTCGATGTCGAGTCACTGACCGAACGCCCGCGGTTCGCAGAACACTCACGAGAGACCTTCGACGCTGTCCTCGAGCTCAGCGAGGACATGGCCGCGAAGTTCTTCGCACCCCACAACAAGCTGGCCGACGCCCAGGAACCGACGGTGGGTGAGGACGGAAAGGTCATCACCACGCCCGAGGCAAAGAAGGCTCTCGAGGTATTTGCGCAGGCAGGGCTTTTCGCTGGGTCGTTCGACGAGTCTCTCGGTGGCATGCAACTGCCGATGTCGGTCATGCGGGCGTCGGTGGCGTGGTTCCAGGCATCGAACGCCTCCACCACCGGATATCCGTTTCTTACAGTTGCGAACGCGAATCTTCTTGTCGCGCATGCAACCGAGGAGCAGATCGATGCCTACGTCCGGCCGATGCTGGAAGGACGATTCTTCGGAACGATGTGTCTGTCCGAACCCCAGGCAGGATCGTCCCTGGCAGATATCACGACGAAAGCTGTCGAACAGTCAGACGGTAGCTACCGATTGACCGGCACGAAGATGTGGATCTCGGGCGGCGACCACGAACTGAGTGAGAACATCGTCCATCTCGTGCTCGCAAAGATCCCGGGAGGCGGCCCCGGAGTCAAAGGGATCTCACTGTTCATCGTTCCCAAGTACGTACTCGACGCCGACGGCAATGCCGGAGAACGCAACGATGTGGCGCTCGTCGGGTTGAACCACAAGATGGGCAACCGCGGCACGACGAACGCTTTGCTGAATTTCGGGGACGGCAGCTATGCACCAGAAGGTTCGAGCGGAGCGATCGGCTACCTCATTGGTGCACCGAACCGCGGGCTGAACTACATGTTCCACATGATGAACGAGGCGAGAATCGGCGTCGGGTTCCTCGCTACGGCTCTCGGCTACGCCGGCTACCGCCAATCGGTCGAGTACGCCCTCACCCGTGTTCAAGGACGAAGTCAAACGAACCGCGACCCCGCATCCAAGCCGATATCGATCATCGAACACACAGATGTCAAAAGGATGCTCCTCGCGCAGAAGGCCTACGTCGAAGGCTCTCTCGCCCTCGGCTTGTTCTGCTCCAACCTCGTCGACGAACAAGACACCCTCGACAATGTCGAGCAGCGGGCCGAGAAGACCTTACTGCTCGACGTTTTGACCCCGATCGCGAAGAGTTGGCCATCGCAATGGTGCCTACGCGCGAACGACCTTGCCATCCAGGTGCACGGCGGCTACGGCTATACCCGCGACTACGACGTCGAGCAGTTCTACCGCGACAACCGACTCAACCAGATCCACGAAGGTACCCACGGCATCCAAGGTCTGGACTTGCTCGGCCGAAAGATGACGATGCAAGACGGTGCGGGCCTCGATCTGCTGGTACGCACCATCGATTCGACCATCGACCGCGCCCTTAACCTCGGCGGCGAAACAGCCTACCTGGCAACCGAATTGAGAGCCGCCCTCGACCGAACCTATGAAGTGACGACGCTTCTGCGGTCCGAACCTGACAAAGCGCAGGCACTTGCCAACTCGTCCGTCTACCTCGAGGCCGTGGGCCACGTCGTCGTCGCATGGATCTGGCTCGAGCAGTTCCTCGCGGCCGGTGATTCACCGGGGGATTTCTACGACGGAAAGCGGCAGGCGACGCGTTATTTCTTCCGTTACGAACTCCCCACGACGACAGCACAGTTCGATCTGCTCGCCAGTCTCGATCGGACAACGCTGAACATGCCCCCCGGGTGGTTCTGAGTACGTTCTCACCCCCGTTGCCACCAGTAGCGGCAACCCGCACAAACTCGGACACCATGTTCCGCCTTATCAGAAAGCAAGATCATGTCTCGTGAAGCAGTCATCGTCGATGCCGTCCGCTCGCCTGTTGGAAAGAGAAACGGAGGGCTGTCGCCGGTTCACCCCGCCGATCTGTCTGCGTACGTGCTCCGCGCACTCATCGAACGAACCGGCCTTGATCCTGCATTGATCGAGGACGTCATCTGGGGATGCGTCAGTCAAATCGGCGAACAGAGCTTCGATATCGCTCGAACAGCCGCATTGTCTGCGGGGTGGCCGATTCACGTCCCGGGCACCACCATCGACCGCCAATGTGGGTCGTCGCAGCAGGCCGTCAGCTTTGCCGCAGCAAGCGTAGTCGCCGGGCATTACGACATCGTTGTCGCCGGTGGCGTCGAATCGATGTCTCGTATCCCAATCGGATCCTCTACAGCCGCAGGCGATTCACCTTTGGGTCAGTTGTACGCTCAGCGATTCGGCTCCGATTTTCCCAATCAAGGAATCGGTGCAGAACAGATCGCCGAACAATGGGAACTGTCACGAACACAACTCGACGAGTTCGCACTGACCTCCCACGCCAAAGCGGCAGCCGCTATCGATGCAGGACGTTTCGAATCCCAAATCGCTGCCATTCCGGTCGGAGGCGACACTGTAGCGCTCGACGAAGGTATTCGCCGCGGCGGCACCCTCGAATCACTCGCCACACTCAAGCCTGCCTTCACTCCGGAGGGAAAGGTCACCGCGGCCAATTCTTCTCAAATCAGTGACGGGTCGGCGGCTCTCCTGATCATGGGATCCGACACCGCCGCCGAACTCGGCTTCACGCCGATTGCGGCGATCGACACAGCTGTCGTCGTCGGATCACCGCCCATGCCGATGCTTACCGGACCGATTCCGGCGACCGAGAAGCTGCTCGCTCGACGCAAACTCAAGATCGGCGATATCGGGACCTACGAAGTCAACGAAGCCTTTGCCTCGGTCGCGTTAGCCTGGGTGAAGGAAATCGGGGCCGACGAGGAACGGTTGAACCCGAACGGAGGTGCAATCGCACTCGGGCATCCACTCGGTGGAAGTGGCGCCAGGCTGATGACGACCATGGTCCATCACATGCGCGAGAACAACATCGAGTTCGGCCTGCAGACGATGTGCGAGGGCGGCGGACAAGCTAACGCCACCTTGCTTCGCCTGTTGTAGTACTACCGAAAGCTCAGTGACACTCCTGGCGCTACTGCACCACCCCCGGCGTCGCCGTGAAAGCCGCCACGATCGATCGTGGCGGCTTTCCGGCTGTGAAAGGCACGGGGATAGCCTGATTGGCCTCCTGTTGCCTGCGCCTCGGGGTGCCACGAGCCCGTCCTGCAACCCGCTGATCTCGACAAAGTGGCTGTGCGTTTTCGCAACAATTGTCTCGGTCCGTCGCGACCGATGTCGCTTCAAGGTGACGCCGATCACTGATTGACTCAATGCAGTGCGACGGCAGCAGATGCCGACACCCGGAAAAGCCGTCATCACCGCCCAGCAGTGTGTGCCCCGGATTCGCTTCAACACCGCCAGGGATGCGCACCAAGCAGACCTGCACTCGGCGTCGATCGAACAGACGCCATCAGACGAGGGTGAGGAACCAGTGTCAAACGAAAAACTCATTGGCGAGCTGGATTTCGATCCAACCGCTTTGAAAGAGAAATATGACTACGAACGTGACCGCCGCATCCGCTCGGATGGGAAGAAGCAGTACGTCGGCACATCAGTGGGGCGATTCGAGCAATACAGCCGCGACCCATGGAGCGATGCGGAAGCTCCCCGCGAGCCTTTGACAGATCACACCTCCGTCATCATCGCAGGCGGTGGTTTCGGTGGACTGTTGATGGGTGCTCGACTCCGCGATGCCGGCGTGACAGACATCAGAGTGATCGAGACGGGTGGCGATTTCGGTGGAACGTGGTACTGGAACAGATACCCAGGTGCGATGTGCGATATCGAAGCACACATCTACCTTCCCTTGCTCGAAGAGCTGAACTACGCTCCAAAACACCGCTACGCCTATGCAGAAGAGATGCTCGAGATCAGCCAGCGCATCGGCAAAGAATACGGTCTCTACGACAAAGCGTGCTTCCACACCGCAATCACAGGCGCACAGTGGTCCGAAGACGAAAACCGTTGGCACATCGGAACGGATCGCAACGACAAGCTCACCGCCGACTACTTCATCCTCGCGTGCGGTCGTCAGAGCCTGCCCAAACTGCCCAACCTGCCCGGCATCGATGAGTTCCAAGGACACATCTTCCATTCGAGCCGTTGGGACTACACCTACACAGGCGGTAATAGTGACGGCAATCTGACCGGTCTGAAAGACAAGCGAGTCGGAGTCGTCGGAACAGGCGCGACGGCCCTGCAGATCGTGCCCGAAGTAGCCAAGGACGCCGGCGAACTGCTGGTGTTTCAGCGGACTCCCTCGACAGTCGGGGTGCGCGGACAACGTGAAACCGGACCCGACTGGGTCGATATGTCGAAGCCTGGTTGGCAACGTGAACGCCGTGAGAACTTCCAAGCTCACGTACAGTTCGGCACCCAAGCCGGTTACGTACGGCCAGAGGTTGATCTGGTGGGCGATGGCTGGACTGGAGCATTCGAGGTCCTCGCTGAACCCGAGGATTCGGTGACCGAAAGGTTGGGACGCACTCCGACGCAGGAAGAACTCGGAGAACTGTCCGAAATCAACGACTACAGGTTGATGAATCAAATCCGCGGGCGCGTCGACGCTATTGTCGAGGATCCTGCCACCGCGGAAGCTCTCAAGCCGTGGTATCGCTGGTGGTGCAAACGGCCTGGGTGGCACGACGATTATCTTGGCGCCTTCAACCGACAGAACGTGACCCTGATCGATACCCACGGTCAGGGCGTGGAACGCTTCACCCCCAACGGAGTGGTCGTGAACGGTGTGGAACATCGCCTCGACTGCCTGATCATGGCAACGGGATTCGAATCCCCCATCTCCTACACCGAATTAACGGGATTCGACATCGTCGGTCGAGAGACCACGCTCTCCCAGCACTGGGCGAACGGTGTTCGGACGTTACACGGCATGTCCACCGACAAGTTTCCGAACATGTTCTTCATCGGCGGAAACACACAGACCGCGTCGGCGGTCAACGCTGTACATCTCCTGGACGAGCAGTCCCAGTATGTCGCACACATCGTCGGGAAAACGGAGGCCAAGAACGCACGGTCGGTCGAAGCCCAACCCGACGACGTCGAAAAATGGGTGCGAATCATCGCAGAATCACCCAAGAATAACGCGATGTTCCGATTCTTCGCTCAGTGCACACCCGGCTATTACAACGCCGAAGGTAAAGCCGAGACGCCGGCCGACCTGTTCATCGGCGGGAGGTACGGAGACGGGCCCCTTGCCTACTACGACGTCCTGCACGACTGGGCAGCCGACGGGGGGCTTCAGGGCTACGCCCTCAAACAGTAGTGAAACCTGAATAGTAGATTTGGGCGCGGCCGACAGCGGTAAGCAGGTGAGCATCGACCGCCTTCCTTCCCGCCCCCGGCCGTGCCCGTTTCCGTTCACTGCAGGTTTCAAAGATGTTGGAAAATATTCGGCTCAAGGGCTGTGTGGTCACACCCAAACCGTGGGGCCCCGTCACCGAATCGCATCACCGCGGCCACAACGCGGAGGCAGCTAGTTGGTCCCTGTCGTATCGAAGAACCGAGGAGACATTATGAGTTCTACACTTGCAGGCTTGCGAGCTATCGTCACCGGCGCCGGTAGAGGCATCGGCCGCGCAACTGCGATTTCTCTCGCTACCCAGGGGGCAGACGTTGCAGTCGTAGATATCGATCTTCGCTCCGGAATTGAAATCCCAGGAGAGCCAGACGATTTGACTACCGATGCCATCAAAGAACTTGGGGCTCGGACACTAGGGTTGGAAGCAGATCTCACGGAGGAAGCGAACGCCGCGAAGATCGTGTCCGCAGTTCGGGAAGAATGGGGCGGATTCGATATACTGATAAATATCGCAGGTGGAGCAACAATGCCGTTCGAGGGCAGTCGAGCCAGCGAAACCAGCACCTCTGATATTCGTCGCGCGCTGGACGTCAACCTCATGTCTGCGATCTACATGTGTCAAGCATCTGTACCCGTTCTTCGCGAGTCTGCGAACCCGTCGATTGTGAACACCACATCGCTGTCCGCTGAAAACGTTCTGCCAGACGGCTCATATGCAGGATATGCCGTGTCGAAGGCCGCCCTCGCGCACTACACCCGCTACCTGGCTGCCGATCTCGGCCAACTGAATATCAGGGTAAACGCGATATCACCCGGATACACGATGACTGGCCGGATACGAGCCAACTCGGCCGCGACTGGCTTCGCGGACAAAGCATCACACAGCGCACTTGGAAGACTCGGAGAACCTGAAGACATAGCCCGAAGTTTCGCCTTCTTGGCGTCCCCGGACTCTTCTTACATCACTGGCCATATTCTCACTGTCGATGGGATGACGCGCTTGGCTTGATGGAACCCTTCTCCGGTGGCAATGCAGTAGCAGCGGCCGCGCACACCGCTCTGCACTTCAGGTAAGGGCTCGCGAGACCAGAATGGCGGTCATCTACAAGCCGAACAACCGGACCGCGGAGGATTGGACCGACCGGTGAGGGTCACCGGTCGGTCCAATTTTTGCAGGTGAATCACGCGAAAGTGGATTGCGGATCGTCTCTGCACAGTGAGAATCTGGCTATCGAATCACGCAGTGCCGCCTGAGTTTGCGTACTGAGTTGGAAACGCCCGACATACCGCTGAACCAGTTCCATCCCCTCTGCTCATGATCAGCCAGAAGAATCCAGATCTATTCCTCGTCAACAAAAATCGGTAACCCAGGACGATCGTCCGCGAGCCGATCTTTTGGGCCCGCGTTCCCCAAACTTGGGGAGCACTAGTCAGGACCCTTTTCCTCAGAATATTTTTCGCGGTTCCACATCGTTCGGTGAGCAATCGACGATTCATTCGGCAAACGCCTGTTCACCACTCTCAAGATGAGGTAATTGTGAGCTCTCCCGCACCCACCGGAACGCCGGAGTCTTCGTCTCGCAGCTGGACAGTTGTAGCGACTCTCGCGCTAACCGGCACCGTCGTCTCCCTCCAACAGACCCTCGTATTACCCCTTTTACCTGACCTTCCGGCACTGTTGAACACCACTGCGGACAACGCGTCGTGGTTGGTCACTGCAACTCTGTTGTTCGGTGCCGTATCCATTCCGACCGTCACCCGCCTCGCCGACATGTTCGGAAAAAAGCGAATGATGCTGGTAACGCTCGCCGTCATGGTCCTCGGCTCAGTTCTGGGAGCGTTGAGTACCGAACTTCCACTGGTGATCACCGCACGAGCAATGCAAGGCATCGGGCTGTCACTAATCCCAGTCGGTATCGCGATCATGCGCGACGAACTGCCCCGAGAGCGCGTCCCCCTCGGTGTGGCGTTGATGAGCGCCAGCCTGGCAATCGGCTCGGGTGCAGGACTACCCCTAGCTGGTTTGATTGCAGCGCATATGGATTGGCGTGCAATCTTCTGGGTCACCGGCATTGTTGGAGTCATAGTCCTCACTTCAATCTGGAAGGTTATCGACGAGTCACCCGTCAGAACAGGTGGCGCGTTCGACTACTGGGGGCGATCGTCGGTACCGTGGCCCTAACCACGGTGATGCTGGCGTTGTCCAAAGGCGCTC
Organism: Rhodococcus sp. IC4_135; assembly: GCF_011602025.1. Lineage (NCBI taxonomy): Bacteria > Bacillati > Actinomycetota > Actinomycetes > Mycobacteriales > Nocardiaceae > Rhodococcus > Rhodococcus sp. IC4_135. The sequence goes on from NZ_JAAOLG010000022.1 coordinate 67,931, forward strand.
ACTGGGGATGGACCGCACGCCCCACCCTTGCCCTCGTCGCAAGCGGAACCGTATTGCTGATCGCCTGGGTTCCCTTGGAACTGAGGGTCGGGAACCCTCTCGTCAATGTCCGCATCGCAGCCCGATCCACCGTTCTGCTGACTAATGCTTCATCTCTACTGCTGGGGTTCGCGATGTTCGCCAACATGCTCATCACCCCCCAACTCCTACAACGCCCAACCAGTTCCGGCTACGGACTAGGCTTCGACGTGCTCGACACCGGCCTGTGGATGGCACCGATCGCCGCGATTTTCGGAGTAATGGCGCCGGTGTCCGCCAGCCTCATCCGCCGCTGCGGCCCGCAGATGACGTTGCTCGCCGGAGCCGGGGTCATGGCCGGCTCCTACATCGCACGCGTGTACCTCAGCGGAAACCTTTGGCAAATCGTCGTCGGGTCAGTGCTGGTGGCAGCGGGCACGTCGATGACTTACGCCGCGCTCCCCACGCTGATCATCAGGGCGGTTCCGGTTACCGAATCCGCCTCGGCGAACGGACTGAACACTCTCCTGAGGTATCTCGGCACGTCGATCGCCAGCGCAGTGTTGGCTGCCGTAACCGCCATGAGCATGACGGCCGGCGAATCCTTTCCGACGTTCGGCGCCTTTCTGGCGGTGTTCTGGGCCGCCGCGGCAGCATCCCTCTCGGCCGCCCTGATCGCACTGGTGCTACTCGGGTTGCGCGAACGCCGCGACCTTCCACGCACACGGCCGGGTGGTGCCAAACATGCGGCCGTCAGCGGCCGGGTAGTCAGCTAATGCGGCGGCCGATCCGAAAAACAGTCGTCCCGGTTCCCCCTCCGGATGCGCACAGATCGATTGGAGCCAAGTCGAATGAAGCAAGTGCTCTCACAAGGTGATGTTGAGGGATTTCTGACCAGAACGTACGATCCAGAGCCAATCATCTCTGTACCCGAGTCAGGACTGTCCTCTGCAGATCAGAGAGGGAATGCAATCCCCGGTGACCGTCGAACTCAACTGTAGGAACGACTGCCAGAAGGTCGCCGTTTCGAGCGGTCACCGGCCAAAGTTGGACCTCGAGCACGGTTCCGGTTCGCTCCAGTAGCTTCTCGTCGACGATCTTCCCGTGGTGGTTGATAGTCGGGATCTTGAACGTGCTCCGGTCGGCGGGCAGCGAAGTCCGTATTCGTTGCAAGTGGTTCTATTCGGCGAGCCAGCATTTCGGCGATAGCGACGTCTCCCCGGGAAGAGTAGTCGCTCTCCCCGCCACTGATGATGGGTACCATCTTCGATTGACGCGGTCACTCACGTGGAATGGAAGGCGGGACAGATCGTTTCCTGGACCCCTGCCCAGTTCGATGAAAGTGATCTGTGGGTGATCATCGATGCGGCATTGCCAACGTGGCGGGAATGCGCCGACGGCGTCTCGGAGGGAAAGAAGCTCCTGATGGCCGGCCAGCTCAAGCTGGTGAAGGGACCCATCACTGCGGCGATCGAGAACGCCAACGCGTTCAACAGTTTCCTGCGGTCATGGGGGCAGGTCGACACCGACTGGAACGTCTGACCCGACCAGCTTCACTCTGCGCGGGGCTCTTCATTGATTCGGCGGGTCCCCGCGCAGAAGCACAGCTTCCCTGCCCCTCCGCTCTGAAAGGCGTTTGCCCATGACAACTGTCGCCCCCACGGCATATCCCGTCACTCTGTACGACGGCTCGGAAGCGAACGGTGTGGCCACCATCGTCAGCACCCTTCTGGGCCAGAATTTCGACAGCTTCCCCGGGCGCGTGCGGCTGGCCCGCAAAATGGCCCGACCGGTCACCATCGTCAGCACCGACACCGAGTCCGCCTGCACCGTCGTGTTCAAGTCCGACGAGGCGGTCGTGTTCAACGACGTCGTCGGTCGCCCCAGCGTGACCGTCATCGCCACTGTCGACCAGATCCTCGACGTCTCGCAGCTGCCGATGAAGATGGGCGGGTTGATTCCGGTGGGCTTCTTCACCAAAAGGGGTTTGCGGGTGCTCAAGGAGATCGCCACCCGCAAGCTCGTCGTCAAAGGTTTGTTCACCCACACGGTGGCCGCACTACGCACCATCGCCCTCGTCTCGGTAGTCGACTGATGACAGCGCTGTCCGGACGCAACCGCCACAGTGCCGCACCGAGCACCGATGATGCCCTCACCGACCCGTATGGGTGGCCCGCACCGCACCAGGAGAACGCTGTGCTCGAGCGCCCGGCGCCCTCTTCACGCAAGACGAACATCGCCCGCGCGGTGGTAATCGCGGCCCTGATTCCCCTCGGAGCGTTCTACCTGGCGCCCCGGGTGTACAACCTCACTGCCACCCCGTACCGGCTCGATCAGGCGGTGGTCTCCGCCAACAACTACAACCCGGCGCTGAGCGAATTGGTCGCCCATGAGCACGTGACGCTGTCCGCGTTCACCGCTTTGGACAAGATGGAAGCCGCACTGGCCAGTGTGCACGCCACCGACGCGGCTGTCAGTGCGGAGTTGACGGCCCTGACCGCCCAGATCAACGGTGACCTGCACGCCACCCTCGACCTGGCCGGCTCGAATGTCGACGACCTCGTCATGTCGTTGGACGCTCTGACCACACATGTCAATTCGTTGCAGCCGCCGATCGACGGAGCGACTTCGGCGTTGGCCGGCAACACCGCCGCTATGGACACGATCCTGACCGATGCGCGCTCGACCGCCGACAAGGTTCACAGTGCCCGTCTGTCCGCGGAAGAGTCCGCGAACGATCTGTCCGGAAAGTAGGAACGGAAAGTGATTTTCTTCGGACGACGCGGCGGTCCCGCCCGTATGGTCCTGGCGATCGTGGCCGTCGGAGTGCTGAGCCTGTTCGCCTTCGTGATCTTCAACCTCAACAATCGCCTCGACAATCAGCAACAGGTGAACCTCACCAGCATTGCCGCATCCGAGGACATCGTCGCCGTCAACGACACGCTCACCGGAGAACTGCGGCAGTTGACCGAACTGACGCACACTGCCCGCGGGGCGCTGGACGCCACATCGGCTCTCGAACCGCTGCTGATCAAGTTGGATGAAGCCATCGGCCCGGCGGCGCAAATGTTGTCGAGCAGCACCTCCGGGGCGCAAATGACCAACGAGCAGCTGACCAACATCCAGACAATCCTCGGCCAGGTGCACGACACCGTTCTGCCGTTGGTGTCGTCGGCGCAGGCGTTCGGTGAGCAGGGCAATCAACTCCTCGCGGTGGTGCAGGCGTTGGTGGCGGACCTGCGCAGCTCCGTGGCCTCGGTGCAGACGATCAATCAGATGCTTCCGCTCCCCGGTTAGGCCGCTTCCATGCCCTCGACCGTTTTCCTTCTCCCGTCTGGACACACTTCATGAAACAGGGCTCTGACTTTCCGCCGGACGACCTTCCGAGCGGCCGTCAACGATCCGATGCGCAGGCATCAGCGCCGACCCGGAAGGGGGCACTGCGGCGGCGGACGGATGTGCCGGCCACGATGATCCCCGGTTCCTCCGGGTTCGCGGTGGCTACCGAGTGGCTCGGCCGCCTCGCCGCCGTGCTGGCAATCGTGTTGTTCGTGATGGTGATGATGACCATCCACAAGGGCTTGCAGGTGCAAAACAGCGCTCGCGCCACCGTGGACAACTTTCGAACGACCAACGAATTCTTCGCCGACAGAACCGATTTGACCGCGCCGGCTACCGCTCGCAAACAGCTCGACGAGCTAGCCGGAATCTTGGCTCAGCTGAACACCACGGCCGCGGCCGATGTCGATCATCTGGCGGCACTGCTTCCCGACGCCCAGGCATTGGTCGCCGCCGGTCAGGGTGATACCCAGATCGCGCAACAGCTCGAGACGGTGGCCACCACATTGCAGGGCTCCGCCGCGTCGCTCCATGAAATCTCTTCCACTGCAAACACAACGGTGTCGGCGGTCGACGGCGAACTCAGCCAAGCACTCGAGTTGGTCAACCAGCTCAACGCCGAGCTGACGCGGACGACGAACAAGCTTGCGCTGGTGCCCGAGCAGGACGCCATCATTCCCGCCCCCACCGAAGGACAACGATGATCTCGAAAAAGCAATGGGTGGCCGTCGTACTGGCGGTCGGGGTCGGCCCGGCATTGGTGCTGTGCGTCCTCAACGGTTTCGTGCCCGGGCTCGACGATGTGAGTGACCCGCTGGGCCGGCCGTCAACCCTGAGCCAGGAACTGATCACTTCCGCGGGGCAACTGGATGAACTGACCTCGATTTTCGTGCCCAAGCACGCACAGCTCTCCGCCGACATCCAAGCCCTGACACCCCTCGCGGACGATCTCGAAGGCCTGACCGCCAAGGCTGCGGAACTGCCGGGCCAATCGGTGACCGTGAACTCCTCCACCCAGAATGTGAGCGCGATCGCCGGTCCGCTGCCCGATCTGGTTGCCATGGTGACCGGGCGGACCGATCAGGCCGGCCCGACCGTGGCAGGCCTGGCCACCGCGGTCGGCTCGGTGACCACTCAACTCGAGTCGATCAACACGAACCTGAGCACAGTGCAGGGCACCCTCGGTGAGCTCGGTCCGCGCGGGTCGGCGATCGCGGCGACGCTGGCGAACATCGAGGAAGAGTCCCGGCATGTGCAGGAATTCGGTCCGCTGTTGGCGGTCATCGGCCCGCCGGTGAACTCCCTGAATCTTCCGCCGCTGGGTGTCACCGCACCCACCCCGAACCCGTGACCTCGCCTCTTTCGACCGATCGGCCGAAAAGTGAGGGAGAGGACAGCATCATGTTCCGTCTTTCCTGGGCGCTGGCCCTGGGTTTCACCATTGCCATGCTGGTGGGCATTCTGATCGTCACCCGTGATCTCAGTGTCTCCAACGAGATCTTCAAAGACGGGGTGGCGCAGGCGAGGACCGTCGACAACACCACCGACAAAGCGTTGGACGGTGCGGCGCAGCTCCCACCGGCGAACGCGGCCATCCATCAGGGCATGCCGCAGGTGGTCGGGGTGATCGACTCCCTCACCCGCGCCGATGCCACCCTCGGATCGCTCGGTGAGCAGTTGCAGGCACTGTCGACCGCCCTGCAAGCCGCCGACGCCCCGCTGCAGGGAATCATTGCGGCCGGCCAGTCCGCCGCCGAACAGGCCAATGCTGCGGCGGTCCCGGCCGAGTCGGTCGCCGGCACCCTCGTCGAAGCGGACGCCAAGGCGCGTGCGCTCGGTCCGCTCCTCGATCAAACCCTGACCCTGAGCCAGACGATCGACTCGAAGCTCAGGATCTCGCTACTTCTTCCCGTCATCGGTAACTGACCGGCTACATCGATGTGCGAATCGGCGACCAACCCCGCGCGGAGGCAGGGAACTCGACTGTGAGTTCTCGCCTTCGTGCGGACATCTTCGTGCTCGGCGCCATCAGCGCTGTGCAGCCGCTCGATCCGCGGCAGAGCCCAGCGACTCCGTATTCGGACCAGAAGGAAGTCCAGCACATGATCATCCCCGTTCGCACCACCGCTCCAGATCGTGGGGTCGCCGCCAATGGCCATCCCCGCCGGTCGCGGCGATCTCACGATCACCGGCACACCGCCTGGCTGCGATGGCAAGGGATCGATCAGCTCACCACCGAAGCGCAGGATTTCGTGACCTTCGCACTCGAGTGGGCCCCGTACGGTGGGCCGCCGCACGAGGAGACCTTTCTGCGGTTCGGGATGACCTGGGCCCGTTTCTCCGAACGCCTGTGGCAACTCGTGCGCGACGCTGCGATCCGCGAAGACTTGTCGCGGATCCTCGCCGCTGCCTATCCGTCCCCCGGTCGAACACCGCCCCCGCAACAAGTCCCTCATCGATCTACAGCTCAAGCTGATCGAGACGCTCGAACGCGACGAACGCGACCCGACGCGGCTCGAACACCTTTTCCGTCTCGACCACCTGGCCGCGCGGTTGCGCCGTAACGGGGAGAACCTGCTCATTCTGGCGGGCGATCACGACCGCCGAACCCGACAGGCGCCCATTGGCTTCGGCGACATCGTCCGTGCCGCGATCTCCGAGGTGGAGAGCTATCAGCGGGTGCAGGTGAGGCCTGCTCCGTCGGGGGCGCTGACCGGTTCCGTCGCGGTTGATCTCGTGCATATTCTCGCCGAGCTGGTCGATAACGCCCTGCGCTTCTCACCACCTGAGAGCACGGTGATGATCGGGTTCGCCCGCACTATCGAGGGCGGCACCGTCATCAGCGTGGTCGATCACGGTATCGGTATCTCCCGAGATGATGTGTCAGCGATCAACACCCGCCTGGCCACCCGGGCCGATGCTACCGCGGACACCACCCGGCACATGGGCTTGTTCGTCGTCGGTCAGCTCGCCGCCCGGCACCGGGTGACGGTGCAGCTGACCGCGACGACACCGGTGGCCCGTAACGGCGATGTCACCGCTACCGTCGACATCCCCGGTCAGCTGCTGGTCTCCCCGGCCGAGATCGAGCGGCGGCGGCCGGCCGCGCCCGCGGCGACCCTTTTCGCACTCGCCTCCCCACGTGACGAACACCCACCGACAGCATCCCTCCCACCTCCACCGGTGCCGCCCGTGCCGTCCCCCGCACTCCCCGTCCGGGTGCGTCCTGTGCAGTCGAACCTCTCTGGTGCGAGCGAGTCCGGTGACGGTGAGTCCGCAGAGCCGGCGAGAGGTTCAGGCCCGGACAGCGAAACCGTCTCCACCGCCTCGAGTCCGCGGCATCTGCGTACCTCGGCGTACACCCCACCTGTCCCGGCTGCGGTGACGGACGACGAGGGCGTGACCACCCCGATCTTCTTCGGCATGGTCTCGGAATGGTTGACCGACCCGGCAACGCCCCGCTCACGCCCCGGGCCAGAGTGGGTCTCCCCGGCCGATGCCGGGTGGTCCGCGGCCCGACACGCTGCGCACGCCCCCGTCGAGAATCGCACCGAATCCGGTTTGCCGCAACGCGTTCCCGGTGACCGAATAGTTCCCGGAGGACTGGACGGTGTGGGCGCCGCCCGGCGCCGTGATCCCGACGCGATCCGCGAAAACCTCACCCGCCACCTCGCCGGGGTGCGGAACGGTCGGTCAACGAGCCGACCCACGTGACCATATCCCCGAGCACCCGAAGTGAAAGGCCCACAGAGATGACTGACCACAACCTCCGACCGCTGGACTGGCTGGTGTCCAGCTTCGCCCGGGACGTCCCCCGGGTCTCACACGCTGTCCTGGTCTCGACCGACGGGCTACTCATGGCTGCGAGCGAACATCTGCCCGAGAACCGGGCCACGCAACTCGCGGCAGTCAGTTCCGGACTGGCCAGCCTGTCGGCGAGTGCAGCACAGTTGTTCGACCGCGGTGCGGTGCTGCAATCGGTCGTCGAAATGGACGGCGGATTTCTGCTTCTGATGAGTGTCGGGGACGGCTCGCAGCTCGCGGTGCTGGCCGCAGCCGGCTGCGACATACGTCAGGTGGGCTACGAGATGGCGGTGCTGGTCGAGCGAGTGGGGTCGGAGGTTCAGGCGCTGCCGGTCACCGCTGGCCGGTCACCGAGCGCGTAGCTCGCTCCGCCCCGCCGCTGCCTGGGGCCGCAGCGATCTCCAAGATCACGAATGAGCGCCCCGAGAACGACTTCGTTCCCGGGGCGCTCATCGTGTCTGGTGGTGGATTCGGCCGACCGCTGTTTCCACCGGACCCAAAGATCAGGCCACCGCCACCTCGCGTGGCTTCTTTGCGGCGGCAGCACGGCGGTGCTTCTCCGGGGTGGAGAGTTTCGGGTCGGGCAGGATGTGTTCCTGGGTGTAGACGACCGCCGCGAAACCGAACTCCATCACCTTGCGGATTAGGGCATTCGGGTACGGCAGGCGGTGAACCCGGTGCGGAGGTTCGTCGAGCAGCGACAGGATCATCTGTCGGCCCAAGAATCGAGTTCCCTTGGGGAACCAGCGATGGGTGAACTGGTCGATGATCGCCTCGCAGGTGGCGGCACCCGCTTCGGTGTAGGGGTAGTCGATCGCCTCGTACCTGTCCATATAGTCGAGCATTCCGTCGAAGCTGCTGGGGAAGTCGGAGATCGGGGCGTCGAACACGGGGGTCCCTGGTCGCGAATCGCGGTTTTCCCCGCGGAACAGTTTCGCAATCTCCTGCCAGTACAGGTGTGTAGCGATCTTCTGGTTCTCGGTGTAACCGGAGAGGCCGACCCTGAGCCGCAGTCGATGCATGTCGGCGCCGATCCAGCACATCGTGTACGTGAAGTCCTCCAGGCTCGTATAGCGGCCCGGGTACTTCTTGGCGATGCCCTGGTGGATGGCGTTAACCTGCTTGATCGACTTCTGAGTGGCCAGATCGGACGGGCCCAGCTCGAACCACCGCCAGAAGTGCTTGGCGGTATCGGATTCACGCTTGTCCGGCTGATGGATCGCCTTTCCGGTGTTGGACCGGTACATGACCTCACCACCGTGCGGGGGGAGGATAAAGTGCGGAAAACCGGTGGTGTAGAGGAAATTCATCATGAAGTCGTTGACGTAGTAGCACGTCGACAGCTTCCATATCTTCTCGTAGTCCACATAGGGATCGAGGCTTTCGCGTTCGGCAACGATCCACTTGTAACCCTTGCTCATCGTCTGCTCCTACGCGTAGATCGACTTGACTGATTGAAAGTTGGTGAGGGCGTCGGGGCCCAGTTCCCGGCCGATGCCGCTGTCCTTGACGCCGCCGAACGGGGAACTCGGGTCGGGCAGGTACGTGTTGATGCCGATGGTGCCGGTCCGTACCCGGCGGGCGACCTCCATGCCGCGCTCCGGGTCGGCGGTCCATACGGTGCCGCCGAGGCCGTAGTCGGAGGCGTTCGCAATCGCGATGGCGTCGTCGACGTCGGTGTAGGGGATCACCGAGAGCACCGGGCCGAAGATCTCTTCCTGCGCAATGGCGTGCGAGTTGTCGACGTCGGCGAAGACGGTCGGTTCGACGAACCAGCCGGTGTCGAAAGCCTGTGGTCGACCTCCACCGGTGACCAGACGTGCGCCGTCCCCGAGGCCCTTGGCGATATAGCCCTCGACGCGTTCGCGTTGCCGATCGCTGGCCATCGGGCCGATCTGGGTGGCCTCGTCGAGGGCATCACCGACGGTCAGTGACGACGCGAGCGCCTCGAACACACCGACCACCTCGTGGTAGCGGCTCCGTGGGGCCAGGATCCGGGTCCCGAGGAAGCAGGTCTGACCGTTGTTGAGTAGCGTCGCCCCGAACAGCTTCTCCCCGATGGTGGCGAGATCGAGGTCGGCGTCATCGAGCACGATGGCCGCCGACTTGCCGCCGAGTTCGAGGGTCACCGGGCGCAGCAGCCGGCCGCACACTTCGGCGATCTGGCGGCCGGCGGCGGTGGAGCCGGTGAAGGCGACCTTGTCGATGTGCGGGTGCGCGATCAGGTAGGCCCCGACCTCGCGGCCGCCGGGAACGATGTTGATCACCCCGGCCGGGATGGTGGAGGCGGCGACGGCCTCGGCGAACAGAGCAGCATCGAGGACCGTTTCCGGGGACGGTTTGAGGACCACGGTGCACCCGGCTGCGAGAGCGGGCGCGTACTTGAACGAGGCCAGGGTCTGGGGGAAATTCCAGGGTGCGATCGCGGCGACGACGCCGAGAGGTTCGCGGCGGACGGTAGTGGTACCACCAAGCAGATGCGGGTGGGACTCTTCAGCGGAGGCGGTGCGGACCACGCCCGCGTAGTAGCGAATCACCGCGACCGGGAAACCGGCTTCGAGCTGCCGGGCAATGGCGATCGGCATACCGTTCTGCGCCGCCACTCGGCGGGCCATCTCCTCCCCGCGCGCCTCGAGCTGGTCGGCGAGGCTGTCGAGGGCATCCGCCCGGTCAGCGGCACTCCACTGGCTCCACCCGGACGGGTCGTCGAACGCCGCACGCGCCGCGTCGACGGCCGCATCGACGTCTGCCTCGCGGGCCTCGGGCACGGATCCGATGTGCTCCTCGGTGCTCGCTGAGATCACGTTGATGCGATGCGAGGAGGTCGGCGGGATCCACTCGCCCCCGATGAACAGCGAGTCGATGTACAGCGTCATTGCAAAGCTCCTTCAAACAGGATCGATAGTGAACCCATGGTGACCCCGATCACGTCTGCGCAGTGTTCGCGTTCTGGACACTTTTCGTCACACTGGCGGTGTTGTTCAGCCGAGAATGCCCAGCTGGCTCATCCGCTTGTACAGGGTGGTGCGGCTGATGCCCAGGTTCTTCGCCGCGGCGAGCTTGTTGCCGCCGCTGCGGTCGAGCTCGCATTCGATGGCCTCGCGTTCGGCTCGCTGCAGGGGGCTCAGCTCCTGCCGGGGTCCTGAGCTCAACGCCGGCAGCTGATCGGCGGTGATGTCGCCCGAGGAGCGCTGACGGACGGCGGCCTCGAGGATCGTCCGCAGTTCCGCAATATTGCCCGGCCACCGGTGGCGGGTGAGCGCGTCGAGGGCGCCGGTGGTGAGCCGAACACTGTCGGCGGCGCCGATCTCCCGGAGGATCTCCCGCGCGATCTGCGGGATCTCGTCGGCCCGCGAGCGCAGGGACGCGAGGGTGATCTGCACGCGGCAGTGCGGCAGGATCCGCCGGTGTTCGGCCGCGTGGGCATCGAGGGGTCCGCTCGAGATCGCCCACCAGGTGTGACTGTCGGCGAGGAGGTCACCGACCCGGCGGGCCATCGCGGGGGGCAGCAAGTGGAAGTCCTCCACGGCGACCAGCCCGGTGTGGGTGTCCAGGGACTGGCGCAGATCCTCAAGCCAGTCAGCTGCGGGGGCGTCGGTGAGGACGGTGGCGCGGTGCCGGACCACCGGCGTATCGCCCGCCAGTGTCGTCAGGGCGCGGCTCTTGCCGGTGCCCTGGTCACCGGTGATCAGGGTGGTGAAGCGGTGTTCCCGTGCGGCGGCCAGCCTGCCCGTGACCGTTCGGGTCGGTGCGGCCCCCACCTCCCGCCGGTCCACGACCGACTGGCGGTGACGGGGCGTCTCCGCCGGGTCGAATTCGAGAACGACCCCGCCGCGTGAGGTCACCCGGCTCCAGATCGCCCGCACTGCCAACCCGGAGTTGAGGGTGAGGTCCTTGGTGAGCTGACGTCCGCTGGGTGTGCCTTCGGTCACCGCCCGCAGCACGGTGTGATCGACCGAGTCGAGGACCTGCTGGGCGGCGGTGTTGGCGAAGAACACGTCCTCACCGATCGCGACGACCGGCGCACCACGCCGGCGGGAGACGGTTTCCTGGAACGCCGCGAGCAGGGCGCTCTCGGTGGATCGGGCGCCCTCGAGCAGTCGGCGGTGGACATCCTCGACGGCGCGGGTGAGCATCGGCCGAAGCAGCGGGCTGTCGTCCTCGCTGAGGAACGTCACGTCGAGCACACCCTCGAGCCGCCGGGTGGTCGGATGAGTGAGGGGATAGCCGTAGCAGCTGTACTTCTTCATTGCCTCGACGAAGTGCTCCTCCCCCCGCACCGCGAGGGGTTGGCGTGTCTCGTACACGGTGGCGATGGAGTTGGTGCCGGTGTTCTCCTCGGTGAACAGCCGACCCCGGATCGCGCCGTCTTCCTCGATCCGGTCCTGGATGCGGCGCTGGCCGACGCGCAGATCGATCAGGCGCGCGTCCCGGTCCGCCAGCAGCACGCAGTAGCGGGTGTCGGCGAGATCGTCCTGCATGCGGTCGAGGATCGGAGTGGCCGCGTCGAAGAGGCGGCTGCGCCGGTCGGTTTCCTCGATCGAGGCCGAGTCGAACGTGTCATCGGGGCGTAGGCCGCTGAGCATCGAGCGTCGCCAGGACAGCGCGATCTCCTCGCGCAGCATTCCTTGCTGCGCGGAGAGCTCGCCTCTCGGCTCCGGGGCAGATTGGATACTCACCGGGCTGACCTTCCTTACTCCCCGCTCACCATCGTCCCCCGGTCAGTTCAGTTGCACCCGGATCGGGACCGATTCCCAGGATCGGAGGGTGTTGTTGAGGTGCCGGCGGGGGGTGCCGGTGAACTCGATCGTCTTCACTCGGGCGGCGAGCGCGGTCAGCAAGGCCTCGGATTCGAGGCGGGCGACATGCTGGCCGACGCACTGGTGGATGCCCATTCCGAATCCGACGTGCCCGGACGGGTTGCGCGAGAGATCGAAGGCGTCCGGGTTCTCCCACCGGCGCGGATCCCGGTTGGCGGCGCCGAGGAACATCAAAATCTTGCGGCCGTCCGGGATCAGTGTGCCGCCGACCTCGATGTCGCGGGTGGCGGTGCGGAAGAACGTCTGCACCGGCGACTCCCACCGCACTGCCTCGTCGAAGGCGGTGCGGGCGAGCATCGGGTTCGCCCGCACCCGCGCCCACTGATCCGGATGGGAGGCGAAGGCGTACAACACCGCGGCCAGGCCGTTGACGGTGGTGTCCACCCCGGCCGAGAGCAGTGAGCGCACGATCAGGGGTGCCTGCTCGTAGGTGATGTCGCCGCGGTCGGCGGCCGCCCAGATCTGTGCCCCGAACCCGTCCTCGGACAGCACGTCGCGGGTGCACTGTGCGTTGACCCACCCGGACAGCTCCCCGACCCGGGGTGCGCCCTTCTCGACGAGGCTGTTGACCGGCCCGAACGCGTTGAACAGGTGATCGCCGTAGGGCAGCAGGTTCTCCCGTCCGGCCTCGGGGATCCCGACGGCGTCGGGGAACACCCGCAGCGGGAACGCGGCCGCCAGCGCGGGCACCGCATCGAATTCCGTCGCCGAGTCGAGGACCTGATCGACGAGCACCTCAGCGTCCGCCAGCCACGAGGCGCGCAGCTTCTGCAGCGCCCGCGGACCGAGGACCTTGCTGAGCACCGATCGGGGTGCGTCGTGGTGCGGCGGGTCGGCCTCGAGTAGCAGGCTCGGTGGCCGCCACGGCTTTTCGTACCGGAAGTTACTCAACCCGACACCAGCGGCGGACTGGAAGCCCTGCCAGTCGGTCAGCGCGGCGTGCACCTGCTGGTAGCGGCCCATCGCGAACACCTCGTAGCGGTCGAGGTACACCACCGGTCCGGCGTCACGCAGGTCCGCTTGGAACGGCAACGGGTCATCGAGGACATCGAGGGCGAACGGGTCAACATGGCTGACCGGCACATGGGGAGCGGGGGCGAACGTAGTCACGGCAGAAAGTCCTTCGTCGGGATGAGATCTCACAGATCGAGAACGAGGCGGTCGGAACAGGCACGGGAGACACAGATGAACATGCAGTCACCCGCCGAACGCTCGTCGTCCTCCAGAATGGAGTCACGGTGGTCCGGTGCACCGGACAGGACCGCGGTCTCACAGGTGCCACACGTCCCCTCCCCGCAGGAGGACAACACATTCACCCCAGCGCCCTGCACCGCATCGAGCACACTCACGTCGGGGGTGACCGTCACCGTCAGCCCGCTGCGGGCGAGTTCGACATCGAACGGCTCATCCCGTACCGGGGCGCCCTGCTCCTTCGGAACGAACCGCTCCATCCGAAGCTTGCCCACCGGCCAATCCACACAACACATTTCCACCGCGTTCAACAACGGTTCCGGACCGCAGACATACACCTTCGTCCCGGTGGCGGCGGCCGCGGTGAGCCAAGTCTGCAAATCGAGTAGCCCGCACTCGTCCTGCGGCGCCACGACCACCCGGTCGCCGTACGCGGCGAGCTCGTCGAGGAACGCCATCGAGCTGCGGGTCCGCCCGCCGTAGAGCAGTTGCCAGTCGATGCCCATCAATTCCGCCTGCGCGATCATCGGGATCAAGGGGGTGATCCCGATGCCACCGGCGATGAACAGGTACTTCGGTGCCGGCGCCAAGGGGAAGTTGTTGCGGGGACCGCCCACCCCCACCATGTCCCCTACGGCGAGCGTGTTGTGGATGAATGCCGACCCACCGCGGCCATCCGCTTCGCGTAGCACTCCGACGCGGTAACTGTAGGCGTCCCACCGGTCCCCGCACAGGGAATATTGCCGCGTCATACCCGACGGCAGCATCAGATCGATATGGGCGCCCGGTGCCCAGTCGGGCAACCGCCGGTTATCGGGATGCCGCAGCGTCAACGCCACGACCCCCTCGGACACAACCTCTTTCGCGGTGACCCGCAATGCGGAGTCCGCCGGTGCGCCGGAGGGCACGGGGCTTGCAGACATCTGAAACTCCTTGATCTCGTCTTCAGATCGAGGATCCTTCGCCCGGCCACCCCAATGCCAGATCATTCTCATTAAATGAGAGAGAAATTGTGGGTCCGGTCACTAACCTGCGCGAATGTGGGAGGCCATCACACGTGAGATGCCCCGGCCGGTGGCCTGCAACGCCGGGATCTGCGCGTAGGCGGCGTCGTCATTGGGAACGATCAACGCCACCGCCGCGATCACGGCGCCGTGGGCGTCTCGGATCGGGACCGCGATCCCGGTGGTCTCCGGATAGATGTGACCCGCGCAGAACGCGTATCCCTGCCGCCGCACCTCCGCCAGCGCAGACCGGAGCTGCCGCGCGTTGCGAATGGTGTTATCGGTGTAGACCTTCATCGGCTGACACATCACCCGTTCCTGCAGATCAGTCGGCCCGTAGGCGAGCAGGACCAGCCCCGAGGACGACGCGTGCAACGGCAACCGCCCCGCGATCCGGGAGTAGTTGATCGCCGCCCCCGGGGCGGAGAGCCTCTCGATGAACAACACCTCGTCACCTTCGAGGACCGCGAGCTGGGTGTGCTGGCCCACCACCGCGTGCAGGTCCTCCATGAACGGCATCGCCGCCTCCCGCAATCCCACGGCCGACGAGGCGCGTGAGGCCACCTCCCACAACCGCACCCCGATCCGCACCCGCCGGTTCTCCCGCTCAAGCCACCCGCAGCCCACCAGTTCCTCGATCAGACGCGAGGCAGTCGCGATGTGCAGCTCAGATCGGCGGGCGATCTCCGACACGGTCAGGGTGGAGTCGTCCAAACCGAACGACTCCACGATACGGACCGCTCGGGCGAGCGCCGACTCACCGGTGTGAACACGTGCCATGAGATCCCAGCCTTCCTGCGGGCGCCCCGCACCACAACACAGAGCGCACCACGGACTCGGGTGCGTCACCCTGTCCGTCGCGTCCACGGCGTTCAAAAGTGAGACTCGACCGCCAGAGCAGATTGCAACCTCCGGTCGGCGAGCGCCAGGCCGGTGCCCGAGTCGGCCGGCGCCTCGGCCATGCGCAGAAGCACCGGCATCGCGGCGCGGTGCAACGGTGAGACAGCGGAAAAGCGCGAGCACACCGTCGATATCGCCGGCCTCGGCACGTTCGAGCCACAACCGGACAGTGGCGATATCCTCGGGCCGTTAAGCCGGGGCCTCGGCTTGTCCCGGGCTCTGGGAGAACATGTAGTTGCTGATGCGCCAACCCCCGGATGTGTTACCCAGCACGAACAATTCGCGGAAATAGCTGGGGATGCGCGCGCCTTCGGCCACGGTCGTGACCATGACGGGCTGCTCGCTACGCACCACGGCGAATCCGTCGTGCACCTCGGCCGATTTCACCTGCAGCGTGACCTCCATGTTGATCTCGGCGAAGGTGTTGGTGTAGAAGGTGTCGATCGCCTGCAACCCGCGCAGGCTCGGCAGATTCTCGGGAATGATCTCGGCGTCCTCGGCATACAGGGACAAGATCGCGTCCTGGTCCTGGGCCACGAGCGCGCGCCCGTAGGCGTCGACCACGGCGACGGCGTCGGCGGTGTCGGTGTTGGTGTCGTTCGTCATGAGATGCTCCAGTCGGTCTGCCCGCCAAGGCGGGTGCGGATGAGATACGTCTGATCGGTTGTGCTGCTCGGGTATTCCAGAGGTAGGTTGTCAGTTCACCTCCAGCACGACCTTGCCGCGGACATGTCCGGTGCGGCTGGCCTCGATCGCTGCCGCCGCCTCGCTGAGGGGGTAGATCAGCGCCGCACGCGACAGGTTCGACCGCACCTGAACCCGGGTTGCCCGGACAAAGTTGAAGAGCCGCCTTCTCTGCAGCGGCCCGCGACTTACAGCGCCACCGTCTCAGTCAGCTACATATCGCCGACATGTTGAGCAGCGATGATTGCCAGCCCTCTTGACAGAGCTGCAGATATCACGTGGTCGATCTGAACCGCCGATGCGTTGGCCTTCTCGAACTCGAAGGTCGTACCGGTGTAGGAATCCTGAAGCGTTCCCGCTATGACGACACAGTTCCGCGTACCGGGCTTCGTCTCTACGGCAATTAGTTGTTGTGCCAGAACATTGTTGCGTGTTATCTCTAGCGCCGCATCAGGATGAAGGCACGGTAGGCACGGCGTGTCGGTCGCCCTGTCCCTCATGGTTATCTAATAGCGTCTATGTCACAGGTGGGACAGCCATAGGAGTGGCGATG
>NZ_JAAOLG010000023.1:0-78079 GCF_011602025.1 Rhodococcus sp. IC4_135
GGTCGAACCGGTCGACCGTCACACGAACTGACCATCGTCACTCACATAACTCACACCGTCGACATCGAACAATGGGGGCCTACCAGCAAGGTTTTGAGATATGTCAAAACTGCGTGCAGATAATGCGTGTATCGCACCCGTCGTGGCCACCTGGTGCGTCCTGGTCGTCGGACCACGCGGGGCCGAATACGCAGGCTTCTCTGAACAAGAATTCAAGCTTGGTAATCATGTGGAAGTCCTTCCCGAGATCGATCCGAATCCAGGCATTCCGAGGTCAGTTGTTGCCGATCCTCGTTTCATCGTGGCATCGACCTGTGCGATCTTGTCCCTGACTCCGGTGTAGCTGACCTGCAGTCCTTCGACTTCACCCAGCCAGCCTTCCTGTTTGGCTTCGATGATGCGGGCTTCGAGGTTGTCTCGGATTTCTTCGAGCCTGCCTCGCTGCGTTGGATCCGGCCGCAGGAGTGAGCATCTGACGCAAGCATGCTCATGGATGCAGGGTGTGCCGAACGACCGTGCGCAGGTCCCGACCGATACTTTCCGCTTCTCGAAATGAGACAAGAACGCATCCCATTCCTCGTCGGTCGGTGTCCGGTATTCCTCACTGGGTCTCATCGAACGACGACGCGCGATGAACGCTCGATGCGCTTCGATCGTTTCCGAGGGGTAGACGGCCTTGTAGCCCATCGTCGTGTCAATTGTCTTGTGCCCGCAAATAACCTGTGCGATATGGGGTGGCAGGCCGTTCATGATCGCGTCGGTGACGAATATTCGCCGGAAGTCGTGGGGCTGAAACATCAACGGATCGCCACTGGCATCGGTGAGAGCTGCCACGGTGAGCGCATTGATGAGGAGCTTGCGGACGAAACTCGGTGGGATCGCTCGGCGTTCGTTTCCGATTCCCCGCTGAAAGAGCAGCGGCATCGGCGGATTCCACAGCTTCTCCTGCGTATCGTAGGCAGCCACGAGCGGTATCGATCCGTTGGGTTGCCGCGAACGCTGAACTACCGCACTGAGGACTTCCGCAAGCTCGGGACTGACCAAGATCAGCCGCTCGGTATCGGTCTTCGATGGAGCTATCTGCAGCAGCGGAACCAGTTCACCGGTACTAGGTAGTCGATATTCGGTGATGCTGTGGTGACTGAGCTCGAGGAGCTCTTCATGACGGATACCGCTGAGCCGCAACACTTCGATAGTGGCGAATGCCCAGAATGCTTCCTCGTCCTCGTAGGTGAGATCGCGGCGAACACCGGTAACAGTATTGTCGGCCCATACGACGCGGCCAGTTCCCCGACGGATCAAGGATCGTCGCAGTTCTCCGTCGGTTCCCGCGATCACCTCACCTGGTTCGGTGTTCTGCGCCGCAACAAGTAGAGCCGCTGCGGCCGCGCGGCGGTCAGCTGCGGACCGAACCAACTGCGACAGGACAGGCAATCGCTCGCGAGTGCGCTGATCCATCCGCGCTTTACGGTGTTTGAGTTCCTTGCCTCTTTTGACCTCGGCGTCGCTGATCGGGCAGGGCGCCACCCACTGCGCCCAGCGTGCCGGATCTTCGACGGCCCAGTGCGCGAGGTCGAGATAGAACGCACGCACTTGCAACAGATTGTCTTTGTAATTCTTTCGGGGCGAAGTTGTTTCGTGCTTTCGTCCCGCCGCGTCGACGGCGGTGCGTGTGATCGATCTCAGGTCGTCCTTCCATGCTCGGGCAACGTCAGGCGGCAGCGCCAGGGTGTCGATACCGGGGGCGAGTGTCTCGACGCGGCTCCAGAACAGCCCGGCGAGTCCTCGGGCACGAGAGTTGAGACTGGTGTAGTCCAGCGCGGGTTGACGCTCGCGCAGATAGTCGATGAGCAGAGCTCGGATCGGTTGGTTCTCGATCGGGTAGCGGTCGACGAGTTGTTCGATCGTCAACTGTCCGACCGGAGCGCCGAACGCACGGATGCTGTGTGGTGCATCCTCGGGAAAGATGCCCATCGCACGTAGTCGCAGGTAGAAATCGATCTTCTTCTGACCGCGGCGGGAGTGCACCTGCGCCATCGTTTCGATCAGCTCCACGCAATCGCCGACAGTGATCTCCGCGACCGTCCCGCCTTTGGATACCAGCAGGGTCGCGATTCTGGTCGCTGCGATTCGTGCATCGTCTCGCGAGGTATCCGGCTGAGTGGCAGCAAGCTCGTCCAACCGCGCGAATCCGTCCGGATCTCGCAGCTTTGCCATCATCGGCGCGAGAAACGGGTGCGCCCGGGAGAGCATCCACGGCAACTGCGGCCGGATCACGTCCAGGCACAGCAACATCAGCAGTCCTGCAGCCAGGTCGTTGCGATCATGTCTGACAGGGCGCCCGTGTCCGGCAATCCATTCCACCGGGAGATCGGCCCAGGAGGTTGTCGCGCCGTAACGAGACCCGCGGATGTTCTCGGCGCCGCTGGCGAGCCACCGGGCTTGCCAGGTATCGCCTGGCACCGAAGCCAACCAGGTCAGTATCTTGATCACGCCCCGGTGCCGTCCGGCTCGGGTGGTGACCGCAGCCTCAGCAAGCACCGAGCAGTTCAGTCGGGCCTCGACCTCCTCAGCAGAGGCAGCGGTGTGCGGCCACCAGAGTTCACCTTCGCGTGGTGGAAACTGTTTGTGCAGTTGGCGAATCCTCGAATGCGGCACCGGTGTGACCTCGAAGCGTTCCGGGCGGGTCATGTGCTTGACGGCAGTGCTCACAACGGCCTCCCGAACAGCACGCTCAACGCTGCCGGATCGTATCCAGGAGCAGGAGGCGGCGACGGAGCCCGCGGATGTTCCCGCTGATCAGCAGTACGAGCGTGGTGGGCCAGGACGCTGGCGATCACCTCGTCCTTATCGGGTGTCAGATAAATTTCGGTCGTCGACAAATGGGCGTGCCCCAACACCTCTTTGACCTCCACCAAGGACAAGTGCGGGTCGTTGGCCATCCGCCTCGCTGCACTGTGACGTAAGTCGTGCAGAGTCCAATCCGAACCGAGGGTAGCATTCGCACGCTCGAACATCCGATGCGCCGCATGGTAATTCAACGGGCGGCGAGGCCTTCGCAGTGTCCACCACAACGGTTGCATCCGTCCGAGTGGCACCTCGCCCCGCAACTGCTCCTGATACAACCGCAACCAGACGAACGCGTCCGCCGACGCGGGTACCTGCTCCACCGCACGTGTTCCCTTGCGCACCACAGTAATCAACTGCTGCCCCGGGTCGACATCGCACTCGCGGACTCCCAACAGCTCCGACGCTCGCACCCCCGATGAAATCCAGAACGCCACCAACGCCCGGTCCCGATCCGACGACAACGCCGCGAACAACTTATCGAACAGATCCTCGGGAATCGCTCGGGGAATCCGCTGCGAGACCCGAGGCCGGTAGCGCCCCACACGCTCAGGTGCCCAATGATCCATCGGATTGTGGTGCGCATGAGCCCGTCTCGACCGGCGAGAGAGATCGAGAGGGAACGGATTCAGAAGCGGGCCAGTCCCCGCGTCCCGATGAAAATCGTAGAAACTTCGCAGCACCGTCTCACTGTGCGCCACTGTCGCCGGCGAGTACCCGGCCCCCAGAGCCGGTTTGCCGGTGACAGGATTCGGCGATGCCGCAGCAGTAGCAGCCGCCTCGGCGCTGGCCGGCACCACTGATCCTTGTCGTGCCTTCGCCGTCAACTGGATCCAACAACTGAAATCGCGGGCATCGACCCGATCGGCACGATCCCACGCCACGTCCACAGCGTGAAGGAACCGCCACCATCTGAGCAGATCCATACCGTACGAACGCACCGTCGCCACCGACCTCCCGGAAGCGATCAGCTCCCGGAAGAACACCTCGACGGACTCCACTCGTTCACCGTCGCTGCCCTGCAAGACGTAAGGCTCCGCCGCCTGACCTGTCGCTATCAACCGACCCACTCGGGCCACCACAAGCCCCGACAGATCTCTCGAACTTTCCCCTTCGCTCATGTCCGCAAGCTACCGACCCACATCGACCCCACCCCTTCAGACCTGCACCATTCGGCATTTAGTTCAGTCAACGGGGCCTCGCCGTTACCGCAGCCGCGCTCGTATCCACCCGGATGTGGTCGGTTGTCGACGACCGCGGTCCGGGACAGGAGCTCCTCCAGTTCCGATCGAGTCGGGCTGCCCGGGGCAGAATCGAGACGCGCGTTCCCGAACCATCCGCAGGACGCGACGAGACATACGAGCACGAGCGTTGCAAGGATCGCAGTCAACCGTGCAACCACCTGTGCCCCCCGCCCGTCGTAGACGGTGATTGAACCATCGGCGTCCGACAGAGATCAGCCGAACTCGATCACCACCTTGCCGGCAGCATGGCCGTCTTCGACTGCAGCGAGCGCTTCCCCGGCGCGGGAGAACGGGTAGCGGCCGGACACGGACGGGTCGAGGGTCCCGTCGCTCACGAGCGCCGCGACCTCCGTGAATACTGCTGTGGTCCTTCGGCGTTCGACACCACCGCCGCCGAGTCGGCTCGCCGCCAGAGGATCGGCGATGCTCAGGATTGGCGCACCCGGTCGGGTGAGCGCAGCACCGCGAGCGAGAGTGTCCCCGCCGACAAGGTCGAAAACCGCGTCCACCCCACCTGAGGACAGCGCGGACACTTCGTCTGCGAATCCGTCTCCCGACTCGACCCAGCGTGCTCCCGCGTACTCGATCGCGGTTCTCTTGGATTCGCTCGCGACACCGATCACGTTGACACCCTGTGCCAATGCAAGCGCGATGGTGCTGCGGCCGACGCCGCCACCGGCGCCGAGGAGCAGGAGTGTTGCCCCGGGCTTCAGTCCGAGGCCGTGGAGCGCGTCGTAGGCCGTCCCCGCCGCAACCGTCAACACCGCGGCATCCGCCCACGACACGGCAGGCGGCTTGTGTGCTGTCGACGAGACGTTGAGCATGGTCGACTCGGCGTAGCCGCCGAAGCCGGTCGCGGTAGCGCCGAACACTTCGTCGCCGACCTCGAACTCGGTGACCCGCGGACCCACTCCGATGACAACACCGGACACTTCGCGGCCCAGAACCGCAGGCAGCGTCACTGGCACGGTGTCTTTCCGCGTACCAGCGCGAACCTTCCAATCGGCTGGATTGACGCCCGCAGCTCGGACCGACACCAGCAGTTGTCCAGCACCGGGCGGTGGGAGGGTGACGTCGAAGTAGGACTGTGTGTCGGGGCCGCCGTACTCGGTGAAGCCGTATGCCGTCGTCATGCCTGCCAGCCTATTGCCCCGGCATGCCGGAAGGGCGGTCCGGAAGGGTGGTGACGAACAGCGGTGTCGGTGGCACCTGATTGGATGGTCGGATGCTGCATGGACTCTGGTCACCGGGATCGGGGCTCAAACTGTGGGTCGACGGGCACGACGGTGCCGGGACCGACGATCCCCGTGATCCGGTCAGTGCTGTCCTGCACCGCAAGTTCCGTCATCGTGTCAACGTCCCCATGCCGCCCGTGCCTGGCGGGCCTTTGCAGAGTGAGTACGCAGCCGTTGCGTTGGCACCGCCGGACGCGGTCGATCTCCTGTTGCGGTTCAAGGCTGATGACCAGCGAATCGCAGGCGACCTGCATTTTCTCGTGCACGTGGCGCGAGGGATCGACCGTTGGGTTCGTGCCGGGCGGGTGGTGCCGGCGCTGACGCGGGCCGAAGGAAGTTGGTGGCCACGCTGGCAGTTGTCGGTGGGGGAACGTCAGCGCGCGTGGATCGGTGAACTGGTCGTAGCCATGCCACCGGTACAGCGGGCCGTCGGCTCGCCGAGGGCGATGATCGAAGACATCACCAACGAACTCACGGACCCGATCGCCCGCCGTGTTCTCGGTGGCTCGGTGCCGGCGGTGCAGACCTCGCTCTGGCAGGCCGTATTGTCCGGGGACCCTTTCGACGACGTGTCGGTACGAGCGGCCGAGGGACTCGCCGAATGGGGATCCACGTTCACCGCCGGAGAGCCGGACCTGGTTCTGCGGCTGATCGAGCCGGAACTCGACGACAATTCCGATCCGGACGACGATGCGCTGTGGCGTCTGCAGGTGTGCCTGCGTCCCGAAGGCGAAGCGCCCGAGCGTGTTCGACTGCACCGGGCCGACCCTAAACGCATCCAGCTCGGCAGTCGGAAGCTCGAAGAGGCGATCAAGGCGTACCCACGTTTTCGCGACGTGCCGCGCGACGAAGACAGTCTCGATCTGTTGCTGCCCACGCCGGTCGTGATGGACCTGGTCGGACACGGCGCGATTGTCTTGCGAGAGCGGGGAATCACGCTGCTGCTTCCCCGCGCCTGGAACGTGGTGTCTCCTTCGCTGCGTGTGCGGGTGACCTCGGCGTCGTCTCCGATCGTTGCGGAGAATCGCACGGTCGGTATGGATCAATTGCTGGAATACGATTGGGAATTGGCGCTCGGAGACAAGGTGCTCACCGCCGAGGAAATGACCCGACTCGTCGACGCGAAGTCCGATCTGGTCCAGTTGCGCGGCGAGTGGGTGCAGGCAGACAAAGACGTACTGGCCCGCGCGGCTCGTTTTGTCAGTCAGCGGCATTCGAGCGGGGATCGAGCGATTGTCGATCTGATCAAGGACTTGATCGCCGACGACCTCAAAGACCTACCGGTCGAGGAAGTGAAGGCGACCGGATGGGCCTCCGCACTACTCGACCAGTCGGTGGCACCGCGGCAGGTCGCGGTGCCGTCGACGGTCAACGCGACCTTGCGTCCGTATCAACGACGCGGTCTCGACTGGTTGGCCTACATGAGTGCACTCGGTCTCGGCGCGGTTTTGGCCGACGACATGGGGCTGGGGAAGACGCTGCAATTGTTGGCGTTACTTGCCCACGAGAAGTCCAAGACGGCAACACTTTTGGTGTGTCCGATGTCGGTCGTGGGAAACTGGCAGCGTGAAGCGGCGCGATTTGTGCCGAGCCTGCGCGTCTACGTTCATCACGGTTCGGACCGCGCTACCGGGACGGAGCTTGAACACGCTGTTCGTGAGAGTGATCTGGTGATCACCACCTACGCGCTCATGACCCGCGACGTCGCGGCCCTCAAGGAACTCGACTGGCGGCGCGTGGTGCTCGACGAGGCACAACACATCAAGAACGCCAAGACATCTCAGGCGAGAGCTGCTCGCAGCATCCCCGCGGATCATCGCGTTGCTCTGACCGGAACGCCGGTGGAGAACCGACTGGACGAGTTGCGGTCCATCCTCGATTTTGCCAATCGCGGTGTACTCGGCTCGGAGCAGATGTTCCGCAAACGGTTCGTCGTACCGATCGAGCGGGAAAAGGATCAACTTGCCGTCTCGCGACTGCGCGCCGTCACGTCCCCCTTTGTGCTGCGGCGCGTGAAGACCGATCCCGCCGTGATCGCGGATCTCCCGGAGAAGTTGGAGATGACGGTTCGAGCGAATCTCAGTGAGGAACAGGCCGCGTTGTACCGCGCGGTGGTGGACGAGATGATGGCGCAGATCAAGGGGACGGAAGGTATGAAGCGCAAGGGCGCCGTCCTGTCTGCGCTGACCAAACTCAAACAGGTATGCAATCATCCGGCGCACTTCCTGCGCGACGGATCGCCGGTGATGCGACGTGGGCAACACCGTTCGGGAAAGCTCGGACTGGTCGAGGACATCGTCGAGTCGGTCACCGGCGACGACGAGAAGGTTCTGTTGTTCACACAGTTTCGTGAGTTCGGCGAGTTGGTGGTGCCGTACCTGGCAGACCGGTTCACCACCGAAGTTCCGTTCCTCCACGGCGGAGTGTCGAAAGCCGGGCGCGACGCCATGGTCGAGGCGTTCCAAGGTGAAGACGGCCCGCCCATCATGGTGCTCTCGCTCAAGGCCGGCGGCACGGGCCTGAATCTCACAGCGGCCAACCATGTGGTTCACCTCGACAGATGGTGGAACCCCGCGGTGGAGAACCAGGCGACGGACCGTGTCTTCCGCATCGGTCAGAGAAAGAACGTGCAGGTCCGCAAGATGGTGTGCGTCGGAACCTTGGAAGAGCGAATCGACACGATGATCGCGAGTAAAAGTGAACTCGCCGAACTTGCAGTCGGGACCGGTGAGAACTGGGTGACGGAGATGAGCGTCGAGCAATTGGACGAGTTGTTGCGACTCGGCGACGACGCGGTGGGCGAATGAGTCCGCGCGGTAAGGGTCCCGATTTCAGCGAGTACACCGGGCCTCGGCGGCGGGCACCCGCGCCGGTCAAGCCTCGTCCAGCGTTCGGGAGGACGTTCTGGGGCAAGGCTTTTGTCCGCGTCGTCGAAGAGATCGGCGACAAACCTCGCGTCACGCGTGGGCGTACGTATGCGCGTTCGGGTCAGGTCTTGGCGCTCGACATCGAACCAGGAGTGGTGACGGCCGAGGTTCAGGGCAGCCAACTTCAGCCGTTCGTTTCCACGCTGTCGATCGACACCCTCGATCAATCGGATATCGACGACATCATCACCAAGATCCGCCGAGTGCCGGGAAGCCTTGCCGCACTGGTGTCCGGCACTGTCCCGGACATGCTTGCCGCCCAACTGATACCGGACGGCCCGTCGGCTTTCCGCTTCGACTGCACCTGCCCCGATGACGGGTGGCCGTGCAAACACGCTGCGGCCGTGGCGTTCTTGACCGCCGAGCGGATCGACACCGATCCGCTGAGGTTGCTGAGACTTCGCGGGGTCGACCTTGAGCAGTTGATCGGGGGAGTGGAAGACGAGTCGACCGTTGCGGTGGACGTCGAGAATTGGTTCGGAATCGCGGCTGCCCTGCCGGCGCTACCGAAGGTGCCTTTTCGTGCGGCGATCGACGATCTGGATATCCGGCGGTTGCGCGAGGTGGTTGCGGCACTGGGATTGGACATGGCTCAGCAGAACGTCGCCTTGGATGAAATACGGTCCATCTACCGACGGTTGGACGGTTGAAATCGGACAACTCCGGACTGGTGCTAGTTTCCTGTCGTGAATTCCAGTATCGTTTATTGGACCGGTCCGGTCGGGACCTGCCTGCGATTTCATATCGTTGGCGAATAGACGACTATTCATTTCTCGGAGGGACAGTCGCTGTGATGCCCGTTCATTTGCGCGACAGCGCAATACCCAAACACGAACAGTTGCGCACCATTCTCTTGCGCAAGTGCACCCAAGAACTCCAGCCTGGCGACTTGATGACCAGTGAGCGAAACCTGATGCAGGACTACGGCGTCAGTCGGATCACCGTTCGCGAGGCCATCGGACAACTGGTAAATGACGGACACCTCGTTCGCGTGCGTGGCAAGGGCACCTTCGTTGCGCACCGTGCCGTCCAGTCCAAGCTGCACCTTGCATCCTTCACCGAGGAAATGCGCGCCCAGGGGCATCACCCCACGACAGTGGTCCTGGTCAGCGAGCAGGGGCCGGTCCCCGAAAGCACTGCTGCCGCACTGAATATGCGACCGGGTTCCGATGGTTACCACGTCAAGCGCTTGCGCCTCGCCGACGGCGAGCCCGTGAGCGTGGACGACGGCTGGTTCAATCCCGAACTGTTGCCGGGTCTACTCGACATGGACTTGACGGGTTCGATCTACCGAGCGACCGCCGACAAGTACGACAAGCCGATCGATCGGGCCGAACAGACGGTCAGTGCAGACGGTGCGAGTACGGAGATCGCGACTCTCCTCGGTACTCGTAAAGGCGCCCCGGTTCTGTACTTCGATCGCGTGTCGTTCAGCGAGATCGCACCGGTCGAGCACACTCGTAGTTGGTACCGATCCGACCGCTACCAGTTGCAGATGGAAGTCCAGGGCCAAGCGCGGCCCAAGACACGCGGCGACCAGTAGCCATCGTTCGAAACGAAAGGGCGGGCACACCTTCCGGTGTGCCCGCCCTTTGTGTTACGCCGACCAGTCGAACAGAGTGTCGCCTGTGGCGACGTCCCCACCGACGGAAGGGGATTCGACGGTGTCCGGTTTGGAATCCATCACGACTACCGGGCAGATCGCCGAGTAACCGGTCGTGTCGATGTGCGCTGGATCGAAGCTGACGACGGGATCACCGGCATTGACGGTGTCACCCTCGGCGGCGATGAGGGTGAATCCGTCGCCTTCGAGTTTGACCGTGTCGATGCCGATGTGGACCAGCACGCCCGTGGCCTTCTCGCCGAAGATCACAAATGCGTGAGGGTGAAGTTTCAGGATCTTCCCGCTGATCGGCGCCACGACCGTGAGCGGGCCCTGACCGCGAGCGGGTTCGATCGCGACGCCCGAGCCGACCATCTGCTGAGCGAACACCGGGTCCGGTACGTCGGCAAGTGCGACGACCCGGCCGGGCAGCGGGGCGAGGACGACCGTCACAGGATGTCCTCGATGTCCTCGGCAAGGGTGTCGGCCTCGGGCCCGACGATGACCTGGACAACCGTTCCGGCCTTGAGTACGCCGTGTGCGCCGGCAGCCTTGAGAGCGGACTCGTTCACCTTCGCTCCGTCCTTGACCTCGGTACGCAGGCGGGTGATGCAAGCCTCGATCTCGACGATGTTCTCTGCGCCGCCGAGGCCCTTGATGATTGCTTCCGCTTTCGACATTTGCTGCTCCTGATTGTCGGGTTAATCGTGATCGTTGAACGGTCGTACAGGTGGGCTGACTAGTTGCTGGTCAAGGCTATCCCGGTTACGTATGTCACATTTGGGTGTTGACAACTCGCCTCCACCAGGTAAAACTACAACTGGTTATGACCGGACAGTACCCGTTGGAAGTCCGGCTCCACAACAGTTTCGACAAAACGGTTTTGCCCTCACTTGCGAGCAAGAACCGTGACCTGCATTTTCACGAAACCTGCACGTGTACGACACCCGAATTTCCAGAACCAGCGGCCGATCGCGACGCGGCCCGGCGAACGAAGAAGGTCCTTGATGACTCTCGAAGACACCCCGAAGAAGGAATCGAAAGTGTTCGCCGGGGTTCAACGCCTCGGCCGAAGCTTGATGCTTCCGATCGCCGTTCTGCCGGCTGCGGGAATCTTGCTCCGCCTCGGCCAGGACGATCTGCTCGGGCGATTCAGTTCGATGCACAGCGCTGCGGCAGTGATCTCTGCGGCAGGACAAGCAGTCTTCACGTGGCTGCCGCTGATCTTCGCGGTCGGTATCGCGATCGGCTGGGCCAAGAAGGCCGACGGCTCGACTGCCTTGGCCGCCGTCGTCGGCTACATGGTGATCGACGGAGTGTTCAAGGCGATGTCGCCCATCGTCCTCGAAGGGAAGACCGACCCGAACGGGGATCAATCACTGATCAACTACGGTGTGCTCGCCGGTATCGTGATGGGCTTGCTGTCGGCGATCTTGTGGCAGCGATTCTATCGAACAAAACTTCCCGATTATCTCGGATTCTTCAACGGGCGCAGGCTCGTTCCCATTCTGACAGCGATCACCGGTCTTGTCGTCGGTGTCCTGATGGCATTCGTGTACCCCTTGTTCAACTCCGGCCTCAACTGGGTCGGTGAAGCAGTTGCTTCCAATACCGTTGTGGGCGGCGGCATTTACGGCGCAGCGAACCGCCTCCTGATCCCCACCGGCTTGCACCACATCTTGAACTCCGCCGTGTGGTTCCTGATCGGCGACTACCAGGACGCGAGCGGTCAGATCGTTCGCGGTGACCTCAACCGGTTCTTCGCCGGTGACCCCTCCGCCGGTACGTTCATGACCGGCTTCTTCCCGATCATGATGTTCGCCCTCCCCGCCGCGGCCTTCGCAATCTGGCGCAACGCCAAGCCTTCTCAGAAGAAGCTCGTCGGCGGCATCATGCTCTCCACCGGCCTGACCGCCTTCCTCACCGGTATCACCGAGCCGCTCGAATTCTCCTTCATGTTCGTCGCGTGGCCCCTGTACGTCATCCACTCGCTCCTGACCGGAACGTCGATGGCCTTGGTCAATGCGCTGGGGATTCACGACGGATTTACGTTCTCCGCAGGCTTCTTCGACTACGTGTTGAACTTCGGCAAGGCAACCAACGCCTGGATGTTGATCCCGATCGGACTCGGCTACGCCGTGATCTACTACTTCCTTTTCAGCTTCGTCATCAAGAAGTGGAATCTGCGCACGCCGGGACGAGAAGAAGAGGTCGAGGTGGCCGCAGGTGAGCCAGACCCCGCGCTGCTCGAGGCCGAACTGGCGCTGGCTGCCGAAGGTGACAGCCGCACCGACGCCCCGCTCGTCGCCGAACTGGAAAACAAGCTCGACAAGGAACTGGAAGGACGCTGAACATGGCGATCGCAACCACGACAATCGGATCCCGCGTCGGACTCCACGCACGACCCGCAGCGCTCTTCGCGCGCGCCGCAGCCGATCTACCGGTAGACGTCACCATTGCGCTCGGCGACGGCGAACCCGTCGATGCCTCCAGCATGTTGTCTGTCATGACTCTCGGTGCCGCATTCGGGGATTCGGTGACCTTGCGTGCCGACGGTGACGGCGCCGATGCTGCGCTCGGTTCGCTCGCAGAGCTTCTCGCATCCGAACTGGACGAAGCCTGATGACGGCGAGTGTGGACAACCGCATCGCGGGTATCGGAGTGAGCGCGGGTTCGGTCTGTGCGCCGTGGTTGCGATTCTCCACGCCTGAGCCGACCTCGGCGTCGGACCCGATCACGGGCAGCCCCGAGGCGGAGCTGATCAGGATCCGTGAGGCACTGGACGCCGTCGCGGAGGAACTGCTCTCGCGTGCAAAGACAGTCGAGGGCGTCTCCGCGGAGATTCTGACGACGTCGGCTGCGATGGCGCGCGATGCGGGCATCGTGAAGGCGGCCAAGGCGAACCTGGAATCCGGGCTGCCGACCGCCCACGCCGTCGCAGTTGCCTTCGACGCATTCTGCGAAAAGCTCACGGCGCTCGGCGGGTACATGGCCGAACGGTCAACCGATCTGCGCGATCTCGGGCAGCGAGCCGTAGCCGTTCTTCGAGGGGAGCCGATGCCCGGAATCCCCACCCCCGGTTACCCGTACATCCTGGTGGCGCGCGACCTCGCGCCGGCGGATACAGCGACGCTGGGCAACAGTGACGTGGTCGGACTGTTGACTTCGGAAGGAGGTCCGACCAGCCATACGGCGATCTTGGCGAAGTCGCTCGGAATCCCGGCCGTGGTCAACTGCTCGGGAACCGATCAGCTGACGGAGGGGAAACTCCTCATCCTCGACGGCACCACCGGGACGGTCACCATCGATCCCTCGGCAGAAATGCGCGAGCGCGCTGTCCTCGAAGCATCGTTCGTGGCAGAGCAGTCGGCTTCGGCACATGGCCCAGGACGCACGCGTGACGGGTTCGCGGTGAGGTTGTCGGCCAACATCGGAACCCTCGAGGACGCTGCGCGGGCCGGGGCGGCCGATTGTGAGGGCGTCGGATTGTTCCGTACGGAATTCTCGTACCTCGGGCGCCACGACGCACCCTCGGTGGAGGAGCAAGCACAGACATACGCGTCGGTGCTCGGGCACTTCGCCGGCGAGAAGGTAGTGGTCCGCACTCTCGATTCGGGTTCGGACAAGCCGTTGCCGTTTCTCGATCTCGGGGTCGAGGAGAACCCGGCCCTTGGTATCCGCGGGCTCCGTGTCGGCACGGTCTATCCCGACACGCTCATCAGTCAGCTCGACGCTCTTGCTGCCGCAGGAAACGCGTCTGGCGCCGAGTTGTGGGTCATGGCGCCGATGGTGGCCACGGCCGACGAAGCGAAAGACTTTGCAGAACTTGCGCGTTCGCGGGGGATCGGCAAGGTGGGAGCGATGATCGAGATTCCGGCCGCAGCTTTGCGGGCGAGGGACCTCCTGGATCATCTCGATTTCGTCAGTATCGGCACCAATGATCTGAGCCAGTACACCTGCGCGGTGGATCGTATGGCCGGGAGCTTGGCGCAATTACTCGATCCGTGGCAACCGGCGGTCCTCGATCTGATCGCGATGGTCGGTCAGGCGGGCGCCGACGCCGGGAAACCGGTCGGTGTGTGCGGTGAATCCGCGTCGGATCCGCTGTTGTCGCCTGTTCTGGTCGGTTTGGGCGTCACGAGCCTGTCGATGTCGGTCCCCGCGTTGGGTGCCGTTCGCGCGCAACTGGCCTCTCTCGACCTGGCGGTGTGCAAGGACATGGCCGCGGCGGCACGGGGCGCGCGAAACCCGATCGAGGGTAGAGCGGCCGTCGCCCGGATTCGCGAGTCCGTATGAGTACGCCAGGCTCGGCCGCTGTAGGCGATCCGATCGTGTTGCGGGGAACGGTGATCGGCTCTCCGATCGGGAAGATTCACGACGGGGTTGTCGTCGTGGACGGCGAGAAGATCAGCTGGGTCGGCTCGGCTGCGGACTACGTGGCGTCCGCACCGGTCGTGGCTATTCCGGATCGGACCGACGCTGTGATCATGCCTGGGCTGATCGATGTACACAGTCACGGCGCAGCGGGTGCCGGTTTCCCGAACACCGACGCCGAGGGAGCGAGTCGCGCGGCGGCGCACCATTGCGAGCACGGCACGACCGGGATGTTGGCCAGCCTTGTTTCCGCGCCGCGCGCAGATCTGGTGCGACAAGCAACGATGCTCGCCGATCTGGTCGAACGCGGAGAACTTCTGGGTATTCACCTCGAGGGGCCGTTCATCAACGGCGTCCGCTGCGGTGCCCAGGATCCGGCGGCGATCATTCCCGGCGATCCGGTTCTGCTCGAAGCCGTGTGTGACGCCGCACGGGGGACCGTACGGTCCATGACTCTGGCGCCCGAGACCGAGAACTTCGAAGAGTTGCTCGCGATCATGCGTCATCGCAACATCGTGCCGAGTTTCGGTCACACGGATGCGGATGCGGCAACGACGTCGGCGCGCATCGGTGCTGCAGTGCACGGGGATTGGGCCGGTCAGATCAGCGCGACCCACCTTTTCAACGGGATGCCGCCGCTGCATCATCGATCACCGGGGCCCGTCGCAGCGTGCCTGGCGGCTGCCGCGAGAGGCGAGATGGTGGTGGAACTGATCGCTGACGGTGTGCATCTTGCACCCGAGACCGTGTCGATGGTCTTCGATGCTGTCGGCCCGGACCAGATCGCCTTGGTCAGTGATTCCATGGCCGCTGCCGGAATGGACGACGGCGACTACCAACTCGGTGCCCTCGACGTCACGGTTCACGGGGGAGTCGCACGGCTCGCGACAATCGACGGCTCGGCCGGCGCGATCGCAGGAGGAACCGCGAGGCTGCTCGACGTACTGCGCAGCACCGTCTTCGACGGCGGGGTTGCGATGGAAGACGCTGTCGCAGCGGCAACTCGGAGCCCAGCGCGGTTGCTGGGGCTTGGCGACCTGATCGGAACGCTGGCCGTGGGCTGCCGAGCCGACATCCTGGTCACCGATCGTCAATTGCGCCTGG
Source organism: Rhodococcus sp. IC4_135 (assembly GCF_011602025.1). Classification (NCBI taxonomy): domain Bacteria; kingdom Bacillati; phylum Actinomycetota; class Actinomycetes; order Mycobacteriales; family Nocardiaceae; genus Rhodococcus; species Rhodococcus sp. IC4_135. Next base: position 15,335 of record NZ_JAAOLG010000023.1, read on the forward strand.
GGCGTGTACTACTCGGCGGAAAAGCCGCCGGAAAGGAACAATTATGGAAATCGTAATTCAGCCGACACCCGCGGAGGTCGACTCGACCGTCGCGGACATCGTCGAAGGATATGTCAGAGCCGGGGCGACGACGCTTGGGCTTGCAACGGGGTCGTCGCCGATCGGAACCTATCGTGAATTGGCAGCGCGGCATCGCGACGCCGAACTCGACTTCTCGCTGGCCCGGGCATTCCTGCTCGACGAGTACCTCGGATTGCCGAAACGTCATCCGCAGTCGTACTACTCGGTGATTCGGTCGGAGTTCGTCGATCACGTCAACCTGGATCCGGCGATGGTGTCCAGCCCCAACGGTGAAGCGCCGTGCCCGGAGCAGGAGATCGCCCGGTACGACCAGAGCATCGCGGCGGCCGGGGGAGTGGACGTGCAGCTGCTCGGCATCGGTACCGACGGCCACATCGGCTTCAACGAGCCCGGATCGTCGTTGACCTCGAGAACCCGCGTGAAGACGCTGACCGAGCAGACCCGGATCGACAACGCACGCTTCTTCGACGGTGTGGACGACGTCCCACACCACGTACTCACCCAGGGGCTCGGAACCATCAGCGATGCACGGCATCTGGTGATGATCGCGACCGGCGAAGGCAAGGCCGATGCGATCGCCGCCGCCGTCGAAGGTCCGTTGTCTGCGTTCTGCCCGGCCTCGGTCATGCAATTGCATCGCCATGTCACCGTCGTCATCGACGAAGCTGCGGCCAGCTCGCTCAAACTTGCCGACTACTACCGGTATGCGCTCGAACACAAGCCGTCGTGGCAGTCCTTCTGACATGACGGTTCTGGAGCTGGCTGTGCAGGACGTGCGGGGGGCGAGGATCGCGCGTTCGGTAGGAGCGACTCGAGTCGAGTTGTGTGCGGCACTCGGCCCGACGGGGGGATTGACGCCCAGCATCGGAGTGATCGAGGCTGCGTCGGAAGTGGGGATCGCGGTTCACCCGCTGATTCGTCCGCGCGCCGGAGGTTTCGTGTTCTCACCCGACGAAGTGTGGGTGATGGAGCACGACGTACGTGCTGCCGTGGCCGGAGGAGCTTCCGGCATCGTGATCGGTGCGCTGACAGAAGACAATACGATCGACACCGTCGTGCTGCGTCGCATCATCGGATGCATGGACCGTGCGCGGGTCGAGGTGACGGTACATCGTGCGATGGACGTGGTGGCCGACCGTCTGACCGCGCTGGACGAACTGATCGAGTTGGGCGTGACCCGCGTGCTGACGTCCGGGGGTGCGGATACCTGCAGTGAGGGTCTCGACGAGATCGGTCGAATGGTCGAACATGCCGCGGGCCGGATCCAGATCATGGCCGGTGGCGGAATCACCGTCGACGACATCCCGGCAATCGCTGCCGTCGGCGTCGATGCGGTGCATCTCTCGGCACGCAAGGTCGTCGCGGTGTCCGGCGGCCCTGGCGGGGGATCGGATGGCTACGACGTCACCGATGCCGACGTCGCGCAGGATGCGGCGTCAGCGCTCCGCGCTGTGAGTGCTTAGAGAGCCCTGGGACTCCTTAACCACTCACGGCCGTTCGGCTCTAGACATACATGGACATCCAACTATAGGATGGTAGACATATTCACTGCTGCCTCCTGGGCGGTCCATACGAGCAAGGAACGGGTTAGCACAATGGTTGAAAATGCGACGGTTCACGAGTTGACGCACTTCGTCGGTGGCAAGCGTGTTCCCGGGACATCTGATCGATTTGCGGACGTGTTCGATCCCAACACCGGCAAGGTGCAGGCCCGCGTCCCCCTCGCGAGCAAGGCCGAGACCGAAGCCATCATCGCCAATGCCGAAGAGGCGCAGCTGGTGTGGGCGGCGTTCAACCCGCAGAAGCGCGCCCGTGTGCTGATGAAGTTCCTCCAGCTCGCTCAGGCCGAGATGGATTCTCTGGCGCGCCTCCTTTCGTCCGAGCACGGCAAGACCGTCGCCGACGCCAAGGGGGACATTCAGCGTGGCCTCGAGGTCATCGAATTCGCCGTCGGCGCTCCGCACCTGCTCAAGGGCGAATTCACCGAGAGTGCCGGCACCGGCATCGACGTGTACTCCATGCGTCAGCCGCTCGGCGTCGTCGCCGGCATCACGCCCTTCAACTTCCCGGCGATGATCCCGCTGTGGAAGGCCGGCCCCGCCCTCGCCGCCGGTAACGCCTTCATCCTCAAGCCCTCCGAGCGTGACCCCTCCGTCCCGCTGCGTCTGGCTGAACTGTTCCTCGAAGCCGGCCTGCCCGCGGGCGTGTTCAACGTCGTCAACGGTGACAAGGAAGTTGTCGACGTCCTGCTCACCGACGATCGCATCAAGGCTGTCGGCTTCGTCGGCTCCACGCCGATCGCTCAGTACATCTACGAGACGGCCGCAGCTCATGGCAAGCGCGCACAGTGCTTCGGCGGCGCCAAGAACCACGCGATCGTCATGCCGGACGCCGACCTCGACGAGGTTGCCGACGCCCTGATCGGTGCAGGCTACGGCAGCGCCGGTGAGCGTTGCATGGCCATCTCGGTTGCCGTTCCCGTCGGCGAGGAGACCGCGGACGCTCTTGTCGCGAAGCTGAAGGAGCGCGTAGCGAAGCTCAAGATCGGTCGCAGTGACGACGAAGGTGTCGATTTCGGCCCGCTCGTTTGCCAGGATGCCCTCGACCGCGTCAACAACTACGTGCAGATCGGCATCGACGAGGGCGCAACGGCAGTCGTCGACGGCCGCGGCTTCACTCTCGAAGGCCATGAAGGCGGATTCTTCGCCGGCGCAACCCTGTTCGACAACGTCACCTCGGACATGCGCATCTACAAGGAAGAGATCTTCGGACCCGTCCTTCAGGTGGTCCGCGCTGCCGATTACGAAGAGGCGCTGCGTCTTCCGACCGAACACGAGTACGGTAACGGTGTCTCCATCTTCACCCGCGACGGCGACACCGCACGTGACTTCACCGCTCGCGTCAACGTCGGCATGGTCGGCGTCAACGTGCCGATCCCGGTCCCGATCGCCTACCACACCTTCGGTGGCTGGAAGCGCTCCGGATTCGGTGACCTGAACCAGCACGGTCCCGACTCCTTCCGCTTCTACACCAAGACCAAGACCGTGACGCAGCGCTGGCCTTCCGGCAAGAAGGAAGAGACCAACCACTTCGTCATCCCCACGATGAACTGATCGGAACACTTTCCATGTTTACTCTGACCGATGACGAGCGGGCGATTCGTGACACTGCCCGCGACTTCGCGGCCGAGCATCTGGCGCCCAACGCAGTGGAGTGGGATCAGACCAAGCATTTCCCGGTGGACGTCCTCCGTAAGGCGGCGTCCCTGGGGATGGGCGGTATCTACATTCGTGAAGACGTGGGTGGCAGTGAACTGAGCCGCGTCGACGCTGCCCGGATCTTCGAAGAACTGGCCAAGGGCGATCCGTCGATCGCCGCATACATCTCCATCCACAACATGGTCACGTGGATGATCGACCAGTTCGGCAACGACGAACAGCGCCACAAGTGGGTGCCCGGACTCTGTTCGATGGATCAACTGGGCAGCTACTGCCTCACCGAACCCGGTGCGGGCTCCGATGCTGCGGGCCTGAGCACCAAGGCCGTTCGCGACGGTGACGACTACATCCTGAACGGCGTCAAGCAGTTCATTTCCGGCGCAGGCACTTCCGACGTGTACGTCGTGATGGCGCGCACCGGATCTGCAGGTGCCAAGGGCATTTCGGCGTTCATCGTGCCCAAGGATTCACCCGGACTGTCGTTCGGCGCCAACGAGGTCAAGATGGGCTGGAACGCACAGCCGACTCGTCAGGTGATCTTCGAAGACGTGCGCGTTCCCGCTGCCAACATGCTCGGTGAAGAGGGCAGTGGATTCCGCATCGCCATGAAGGGTCTCAACGGCGGCCGACTGAACATCGCCGCCTGCTCGGTGGGTGGAGCTCAAGCTGCGCTGGAGAAAGCCGTCGCATATCTGGTGGACCGCAAGGCTTTCGGTTCGGCGCTGATCGAGTCGCAGGCCCTGCAGTTCCAGCTCGCCGACATGCGCACAGAACTCGAAGCGGCCAGGACACTACTGTGGCGCGCCGCCGCAGCACTCGAAGACGGAGCGTCCGACGTCGTGGAGCTGTGTGCGATGGCCAAGCGCTTCGCGACCGACACCGGATTCGACGTTGCCAACAAGGCTCTCCAGCTTCACGGCGGTTACGGCTATCTTGCTGAGTACGGGATCGAGAAGATCGTTCGCGATCTTCGGGTTCATCAGATCCTCGAAGGCAGCAACGAGATCATGAGGGTGGTCATCGCGCGCAGCGTGGTCGCATCAGGTCAGGGAAAGCAGGGAGCAGCATGAGCGACGAGCTCGAGGTATTGATCGAAAAGCGTGACGGACTGGGTCTCATCACCCTCAACCGGCCCAAGGCGATCAACGCACTCAACCATTCGATGGTCAAGGCGATGGCCAAGGCACTCGAGGAATGGAAGTCCGACGACGACGTCAAGGCGGTCGTACTCACGGGCGCCGGCGAACGCGGTCTGTGCGCGGGCGGCGACATCGTCTCGATCTACCACGACGCCAAGGACGGCAAAACCGGTTCGCTCGACTTCTGGCGTGAGGAGTACATCCTCAACTCCGAGATCGCGAACTACCCGAAGCCGTACGTCGCGATCATGGACGGGATCGTCATGGGTGGTGGCGTCGGAGTGTCCGCACACGGCGACATTCGCATCGTGACCGAGCGTTCGATGATCGGAATGCCCGAGACCGGAATCGGTTTCATCCCTGACGTGGGCGGAACGTACCTGCTCTCGCGTGCTCCCGGTGAACTCGGAACGCACATCGCGCTCACCACGGCGCGACTGAGCGCCGGGGATGCCATCGCAGCGGGCTTCGCGGATCACTTCATCCCGTCGGAGAACATCGAGACATTCATCGCCGCTCTCGCGTCGTCCTCGGTTGCCGACGTGGTGGCGCAGTACGCGGAGCCGGCTCCGGTGTCGGAGCTGTTGGCCCAGCAGAGCTGGATCGACGCCGCGTACTCGGCCGACGACGTCTCCACCATCGTCGAGCGTCTTCGCTCGAGTGGAATCCCCGAGGCGGAGAAGGCGGCGGAGCAGATTCTCGGCAAGTCCCCGATCGCGCTGTCGGTGACCCTGCGATCCCTGCGACACGCCAAAGAAGCGGCAGGCCTGGAGGAGGTCCTCAACGAGGAGTTCCGGGTCTCGACGGCTGCGCTCGCCTCACACGATCTGGTCGAGGGCATTCGCGCTCAGGTCGTCGAGAAGGACCGAAACCCGAAGTGGTCGCCGGCAACTCTCGACGAGGTCACGGCAGAATCCGTCGATGCCTACTTCGCCCCGCTGGGCGACAACGAGCTCGGACTCACCCCCCAACCGCAAGGCAACTGATCACCGCCGAAGGAGCATCACTAATGAGCACCATTGGATTTATCGGACTCGGTCACATGGGTGGCCCGATGGCGGCCAACCTCGTCAAGGCCGGACACAAGGTCGTCGGTTTCGACCTGGCACCTGCGGCGCTGGAGCAGGCAGTCAAAGACGGTGCATCGGTAGCGGATTCGGCGGTCGACGCCGTTCGCGGTGCCGACGTCGTGATCACGATGCTGCCGAGCGGTAAGCACGTTCTCGGTCTGTACGAGGAACTGCTGCCGGTGGCGACACCGGGCACGCTGTTCATCGACTGTTCCACCATCGACGTCGCCGATGCCCGCGAGGCACACGACAAAGCCGAAGCAGCCGGTCACCGCAGTGTCGACGCACCGGTCTCCGGTGGAGTCGTCGGAGCAACAGCCGGCACGCTGGCTTTCATGGTCGGCGGCTCGGAAGCGGACTTCCAGGCAGCATCACCGTTGCTGGACGTGATGGGCCGCAAGGTCGTTCACTGCGGCGACGCCGGTGTCGGCCAGGCTGCGAAGATCTGCAACAACATGATCCTCGGCATTTCGATGATCGCGATCAGCGAGGCGTTCGTGCTGGGCGAGAAGCTCGGCCTGAGCAATCAGGCGCTCTTCGACGTGGCGTCCAACGCTTCGGGACAGTGCTGGGCACTGACCACCAACTGCCCGGTGCCTGGACCGGTGCCCACCAGCCCGGCCAACAACGACTACCAGCCAGGCTTTGCCGTCGCACTGATGGACAAGGACCTCGGTCTGGCTGCAAATGCGCTGCGCACCAACGGCGTCGATGCAGAGATCGGGCTCAAGGCTGCCGAACTCTACAGTCGCTTCCATGCCGCGGGCGGTGGCGGTCAGGACTTCTCTGCCATCATCAACGACATCCGTGACCGTTCGACCGAAGGACAGCAGTGACCGACTTCAACACCATCATCCTCGAGCGTAAGGGTCGTGTCGGCGTCATCACGCTCAACCGCCCGAAGGCTCTCAACGCGCTGAACTCCGAGCTGATGAACGAGGTCGTCGCCGCGGTCGCCGACCTCGAAGCGGACAACGGCATCGGAGCCATCCTGATCACCGGCTCCGAGCGCGCCTTCGCCGCCGGCGCCGACATCAAGGAAATGCAGTCCAAGACGTACATGGACGCATACGTCGAAGATTTCTTCACCCCGTGGGACCGCGTCGCAGCAGCTCGTAAGCCGCTGATCGCCGCCGTCTCCGGGTACGCGCTCGGTGGTGGTTGCGAGCTGGCGATGCTCTGCGATTTCATCATCGCTTCGGATACCGCGAAGTTCGGCCAGCCCGAGATCAAGCTCGGTGTCATTCCGGGTATCGGTGGCTCGCAGCGGCTTACGCGCGCGGTGGGCAAGGCCAAGGCCATGGAACTGTGCCTCACCGGCCGCAACATGGATGCAGAAGAAGCCGAGCGCGCCGGCTTGGTGGCTCGGATCGTTCCGGCTGCCGATCTGCTCGACGACGCATTGAAGACCGCAACCACCATCGCCGAGATGTCGCTGCCGATTGCAATGATGGCCAAGGAAGCAGTCAACCGCTCCTTCGAGACCACCCTCGCCGAGGGCGTCCGCTTCGAGCGTCGGGTGTTCCACTCGACCTTCGCGACGGAGGATCAGAAGGAAGGCATGACCGCGTTCGTGGAGAAGCGGTCGGCAGAATTCAAGCACCGCTGAATTCGGGTACCGCTGAGTTCCGAAACAGCTGAAACTGCCCTCACACTCGTCGAGAGTGTGAGGGCAGTTTTTTTGTGTGTACGGGTGGTCGGTTCACCACTTGGTGGGTGCGCCGCCGGTGTCGAAGTCACCCGCAGTCTTGCGAAGTTCAGTGAGGATCGTCACCAATTGCTCGAGCTTGTCCTGCTGGAGTCCGGGGTGTGCGAACACCTTGCTGTTGAGCATTTCGGTGGCTTCGAGGGCGAGCGCGCGACCCGCGTCGGAGATCTCGATGAGCGTCGCACGTCGATCGCTGGGATGGGGGACCCGCCGAACCAGCTCGGCTTTCTCCAAGCGGTCGACGGCATTGGTGACGCTGGTGGGGTGAACCTGGAGGCGGGCACTGGCCTTGGCCATCGGGAGTGCGCCCGACCTGGTGAAGGTGAGAAGCGTCAGCAATTCGTAGCGGGCGAAGGTCAGCCCGAGAGGCTTGAGTACCTCTTCGACCCGCGCCATCATGATCTGCTGCGCACGCATCACCGACGTGACCGCAGCCATGCCGTCGGCGACATCGCTCCAACCGTGCTCCGTCCACTGACGATGCGCCTCTTCGATGGGGTCGAGGGGGAGCGGCGCGGGGGGAGACATAGGTTCGATCATCCCATGCTGCGAAGCGGTCGGGTGCCTTGTCTGATTGTGTGTCGCAGCCGCTTACGTCTGTAGAGTCCCACGGGTGATTTCAATCCTCGTAGCGGGTGGCGTCTCGTTGTTCGTCGCGCTCTTCCTGACTCCGTTTCTCATTCGTGTGCTTTCGCGGCAGGGGCTCGGGCACGAGATTCGGATCGAGGGTCCGCAGAGCCATCAGGGCAAGCGTGGCACCCCGTCGATGGGCGGCATCGCGATCATCGCAGGCATGTGGGCGGGCTACCTGGCGGCACACATCATCGGTTTCGGCTCGCGGCTACCGCGGTTGTCTGCATCCGGTTGGCTGGTTCTCGCGCTGGCGACGTCACTGGGAATCGTCGGCTTTCTCGACGACTTCATCAAGATCCGCAAGAAGCGCAATCTCGGGCTGAACAAGACGGCAAAGACTGTCGGTCAGCTGGCGAGCGCCATCATCTTCGGCATTCTGTTCCTGCAGTTCTCCAACAACAACGGAGTCACTCCCGGAAGCCAGTACCTGTCCCATGTTCGTGACATCTCCGTGTTCTCCATGGGTGCCATCGGCTTTGTGGTTTTCTTCTGCATTCTGGTATTCGCCTGGTCCAACGCCGTCAATTTCACCGACGGCCTCGACGGTCTCGCGGCCGGCTCGATGGGCATGATCCTGGGGACTTACGTCGTCATCGCCGGTTGGCAGTACCGGAACTCGTGTGTCCTCGAGCCTGCCGCCGGTTGCTACGACGTTCGTGACCCTCTCGATCTCGCGATCGTCGCTGCCGCGGCAGGTGGGGCGTGCCTGGGCTTCCTCTGGTGGAATGCCGCTCCGGCTCAGATTTTCATGGGCGACACCGGCTCCTTGGCGCTCGGCGGCCTGGTGGTCGGCCTGTCCGTCACGACGCACACCGAGCTGCTGATGGTCATCATCGGAGCCCTGTTCGTGGCTGAGATCCTGTCGGTGATCATCCAGGTTCTGGTCTTCCGATCGTCCGGTCGACGCGTATTCAAGATGGCCCCGATCCACCACCACTTCGAGTTACTCGGCTGGCCGGAAACCGTCGTGATCGCAAGATTCTGGATCTTCGTCGCGATCTCGTGCGTCCTGGGACTTGCCACCTTCTACAGCGAGTGGTTCTCCGCTGCCGGTTAGACCGATTCGCTCGTTCGGGTCGGATCGCTCTTTCGGGTCCGATCGCTTTTTCGGGTCGTAGCCAGAAGAGCGATCAGACCGAGCGACACACACGCCGTCATCGTGACGGCCAGGGCTGTGCTCGTGTTTCCCAGTAGACCGACGGCCGGCGCGATGGCCGCACCGACGCCGAACTGGAATGCACCGAGCATCGCCGCCGCAGTACCGGCCGCCTCGCCGTGACGAGCGAGAGCCAGTGCCGGGGCGTTGGGGAGAACGAACCCGATTGCGCCGGCCATGACCCAGAGTGCGATCACGAATCCGGCGAGCCCGCCCAGTTCCAGGACCGCGACAGTAATGACTACAGCGCCGGAGACAACCGCAGCCACGAGGGCCCACTTGGTGATCTGCTGAGGAGTCCACCGGTCGAGCAGTCGGACGTTGACCTGCGAAGCACCGATCAACGCGATCGCGCCCGCACTGAAGAGCAGCGCGAACTCCTGTTGATTGAGGCCGTACTGGTCCTGATAGACAAACGACGCCCCGGAGACATACGCGAACAACGACGCCATGCCGACGCTGGAGACGAGCGTCAGGACCATGAACGTGCGGTCGCCGAGCAGCGAACCGTAGGTGCGGAGAACCGACGTCAATCCGCTCGGGCGACGCTTTTCCTTCGGCAGTGTTTCGGACAGTCCGAACGCACCGATCATGGCCGTGCCGACGCCGATCAGTGCCAGGACGACGAAGATCCCGCGCCAGTCGAGGGCGACGAGGAGGGCGCCACCGATGCTGGGCGCCAGGATCGGCGCAACGCCGAGCACGAGCATCAGCCGGCTCATCACGACGGCAACGGTGTTGCCGCTGTAGAGGTCGCGGACGATCGCCATGGTGACCACTGCCGCGGCCGCCGCGCCCATGCCCTGGAAGACCCGCAGGATTCCGAGGACCGCAATGCTCGGTGCGAAGACCGCCAGCAGCGAAGCCAGGATGTGGACGCCGATCCCGGCCAGCAGCGGCTTCTTGCGGCCGAGCGTGTCCGAGAGCGGCCCGACCAACAGTTGGCCGAGCGCGAGGCCCACGAGGGTTCCGGTGATCGTCAGCTGAACCGTTGACGACGAGACTCCGAGATCGGCGCCGATATCCGGTAGCGCAGGCAGGTACATGTCGATGGTGAAGGGTCCGAGTGCCGTCATGGAACCGAGGGCCAGGATCTTTCCGACACTCGGCTTGCGGTCGACACTGCTCGTTTCCAGCGGGGCCGCCTCCAAGGGCGGAGCTGCCTTCACAGGCGGGGCGATGGCGGTGTTCTCGGCACTCATGAAACCTTCTGGGTTGTCTGGGTCTGGCGAACTGCTCGGTCGTTCGGGCGAAATTCGGGCCGCACTTCGTATGACCTGCGCCCACCGGGGGAGTCAGCATCGAGACTGACCGATTTGTTCCCGAAGGGCTCGCAGTTTTCCCAGAGACTGGAACGCCTTGTGGGATTGCATCCGAATCATGCTGAGCGGAACTGTGGTTCGACGCCGTCACTCGGGGCAGAGTTACTCACTGACGCGGGTGTGGCTGAGTGGCTAGGCACCGGCCTGCAAAGCCGTTCACACGGGTTCGAATCCCGTCATCCGCTCGTATCGGAGACCGGCAGGCATACCGCCTGCCGGTCTCTCTTGTGCGGTCCTGGTTCGCGGTGTCGGCTGCGATAGTCTGGGCTGCCGGAGCGAGCGGACCACTTGAGTGAGGCACTGAATTGATTTCGGGACAGGACCTGCGATCGCGGCGCTTGGACGTGGGGATCAGTCAGTTCCAGTTCGCCCGCCGAGCGGGAGTCTCGTCAGCCGTCGTCTCCGCGTGGGAACTCGACAAGGCGTATCCGAAGCCACCGGTGGCGCGCGCAGTTCTCGCAGTCCTCTCCGCGTTGGAAGCGGCAAAGCGTGAGGGCACGTACGCGGCCCCGCGGAAGCGATCGAGTGGAAGTAGCCGTGCGCGTCGAGCGAGACCGGTCAATGTCCCCGCCTCGGTGGCCAGGCGTGCGGTCGCGGCGGCAGGAAGAGGAGCCCCCACCGTACTGACGGCGTTCTCCGGTTGTGGGGGTATGGCCGAAGGCTTTCGGATGGCGGGGTTTTCGGTGGAGGGATACATCGAAGTCGTTCCTGAGGCGCGCGCGACCTTCGATCGGAACTTCCCCGGCGCGAGGTGCCTCGGCGAGGACATCCGGGCAATCGATGAAGCCCGTGTGAAAGACCTTCTGGCACAAGTGGACATCGATGTGTTGGCCGGGGGGCCGCCGTGTCAGGGTTTCAGCCTCGCCGGCCGACGCGACCGCGACGATCCGCGCAACCGTCTCTTCCGGAACCTGCTCGAGCTCGCCGACCTGGTGAAGCCGAAGGTCGTGGTGATGGAAAACGTGCGATTGCTGCTCAGCATGAAGGACGAGGACGGTGGGATGGTCGTCGACCGGATACTCGGCGAGATGGCTGCACGCGGTTACGACGCGTCGGTCAACACGGTCAATGCGCAGGATTACGGCGTCCCGCAGTTCCGGGAACGAGTGTTCATCGTGGCGACCCGCCGCGACAGTGGTATCGGTCCGCTGCGTTTTCCGCCGAAGACTCACGGCGTGAATGGTGTTGCGCCGCTGAGGACTTTCCGCGATGCCACCGTCGACCTGGCTCCGCTGGAATCCGGACAGGCCTGCGAAACGGACCCGCTGCACTGGGCCGTCGAGCATCCCGAGCACGTCCTGCGGTGGCTGCGTGATGTGCCGGAAGGAATGTCGGCTCACGACAACGAAGATCCGGCCATGCGACCGTCGTCCGGATACAACACGACGTACAAGCGACTGCGGTGGGACGAGCCGGCGTCGACGGTCGGAACCACCTTCGGGATGATCTCGGCTTCCCGCAACGTGCACCCGAAACACACGCGATCGTTGACCGTCCGAGAAGCTGCTCGCCTCCAGACATTTCCCGACGACTACGTATTCGAAGGCAAGTGGGGAGCGGTGCGCACGATGATCGGCAATGCGGTGCCGCCGCAGTTGGCGTCGGTACTGGCAGGAGAGATCAAGAAGGCCCTCGGCTGAGATAGTGCACCTATGGAAAATGGGGCCGACAATGTCGGCCCCATTTCGAGTTACGCCCTGGCAGGGGTGTGGTGCAAGCGAATCAGCTGAGGTTGAGCTTGGCGATCAACGGCTGGACGACCTTGATGATGTCGATGACGGCGCTGAGGGTGTTGATGGAACCCATGTTTCGGTCCTCCGTGTCGTATGTACAGGTTTGTATGTACAAGGTTGTGTCTGCGTGGTGTTTCTGTACGACCTTGTGTCGCAGACACAAGTTAGCAAACTGGACGCTTGTTTGGGTCGAAATGACCGCTTTGCGCTGAAGTTGCTGAAAAGTTCACGGTTTGTTCAGGAATGGAAACAAAAAACAGGCCGGACTCCCCGAAGTCCGGCCTGTCGATGACGCTTTGCGATCAGCTGAATGCCGAAAGTGCGCTGATGAGGCCGATGCCCGCAACTGCGACCTTGAGGACACTCAAGACGTCTTCGAGCTTGACACCCTCGGGCAATACGTTTTCGACAGACTCCATGTTGGATCCTTCATGTGTTGGGGTCGTGGTCCAGTGCCACTGCAAGCAAGATACCCAATCGTGACCACCTGTGAAACCCCGGCGCGAAGATCACAGTTGTGTTGCGCCGGACTCACTGGCCGTCGCGACGGCGGTGGCTGCCACTATTTGCTCCACGCTGATGCCCGCTGCCGGTAGGCAGTGGTAGAAAATTCGCTCACAGAGGTCGACCATCTCGCCTCGCTCGAGCGTCGGCTCGTCGATCCAGTTGACGACGATTTCCTCCATGAACGCCTGCCACCCGGCGATTGTCGCCTCCACGGTCGCGTTCGATTCGATGCCCAGATTAGTGAGCGCAGCGACGATCCACGTGGTGAAAGTGCGGCGCATCCCACGGTAGATCGTGCGCATCCGGACGTCGCCACTGCCGGCCATCCGCATCACGGCGAGGTAAATGGTGGGGTGCTCGATAACGGCGTCGACGAAAGTTTCGATACCTGAACGCAGCTGGGACGTGATGGGTAGCTCGGGATCTGGTCGCATTCGATCTTCGAGATCGGCCGAGGCAGCCTCGAGGATGGCGTTCTGGAAGCCCTTTTTGTTCTTGAAGTAGTGGAACAGCAGTGGCGGTGAGACGCCGGCCTCGGCGGCAACTCGGTCCATCGACAGTTGGTCGAAAGGCTCGGTCCGCAACATGTGTACTGCCACCTCGAGGATTTGCCTCTGACGGTCTTCGGGGGAGCGAGGGACTGCAGCCATTCCGACATCTTATGTATTGGCCCCGAAGGTTCATTGACTTTTACTCAACGCTGTCTATAACGTGAGGTAACACATACGTGAGGCGAGGAGTCCGACAGTGTCTGCTTTCGACATCGTGGTCAACGACGGGTTGTGGTTCGACGGGACGGGGGCTCCAGGTCTGCGTCGTAATCTCGGAATTCGAGACGGCGTGGTCGCGGAGGTGTCCACGACGGGCCTCGAGATCGGGCCGGACACCGAGGTGATCGATGCGGCCGGCAAGTGGGTGCTCCCGGGTTTTGTCGACGTCCACACGCACTACGACGCCGAAGCCTTGGTCAGTCCAGGGCTTCCGGAATCGGTTCGCCACGGCGTCACGACGGTCGTGCTCGGTAATTGCTCGTTGTCGACGGTGTATTCGACCCCGCGCGAAATTGCGGACCTGTTCAGCCGGGTCGAAGCAGTGCCCCACGACGCGGTGCTGCGCATCCTCGAAGCGAACAAGACCTGGACCGGTCCCGCGGCGTACACCGCTGCACTCGAAACCCTTCCGCTCGGACCGAACGTCGCGGCCTTCATCGGCCATTCCGACATTCGCACGCACGTACTCGGATTGGGGCGCGGCACCGACAAGAAAGTCAAGCCGACCCGCTCGGAACTCGGCCGGATGGGCTCGATGCTCGAGGACGCCATCGATGCGGGGATGTTGGGCCTGTCGTCGATGACCAACGCCCTAGACAAGATCGACGGCGACGAATACCGTTCTCGCTCTTTGCCGTCGACGTATGCACGGTGGAAGGAGTTCCGATTCCTCAACCGTATCCTGCGTGATCGCGGCAAGATCTTGCAGAGTGCTCCGACCATCAACCTGCATCCGAACGTCGCGGCGTTCTTCGCCGAAAGCTCCGCCATCGGACGCAAGAAGCCGCTCAAGACATCGCTGCTCTCCGGTGCGGATTCGAAGGCCTACCCGGTGATCGTGTACTTCATGCTCGCTGCGGCCCCGCTGCTCAACCGCTTCGCCAAGACCGATTTCAAGTGGCAGCACCTTCCGGTTCCGTTCACCGTCTATGCAGACGGAATCGACCTCGTCGTATTCGAGGAGTTCGGTGCCGGCGCCGCCGCGTTGCACCTCAAGGACCAGGTGGAGCGCAACGAACTGCTCCAGGACGAGTCGTACCGCCGCGCATTCCGCAAGGACTACGACAACAAGTTCTCCCCTCGCATCTGGCATCGTAATTTCTACGACGCCGTCATCGTCGGTTGCCCGGACGAGACGTTGATCGGCAAGAACTTCGGTCAGGTCGGCGACGTCCGGGGAGTGCACCCCGTGGACGCATACCTCGATCTGGTGGTGAAGTACGGACGAGAACTTCGCTGGCGCACCACTATTGCCAATCATCGTCCCAAGTTCGCCAAGAAACTCGCCGCGAGTTCCGGCGTGCAGATGGGCTTCGGCGATGCGGGTGCGCATCTGCGCAACATGGCGTTCTACAACTATCCGGTGCGACTCCTCAAGCGTGTCAAGGACGCCCAGAGTGACCGCAAACCGTTCCTCACCGTCGAAAGGGCAATTCATCGCCTGACCGGCGAACTGGCGGATTGGTACGGCATCGATGCCGGGCATCTACGCCAGGGTGACCGCGCGGACTTCGTTGTCATCGATCCAGCCGGGCTCGACGAGTCGGTGGACGGCCTGTTCGAGGCAAAGGTCCCCGAGTACGGCGGGATCAGCCGAATGGTCAACCGCAGCGACGACGCAGCCGTCGCGACGGTGATCAACGGCCGACTCGTCTACCGGGACGGCGAATTCGCCCCGGGATTCGGAATCGAAAAGACAGGCCAGTTCCTGCGCGCTGGTGAAAAGGCTCCGATCACAGGGGTCACGAAGGCTAGCGTGGCGCTATGACTACACCGGCGGATCGCCTCACCTCGTACTCCCGGTCCGGGCTGACCTTCGACGTACGCGACGAAGGTCCGGCAGACGGTCCGGTGGTGATCCTCCTGCATGGTTTTCCGCAGGATTCGAGCTCGTGGGATCAGCTCGCACCGCTGCTGCACACCCGCGGCTTCCGCACGGTGGCGCCGGATCAGCGAGGGTACTCACCCGGCGCCAGGCCGAAAGCGCGCTGGGCGTACCGCGGGTCCGAACTCGCCGCTGACACTGTCGCACTGATCGACGCGCTCGCGGTGGGCAAGGTGCACCTGGTCGGCCACGACTGGGGTGCCGCAGTCGCATGGCAGGTCGCTGCCGAGCGGCCGGATTTGCTCAACACCGTTACCGCGGTGTCGGTTCCGCATCCACTGGCGTTCGTCAAGGCGATGGTGACCAGCACGCAGGGACTGAAATCGTGGTACATGGGGGCGTTCCAATTGCCCTTCGTTCCCGAGAAGGTTCTGTCCTCCACGTCGGCGGGTGAGAAGTTCCTGATCTCGAGCGGGCAGACGCCGGAGAACGCACGACGCGATCTGAATGCCATGCTGGCTCCCGGCCGCCTGCGGGGTGGTCTGAACTGGTATCGCGCGATGTGGATGACCAAGCCGAACCCCGCAACTGCCCGGGTCACCGTGCCGACCATGCACGTCTGGAGTGATGGCGATGCTGCCATCGGGCCCAAGGGTTCTGCGCTCACCCCCGCGTTTGTCGACGGTCCGTACCGGTTCGAGGTTCTCAGCGGCGTGAGCCACTGGATTCCGGACGAGGCGCCGGACGAGTTGGACCGACTGCTGGGCGAGCATCTCGGCAGCTGACCGCGTTTCGATCACTGAAGCCCCGCCGATCGGCGGGGCTTCAGTTGTCAGCAAGGTCGTCGGCCAGCGGTTCTCAACGAGTTCCGAATCGCTCTTCCACCTGCTCCTTCGTCAGACCGAACTCCTCGAGCGTGTACTTGTGCGAAGGTTTGCGAGCACCCGAGCGGCTTTCCTCGTGCATGGCCTCCATCGACTGCTGCGCTGTAGAGGTCAACGGGATGTCGAAGTGCGCGTAGATGTTCTCGACGGTTCCCAGCGGATCGGTGACGAAGTCCTGATAGTCGACGTCGATGAACTGAGCCGGATTGTGGTGTGCGCGTGCACTGTCGAACTGCTCGAGTCCCCTGGCCCACAATTCGAGCTGACTTTCGCCGATCACCTTGTCGGTGAACGTGTTCGACCAACCCTCTGTCGCCTGGGCGGCCAGGCTGCATACCGACGGAATGATTGTCGTGGGGGAGCGGTGAGTCTGGATGACGAGAGCGTCGGGGTACGCCTCCATCAATTCGTCGAGCGCAAACAGGTGGCTCGGGTTCTTGAGGACCCACCGTCGATCCTGATCGGGCAGACCGATCAGCTGCAGGTTCTTCTTGTGTCGTGCATAGGCGTTCGACCACTCCTGGTCCTTCAGCCATGCGGAGTACGTGGGTAGATTTGCCAGGCACTCGTACGACACGGACTTGAACGTCTGACGCAAGAGTTGCCAACATTCTTCGACTTCACTGGCGGACATGTAGTGCACGCCCATGAATTCGGGATGCTCGACGTGGTGTTGGCCGAACGTCTCCTCGATCTTGGCGAAGACCGGGTTCGATTCCCAGGTATCGCGAGGTGGACGCGGCTGGGGGAACTCGGTCAGCCACATCTCGAGACCCTGGTGAGCCGGGTCGACCGTGAGGAGGCGGTGTAGCGCTGTGGTGCCGGTGCGTGGCAATCCGGTGACGAAGATCGGCCGCTCGATCTTGACGTCGGCGTGTTCCGGATGTTCCTTCCATGCGGATTCGCTGAGCAGACGTGCCACCAGGGCGCCGCGTAGGAATACCCGAGAGATCTTGCTGCCGAAGGGTGTCAGATCCTCGTCGCGGTCGTACGACTCGAGCAGGACCGACAGAGCTTCGGTGTAATCGTCGACGCCGAAGTCCGTCAGGCCGGTCATCCGCGTCGCCGAGGCATGGAGATCCTCGACGGTGCCGACGTGAGTGCGTTCAGTCATGGTGCTCCTAGTGATGGAATTCGCCGCAGTTGACGTCGATACATTGGCCGGTGATCGCGCTGGCCATCGGGGACGCCAGGAAGATCGCCGCATCGGATACTTCATCCGTCGTCGGCAGGCGCTTGAGGTCGGTGTTCGACGCGGTGTGCTCGTAGATCTGCTCGACGGTCATGCCGAACTTCTCCGCCTGGTGCGCGAAGTAACCCTTGAGGGTGTCGCCCCAGATATAGCCGGGTGCAATCGAATTGACACGAATTCCCTGCGGGCCGAGTTCGGTGGCCAGGGACTGCGACATGGCGAGCAGGGCCGACTTCGCCATCTTGTAGCTGCCGTAACGCTCTTGCGAATGCCGCAACACCATCGAATTGATGTTCACCACGGAGCCGTCCGACTCGGCAAGTGCCGGCGTGAACAGCTGAGTCAGGCGCAGCGCACCCAGTACGGTCAGTTCGATGCTGTCGCGGATGTGCTGGTAATCGGTGCGAGCCAATGGCTTCATCGACGGAATCGAGAAGGCATTGTTGATCAGAGTGTCGACTTTGCCGTAGGCGGCAATGGACTCGGCCACCAGATTCTCGGCGGAAGCCTGGTCGGTGATGTCGGTGGCAACGGTGACGGCGCGCCCACCGGCATCGACTATTTCCTTCGCGACGTCGTCGAGCCGCGATTGCGTGCGCGCTGCGAGAACAAGACTCGCGCCGGCTGACGCACAGCGAAGCGCCAGAGCGCGGCCGAGAGCGGGGCCGACCCCGGAGATGACTACTACACGGTCTTCGAGCAAGGCGGTCATGTTTACCCCAGCATTCGGTTGTCGATGGCGGCCTGGCGCTGGGCAATTCGCGCTGCCCAGTCCTCGGCGCTGATGGCGTTGGTGTCGAAATGCGGCAGGTGCTTCGCAATGTCTTCCACTGGAACGATCTCGACGGTGGGGCCGTCCTCGGGCGTCAGCTCGCGCGAGACCCGCTGCCACCGGAACTGAAGAATGCCGCGCGGGTGCCCGACGGTTTCGATCCAGTTGGTGACACCGGGGTTCTTCTCGCTGACCACCATCCGGACCATCCCGTCCGGATCCACCTGTGCCTGGCCGTTGTTGAGGGAGGTCTGATGATTGACGTAGTCGAGTGAGATGTACCAGAGGCTACCGAGTTGGAAGCCGAGATACGGTGCGTCCGACGCCGGAACCGTGATGATCATCGCCTGCTCGTCGGTCAGTTCGTAATGTCCCACCGACGAGTACTGTGTCGCCAGTCCGCCCGGCGTCAGACGTGGTTCGGTCATGGTGTTGACCGTGAGCTTGAGGTAGAACCACTCCGGAAACTGCAGCCACGTCTTGACCCGCGTGACCAGTGCCTTTCCGGCCCGTGCGTACCGCTTCTCGGTCTCTTCGGCGGTCAGCGGTGGCGGTGCGATCCCGATCGAATCGGTGCGCTCGATTCGGATCACGCCGCGCTGCTGACTCCAGTCGCTGTAGACCTCGCGAACGACCAACTGCGAGGAACCGGGCGCCAGGGTGTAGTAGTTGGCTCGGCCGTCGGCAGGGCCGGGGCCGAACCAAGCGACGAAGTTGCCGTCGTCGTCTATCTCCAGTTCGCGGTCGTCGAAGGCGATCTCGCTTCCGGGGACATTCGAGTTGGTGTAGTTCCCGCTCAACACCTGGAAGCTGAGATCGGCTGTGGTGCCGCGCTTTCCGGTGACCTTGTATTCTTTGTCGTCGTTGATACGGGCGCCGAAGTAGAGGGTGTCCGGGTTGTCGAGACCCATCTTGGTGAACGGCCCGGTGCCCTGGATGAAACTCGGATGAGTCTTTTCGCTGGCCCAGGCGGCATGCGTCGTCGCGATGATTCCGCCGGCCAGATATTGGTATCCCTCCAGTAGATCCTGTTCGGATCTGATGTGCGGCGCAGTCTCGATCAATTTCTCGGCTTCGGCGATCGCCTCGGCAAACGGGTCCGTCAGCACGCTGGCTCCTCACAGTTCCGACTATGTCGCCGGTCCAGAGCGTCGTGGTACAAATATGTACCTATTTGGTAGATGTTGGGTATTCCGACAATAGAACGCGTTCTAGGGAGTGGTCAATGGGTGGACCGGAGAAGGCGCCTGAAGATGGTCGCCCGAGGGGGAGGCAATCGCCTCCCACCGAGCGGGTGGTTCAGGTACTCGATTACCTCGTCGGCCGCCCTGATCAGCGGTTCGGGCTGTCGGAACTGGCCCGCGCGCTCGAGATCAGCAAGCCCACCTGCCTGGGAATCCTCACGGCACTGGCTGATCGTGGATACCTGACTCGGGACGAGGTGTCGAAGACCTACGGGCTCGGTCCGGCCTTGATTGCGGCCGGACGTGCAGCTCAGCGCGGATTTGCCGTCGGCCCTATTGCCCGCACCCATCTGGCGAAGGTGAGTGCGGAGTTCGGGACGACGTGCACGGCGTCCGGCGTGATCGGTGACCAGATCAGTGTTCTCGAGGTGACCGGACCGGTCGGAGCACGTCGCGCTGCCAAGGTCGGGCAGGTGTATCCGTTCGCTCCGCCGGTCGGACTGATGTACGTCCTCTGGGGTTCGGATCACGACATGGACAGTTGGCTGAGCAAGGAGCCGAGTCTGCCGGTGCGCTTGGATCGCGAGCGTCTGTGGAACGTGGTCCGCGAGTGCCGCGCCGCGGGGTACCTGGTCGAGAGTCTGGACCCCGTCGGGCAGCGACTTCACACGCTGATGGCGGGTGTTGCGACGCATGATCTCCCGCCCGAGGTGCGTGAACTGCTCGGTGAGATGGTGTCGAGCCTGGGCGAGAGGGTGTACCTCGGACGCGACATCAGTTCCGACGACGAGCATCCCGTCAGTCTCATCGCTGCCCCGACCTACGACGCCGAGGGGCATCAGGCGCTTGTGTTGACGCTGTATGTGGGTGGGGCGATTACGGGCGCCGAGATCGAGCGAAGGGCCGCGGCGCTGGTTGCGGCAGCGGATGCGGTGACGGCGGAAGTTGGTGGCCGGAGTCCGGTTCGCGGTCTGTGACGTCTGATTGCCGGTCATTGACCTTTGGGTAGAACGAGTTCTATTCTGTGATTGCGTTCAAATTAGAACCAGTCCGGTACATAAATGTACCGATGCGGAAATGGTGTTCCGCACGGAGTACGTGATGCTCAGGAGCGAAAGACATGGCAACACTCCAGACCCCGCCCGCCTACGAGTTGTCGCATCTGCGAGCACTCGAAGCGGAGGCGGTCCATATATTCCGCGAAGTCGCAGCGACTTTCGAAAAGCCGGTCCTCCTGTTCTCCGGAGGTAAGGATTCCGTCGTGATGCTGCACGTAGCGGCCAAGGCATTCTGGCCTGCCCCATTGCCGTTCGCCGTGATGCACGTCGACACCGGTCACAATTTCGACGAGGTGATCGAATTTCGCGACCGCACGGTCGATCGCTTCAACCTGCGTCTTGTCGTCTCCACCGTGCAGGACGACATCGACGCCGGTCGCGTCATCGAGGACACCGGAGTCGGTTCCAGTCGCAATCGCCTGCAGACACACGCGTTGCTGCGCGGAATTCGCGACAACAAGTTCGACGCCGTGTTCGGTGGTGCTCGCCGAGACGAGGAGAAGGCACGCGCCAAGGAGCGGGTGTTCAGCTTCCGGGACGAGTTCGGGCAGTGGGATCCCAAGGTGCAGCGACCCGAACTGTGGAACCTGTACAACGGCAAACACCGTAAGGGCGAACATATTCGGATCTTCCCGCTCTCCAACTGGACAGAGCTCGACATCTGGCAGTACATCGAGAGCGAACAGATCGACCTTCCCGGCATCTACTACGCCCATCGTCGCGACGTGGTTCCGCGCGACGGAATGTTGTTGGCACGCACCCGCTTCCTCGAACTTCGCGACGGCGAAGAGTCCTACGAGGCGTTGGTGCGCTTCCGTACGGTCGGCGACGCAACGTGTACCGGATGCGTCGAATCGTCGGCCGAAACGCCGGCTGCTGTCGTGGAAGAAGTTGCAGCGAGCCGTATTACGGAGCGTGGCGCAACCAGAGCTGATGACCGAATTTCCGAAGCCGGCATGGAAGATCGTAAGAAAGAGGGGTACTTCTGATGCCGCAACTGCTGAGAGTCGCCACGGCGGGCAGCGTCGACGACGGAAAATCGACACTCATCGGCCGGTTGCTCTACGACTCCAAGTCGATCTTCGAGGACCAACTCGAAGCCGTGGAGCGGAGCAGTCGAGAGCGCGGAGACGAGTACGCCAACCTCGCGCTACTGACCGACGGATTGCGCGCTGAGCGTGAACAGGGCATCACGATCGACGTGGCCCACCGGTATTTCGCGACCCCTCACCGGAAGTTCATCATCGCCGACACTCCCGGGCACGAGCAGTACACCCGCAACATGGTGACCGGCGCGTCGACGGCCGATCTTGCCCTGATCCTGGTGGACGCACGGAAGGGCGTGCTCGAACAGACGCGGCGGCACGCATTCCTCTCCACGCTCCTGGGGATTCCGCACCTCGTGCTGTGTGTGAACAAGATGGATCTGGTGGGCTGGTCTCAGGAACGGTTCGAGGAGATCAAGGAAGAGTTTCGACAGTTCGCGATCAAGTTGGACGTCCACGATCTGACGTTCATTCCGGTGTCGGCGCTGTTGGGAGACAACATCGTTGCCCGGACCGAGAACATGTCCTGGTACGACGGGCCTTCTCTGCTGCACCATCTCGAGCAGGTGCACATCGCTTCGGATCGCAACTTGATCGACGCTCGGTTTCCGGTGCAGTACGTGATCCGTCCGCAGAAGCAAACGGATGCCGACCTCCACGATTTCCGTGGATACGCCGGAACGGTTGCCAGTGGTGTCTTCAAGCCTGGTGACGAAATCGTGGCGTTACCTTCAGGATTCACCTCGACGGTGAAGGCAGTCCACGGGCCGGGCGGTGACGTGATCGACGAGGCGTTTGCGCCGTCGGCCGTATGCATCGAGCTGACCGACGATCTCGACGTCAGCCGCGGGGACCAATTGTGTCGGCTCAACAACCGGCCGCAGGTCGGGCAGGAAATCGATGCGATGGTCTGTTGGTTGACCGAGCAGACCACCCTGTCGGAGAACAACCGCTACTCGTTGCTGCACACCACGCGCTCCACGAAAGCGCAGATCGTCAAGCTCGACTATCGCCTGGACGTCAATTCTCTGCACCGCGACGAGAAGGCAGAATTTCTGTCCCTCAACGAGATCGGACGCATCTCGATCAAGACGCAACAACCGTTGATGTTCGATCCTTACCGCCGCAACCGGGTGACGGGCAGCTTCATTCTCGTGGACGAGACCACGGGCAATACCGTTGCTGCTGGAATGATCAACGGTCCGACGCTCAAGGAGTCGCGCGTCGTCTGGCACAGTTCGGAGGTCTCTCGCGAGGAGCGTGCGACCACCGGTGGGACTGTGTGGCTCACCGGACTCTCGGCCTCGGGTAAGTCGACGATCGCGGTGGAACTCGAGCGCCGGTTGGTGGCCGCGGGTATCCCGGCGTACCGCCTCGACGGCGACAACCTCCGGCACGGCCTGAATGCGGATCTCGGGTTCAGTGCGGAGGACCGAGCGGAAAACGTTCGCAGAGTCGGCGCCGTGGCGCAGTTGTTCGCTGATTCAGGTGCAGTGGCAGTGGCTTGCCTGATCAGTCCGTACCGCGAGGACCGCGATCGAGTTCGGGCGGCCCACGAGGCTGCTGGACTGAAGTTCGTCGAGGTCTATGTCGACACCCCGATCGAGCAATGTGAAGCCCGAGACCCCAAGGGTATGTACGCCAAGGCCAGGGCCGGGGAAATCAAGGGTTTCACCGGGGTCGACGATCCTTACGAGGCTCCAGCCAGCCCCGAGCTCGTGATCAGACCCGAAGACGGAACGCCTACCGAACTTGCGCTGCGAATTATGGAAGTGTTGGACCGGTGAGCGAATCCACACACAGCAGAATCGCCGACGAGGCACTCGCGGCGGAATTGGCGCAGGCCGCTGGTGCGATCCTCCTGGGGATCCGAGCCGAGGGCCTGGGTGTCGACGACGGTCGTGAGCTGGGCCGACGAGGCGACAAGGCAGCCGATTCCTACATCCTCGACAGGTTGGCCGCCGAGCGGCCGGAAGATTCCGTGCTCTCGGAAGAGTCGGCCGATGATCGCAATCGTCTGGAGGCATCCCGGGTCTGGATCATCGATCCGCTGGACGGCTCCAAGGAATACGGCTTGCCGGATCATGCGGATTGGGCAGTGCACGTGGCGCTTTGGGAACGCGGTCGTGGAATTACCGCAGCGGCGGTGTCGCAGCCGGCGCTCGGAGCGGTGTACTCCAGTGGCGACGAGGCAGTCTCGGTTGCTGCCAACTCGCCGCTCCGAGTAGTCGTCAGTGGCTCGCGACCGCCCGCATTCACCGAAGCCGTGGCGGCCGAACTCGGCGCAGAGGTCGTGCACATGGGATCGGCCGGCGCCAAGGCGATGGCGGTGGTGCGCGGAGAGGTCGACGCGTACCTGCACGCCGGTGGGCAGTGGGAATGGGATTCGGCGGCACCGGTCGGAGTTGCGCAGGCGGCGGGACTGCATTGCAGCCGCATCGACGGTTCGCCGCTGCTCTACAACGAATCACATCCCTACCTACCGGATCTCGTGATCTGCCGACCGGAGTTGTCAGAGTCGATCCTGGGCGCAATTGCCAAGCACTCCACGGAGTCTGCGGTCAGCGGACGCGTCGCCATGGCGCGTGAATACGTGAACGCATTGCTCACTCACGACGCAACGAAGGTCCGATTCGCCGCCGACGCCTGGCGGGTCGAGAACGGTCAGCGAACGGGTGATACCGGCGCTTTCATCAGCAACGAACTCGAACAGGGGCAGCAATATCGCGGAATCGTGGCGATACGTGAGCTCGCGCTGCGTGAGTGGGGCGAGAGCGTCGTGGCGCGGTACCTGCTCGACCTCGGAAAACCTGGCCAAGCCCCGGCCAGTACAGTTTTCGTCACCGAGTACTTCGGGATACCGGCAGGCGAGATCGAAAGCATCCTGGCAATCATCGAACCCCACGAAAACGATTCGAAAGAGGCTGGCACACAATGACACCGGACAAGCTGATCACCGAATTCTGTGCACTCTGGGCGAACGCCGACGTCGCGAAGATCGTCGAGCACTTCACCGATGACGTCGTTTATCACAACATCCCGATGGAGCCAGTGGTCGGTCGCGAGGCCGTCCGGGCGTTCATCGAGCAATTTGTCGGTGCCTTCGGCAACATCGACTTTCAGATCAAGCGTCAGGTTGCGGACGGCAACACCGTCATGAACGAGCGCGTCGACGTCTTCACCATCAACGGTGCCGAGGTAGCACTCCCGGTCATGGGGGTATTCGAAGTCGAGGACGGAAAGATCAGTGCCTGGCGCGACTATTTCGACATGGCGCCGATCAACGCGGCAGCCGGCCAGGCCTGATCGAGGCGCCTATTCCGCGATGACAGCGTGCGGGTAGTCCGCCGAGCGGTGCTGGAAACGCGTAATGGCGGGATTCACGATGACGCCGTCACGGATTTCGATGGCGCGGTCGACGGTCTCGTCTGCCTTCCAAGCCGTCTCTCCTGCCATCACAGTGGGCAAGTAGGGAAGAAGTGATTCGCTGATCTCCCATGACGCCGAGTTCCACAGGTACGACGGGCTGTGGTCGACGCCGTAGTAAGTGATGTTGTCGCCGACGATGAAGGTCGGATCCGCGAACGAGGTGGGACGAGCCCAGCTGAACCCCATGCCTTCGTCGCACGAGACGTCCACGATGAGGCTTCCCGGTTGGAAGTCCATGAGGTCTTCCTCGGTCAGGAACGTCAGCGGGGCATCCGTGTTCTGCAGGACGCAGTTGACGACGATGTCGTGCTCGGCCAGGAAACCCGGCACCGGCACGCTGTGATTGTCGAGCATGACGTGGCTGCCGCGGACGTCACCGTTGTCGTTGTCGAAAGAAACCATTCGCGCCGAGTGGATAGGGGAGCTGACGGCGGTGACGCCGCGCTGAGTCAGTACGTCGACTTCATGGATACCGTGCGCCTTGAGTGCAGTGACGGCGCCGCGTGCAGTGGCACCGAAACCGATCACGGCAGCAGTGAGACGGCGGCCGTAGTCTCCGGTGGAACCGATCAACTGCAGGGCGTGCAGTACCGAGCAATAGCCGGCCAACTCGTTGTTCTTGTGGAACACATGCAGATTGAACGATCCGTCGCTGTGCCAGAAGTTCATGGCTTCGAAGGCGATAAGGGTCAGTTTCTTGTCGATCGCGATCTGTGTCAGCTCGGTGTCCTGGACACAGTGGGGCCAGCCCCAGAGCACTTGACCCGATCGGAGTTCGGCGAGGTCACGCACCAACGGCTTCGGTAGCAGAACCACATCGGTTTCCGCCAAAATCTGCTTGCGCGTGCGGATTCCGGCCACCAGGCGCGAGAGGTAGTCGTCGGAGTAACCGAAGGGGTGGCCGTAGCCTTCTTCGAGGTAGATCCGAGAACGTAGTTCGGCATCGATGCGATCGAAATGCGCAGGATGGATCGGCAACCGGCGTTCTGCCGGTTTGCTCGACTGTCCGATGACTCCAAGGGTGCGTGCGTTGTTCAATTGTGTATCTCTCGATAGGAGCAGGTAGAGATGTCAGGCAGGCGCCTGAGGGACTAGCAGAAGCCGCAGGAACGCTGGCAGATTGCCTCGGCCAGGATCGCGTGAAAGCGTGCCGGCTGCGCTGCTGTCGATCGCCGACGGCAACAGAAAGGCGCGTCGGTATGTGCTCAGTCTAGTCCGGAACGGTCCGGGCCCGGTGGCCGGGCGCGGTGCGGTGCTCCTCCGCCGTACGGCTATTGCTCGCGCAGGCGTGAATCCAATACGGCCAGTTGGATTTTGCTGGCGTCCGCGTGTACCTGACGTCCTTTGTCGGTGACGTCGACGAACACCCCGCGCCGGTCGGCTTCGCACAGTGCTCGCTGAACCAGTCCGGCCTTCTCGAGACGGGCCACGCTACGGGAGAGCGCGCTGGGACTCAGGTACATCTCCGAGGCAAGCTCCTGCATGCGTGGACGTTCGCACGTGGCGTCCATGAGCCGGTCGAGAGCCTCGAAGTCGCTCATGCTCAGCCCATGCGCCGACTGCATCTGGCGATCGAGTTCGCACGCGATGTCGTTGTAGCTGGTCGACAGCGAGCGCCAGGTGTTGCGCAATTCGGATTCCGACGTCACGACCGCATTCTAGTTGAAGACTCGATTACGTGCAATTGCATTAAATGCTTGTGCATTATGTGCATGTGCATCTATTCTCGCTGACGTGACTTGCACAGACTCGACACTCAAACCATTCGATTCGCCGGAAACCCCGGGTTCTACGGAATCCACGGACCCGGCCACAGGGGAGGGCTGGTCCCTCAAGCTGTGGGGCATCCTCGCGGTGCTCTGCCTCGTGTTGTTCCTCGACGGTCTCGATGTGTCGATGGTGGGCGTCGCTCTACCGTCCATCGGCAATGAACTGGGCCTGTCCACTACTTCGCTGCAGTGGATCATCAACGGCTACGTCCTCGGGTTCGGCGGCTTGTTGCTACTCGGTGGACGTACCGCCGATCTTCTCGGACGCAGGAAGGTCTTCCTGATCGCACTGACCGTGTTCGCCATCGCCTCGCTGGTAGGTGGCCTTGTCGACAACGGAACACTGCTGATCGCATCACGATTCGTGAAGGGGTTGGCTGCGGCCTTCACCGCTCCGACCGCAATGTCCATTCTCACCACGACGTTCAAAGAGGGCCCGGCCCGTAACCGTGCGCTGTCGGTGTTCTCCGTGTTCGGTGCCAGTGGTTACTCGTCGGGCCTGATCCTTGGCGGGCTGTTGACCAGTGCCGGTTGGCGATTCACGTTCCTGATGCCGGTTCCGTTCGCCGTCATCGCACTGATCGGTGGGTACTTCCTCATTCCGCGGGACCGTCCCGCAGATACCGGGGGACACGACCTCGTCGGCGCCGTAACCCTGGTGACGGGAATGCTTCTCACGGTCTACACGATGGTCTCGGCTCCGACCCGTGGGTGGGCACACCCGATGACGCTGGGTTCGTTCGCCGTCGCAGCCGTGCTTCTTGCGACGTTCTTCTTCGTGGAGAAGAAGGTGGCTCATCCACTTGTGCGACTTGGGCTTCTGCGCGTCGGCACCATCGTTCGTGCGAATCTGGCCATCATCGCTCTCTTCGGTTCCTACCTGAGCTTCCAGTTCATGATGACGATCTTCCTGCAGTCGGCCCTCGGCTGGTCGCCCCTGAAGATGGCGATGGCATTGCTCCCCGCGGGCATCATCGTCGCATTCGGATCGCCGTTCGTCGGACGGCTGGTCGACCTGTACGGCAGTGCCAAGCTCATCATCGCGGCACTGACGTCGCTCAGCGTCGGGTACCTCTGGTTCCTCTTCGCGGGCAGCGATTCACCGTCGTACGTCGTGGCGATTCTGCCGAGCGTCATCCTGCTCGGACTCGGATTCGCCTTGGGGTACACCTCGATCATGGCCCAGGCCACCTCCGGCGTCGACGACTCGGAGCAGGGTTTGGCGTCCGGGCTGGTGAACACGTCCGCTCAGGTCGGTGCGGCGCTCGTACTCGCTCTGACTACCGCCCTCGTGACCGCCGGATCGCACACCGCATCCGGTGCCGGTACCGCCGGATTCGAACAGTTCCATCCCGGACTGATCCTGGTTACCGGAGTCGCGCTGGTGGGCTTGGCGATCACCGTCTCGCCGCTGGTACGTGGAAGGTCGCTGAGGGGAAACTCGGCGAGTGACAGGCGCGCTGAGGAAGAAAAGGAATTGGCCGAGGTCAACTGAATACTCGCTTCATCCGCGAATGCGCTCGGCCGCGTAGGAGACAATCCTGCGCGGCCGAGTTGCTGTGTCTGAACTAGCGAGCAGCAGATTTCGGGGCTGCGTCTTTCGGGGCTGCGTCTTTCAAGGCCGCATCGAAGCTTGTCGACGTAGCTTGCGAACAGAGAATCAGCGCCAGCCGCACCAACATGGCTTCGCGGTCGGCCGGATCAACCTGATCGAGTGCGTTCGACAGTGCCAACCAGACGTGTTCGCGGCGGCCCTCGTCGTCGATCACCGCAGTAGTCGCCGACGGTGCTGCATCGAAGTGCGTGGGCGCAGTACCGGCCGTCAGGTGCTTGGCCACGTCGTTCAATTGCGTGGGATCGCTGATGCGGCAGAGCGCCAATCCGTCGGGCCGAATCACGAAGATCTCGCCGACACGAGCACCGAGGGCAGATGCGAGATTGCCTTCGGCATCGGGAATCGTGGAGTCGGTAGTTCCCGCGGTGATCACCCGTACGGGTTCCGGAGCAATCGCCTGACCAAGGATTTCGGCTTGCGTGTCGAGTTCGGATACCAGCTCAGCTGACAGGCCGAAAGCCAGCAGGCCGAATCCAGTACCGCGCAGACTGTTCAAGGAGGTTTTCGAACCGTCGACCGAGACCTGGACGACTCTGTCTTCCAACGGATCCCCGGGTAGGACGCCCTCGGTGCCCGCAGCTGTGGGCCACGTCAGCGGCGAGAGACGGGCATGCGTTGCACTCGACTGGCGCGGGTTGATGAGGTGCGCGAATTCGCTTCGCTTGGTGGCGAGTTCGAGTACGGCGTCGCGGGCGGTTCGGTAGCCGTGACTGCCGGGCGACATGATGAGCGTCGATTTGCCTGCGTTGTCGACGTTCTGCTGCCACGCGCTGCGACGTTCCTTCGAATACGCGTCGAGGATGGCGGTATCGGCAGCTCCGTTGATGACGGCGGCCAGTTGCCACACCAAGGTCTCGGCGTCTTCCATACCCGAGTTGAGGCCGCGAACACCGAAGATCGGAACAAGATGCGCGGCGTCGCCGGCAAAGAGCACACGGCCGTGAGTGAAATCTTCCAGGGCGAGTGCATGGGCGCGGTAGAAACCGAACCATTCCAGGGTCCAGGGGATATCGCTCTGCAGCCATTCGAGGTGGCGGGTGATGCGGTCGCGGATGCGATCTTCTTGCGTCTCTGCCTCGGGATCGTCCGACGCGTCGAGCTGGTAGTCGATGCGCCAGATGTCCCGCGGTTGGCGGTGCATGATGATCGTGGACCCCGGGTTGCTGGGCGCGTCGAACCACACCAGACGCTCGGCCGGTAGTTCCGATTCCCAATGAATGTCCGCGATGACGTAGTTGCCCTCGTAGCTGTTGCCCTGCAAGCGGATTCCGCTGAGTTCGCGCATCTTGCTACGGCCACCGTCGGCGGCAACGACCCAGGCCGCACGCAGTTCGCGAGTTCCGAACGCGGTGTCGACGGTCAGCGTCACCTCGTCATCGCCGGCCACGATGCCCGCGATCGACGACGACCAGTGGAAGTTCACCAGAGGGTGAGCGAGCAACTTGTCCGTCATGATCTGCTCGAACTCGGACTGCGACACGTTGACCATCGGACCGCGTGCGTCGTGATCGGCGGACGCCATGCGGAAGTGCAGCACTTCCTGATCACGGTAGTAGCTCCGGCCACCCACCCACGGCAGAACGATGTCTTCGAGTTCGGCGCCGAAGCCGAGACGCTCGGCAACTTCGAGGCTGTGCCGTGACACGCAGATCGCGCGACTGCCGAACGAGACCTGATCGGCCGCTTCGAGAATCGTGACGGCAATGCCGCGCTGTGCCAAGCCCATGGCTACGCCCATGCCGACGGGGCCGGCTCCGACGATCACGACGGGAAGTGCGTCGGCCGAAGGCGCTGTGGAAGCGAAATCCTCGGGTGCGTACTTCTTCGGATGAAAGTAGGTCGACATGGTCACGAGGCTTTCTGTGCGGCAGTGGTTTTCGGGATCAGTTGAGGTTCCGGGAGTAGCAGGATGGAAACCAGGCTGATCACGGCAATGATCACGAAGTAGACGGTGATGGCGAACGAGGTGTCGAAGGCGGCGTAGAGCGCAGTGGCGATCATCGGGGCCAGACCGCCGCCGAGGATTGCGCCGATCTGGTATCCGAGTGACGCTCCGCTGTAGCGGATATGTGCGGGGAACAACTCGGCGAACAGTGCCGCTTGTGGCCCGGCGCAGCAGCCGAGCGTGAAGCCGAGGGCGATCATCGATACGAGCATCGCCGGGACGATCGCCGTGTCGATCAGCGGAAAGAACACCGCTGCCGCCACTACCAGCGCGATCGAACTGCGGATGTAGACGGTTCGGCGTCCGAGAGTGTCCGACTTGTGAGCGCTGAAAGCCATTCCCGCCATCCAGAACGGGCAGGATGCGATGAGGAGGAAGAGCATCGTGGTTTTGCCGAAGCCGAGTTCGGTCTCGCCGTACTTGAGGACGTACACCATGTACGCGTACGCAATTCCGTTGGTGGCGATGAAGGTTCCGCCGGCGAGGAGCACTGTCTTCCAGTGTCTGGTGAGAACCTCGAGAATCGGCATGGACTCCGCCGGTGCTTCGGACTTCGAAGCGGTGAACTCGTCACTTTCCTCGAGGCCGAGACGGATCCACATCGCGACGCCCACAAGAACTGCGCTGAGCAGGAACGGGATTCGCCATCCCCAGGAGTTGAATGCATCGTCGTCCATGAAGGCAGCGAGGGGGAGATAGACGAGATTGGCCACCAGTACGCCTGCGGGAACACCGATTTGTGGTGCGCTGCCGTACAGCCCCTTCTTGCCTTCCGGTGCGTTTTCGGTGGCGACCAGAACTGCGCCGCCCCACTCGCCGCCGACGCCGAGTCCCTGAACGAATCGCAAAGCCACCAGGAGTATGGGGGCAAAGACGCCGATCGCGGCGTGGTTGGGTAGCAGGCCGATGGCAACGGTGGCGCAGCCCATCAGCATCAACGAGGTGACCAACATGGATTTGCGTCCGATGCGGTCGCCGAAGTGGCCCATCACGATTCCGCCGATGGGTCGCGCGACGAATCCGACGGCGAGGGTGGCAAAGGCGGCCAGGGTGCCGGCCAGATCGGACGTGCCGGGGAAGAACTGCTTGCCGAGCACGAGCGCGGCGGCGGTGCCGTAGATGAAGAAGTCGTACCACTCGATGGCGGTGCCGACAAAGCTGCCGAGGGCGGCTTTGCGCGCCTTGACCGTCGCGGCGGTGCGCGTAGCGGTCGGTGAGGCGATGGAGGTCATGAAGTGCCTTTCGAGATGAATGTGGCTTGAAGAAACAATGACGTGCGCCACAACAATTGAAAAGCGAAAGAATTGGAGGTTCTTGCACGGAAAATGCGTGGAACCAGCTCCGCTGCCTGGTAGTGGGACTATTAGGCAGGTTCCGAGGGTGAAACGAATTCTATGAAAGCGCGTGCGACGCGGCTGAGACGAGTGTTCTGGTGCCACGCGAGAACTACGTGCACCGACGGCACGACAGGGGAAGCGATGGTCTTGACGACCACCTCGAGCCCCTCGTACGTGACGTCCATCTTGGGGCGCTGGAGTAACAGCGTCCAGCCGAGTCCGCGCCCGACAAATGCCCGCGCCGTCTCGAAGTTCGCGGTTCTGTATGCAACCTTCGGGATGAATCCGCCTGCGCGACAGACATCGAGCGCGTGTTTGGTGCTCGGCGGAGCGTCGAGGAGAACCATCGGGTGTTCCGCGAGGTCCGGAAGATGGATCGGTCGCTCGGACCGCGCGAGCGGATGTTCGGCACCCAGGACGATCAAGGGTTCGCGGACGGCCAACGGAACCGTGCGCAATTGTGGCGAGAGATCCAGGTCGTACGCGATCGCGAGGTCCAACTCGCCGTTCTCGAGATGTGTCTGGAGTCGATTCTGAGTGTCCTCGCGGAACTCCACCTGCGCGTCGGGATTCTCACGGGTGAAACCGGCGATCATCGACGGCAATACCGTCGGCCCCAGAGCGGGATAACAGCCGATCGCAATGGGCCCTGACACGCTTCCGCCGGTTCCGAGTGCGTCGGACTCGAGTTCCCCGGCTTGCTGAAGTAGCGCGCGGGCGCGCACCAGAACGGATTCGCCGGTGCGGGTCAGTTGAATGCCGAATGAGCGACGGCGAACGCACAGTTGAACTTTGAGCGCGCGTTCGAGTTCGGTGAGCGCCGAGGACAGGGCGGAAGGAGAGAGGTGCAGGCGCTCGGCTGCGGCACTGATCGTTCCGGTCTCGGCCACCGCGACAAACGCAGCCAGCTGACGCATCGTGTACGTGGGAGCGGGATCGACGCGAGGCATGAGATCGACAGTAGTCGGGGAAAAGACTCTGGATCTGTTGGCATGGCACCGTAACGAGGTCGAAAATCTGTCGCCGACCTGCGTTTTCGTGGTGCCCCCGGCAGGATTCGAACCTGCGACCTTTCGCTCCGGAGGCGAACGCTCTATCCCCTGAGCTACGGGGGCGCACCGAATACTCGGTGTGCCGATTGGGCTGCGTTAGCGTAGCGCATCACGGGGGGACAAGACCAAACCGGTCCCCGTCTCGGCATGGCGTCGTCGCGGGAGGCAGTCGAGGATGCGACCGGGGACCATGGTCGTCGAATCATCTGTACCGACTGACTCGGATGCTTTTTACGCCTAGGCTCGGCTCTGAGCACAGGCTCGGGCGGACTGCTCGGGCACCCTCGTGAGGTACGGGAGTCGTTGATGACCGATCACCACTATTCCGAAGACCAGCTCGCGCTCGACCTGAAGTGGTGGGCAGCGGCCAACTACCTGACCGTTGCGCAGATCTATCTGAAAGACAACACGCTTCTGCGGGAACCGTTGCGAGCCGAGCACATCAAGCCTCGACTGCTCGGGCACTGGGGGACCAGCCCTGGCCTGTCGATGATCTACACGCTCCTCAATCGGCACATCGTCGCCACTGATGCTGATTGGCTGTACGTCACGGGTCCGGGTCACGGGGGACCGGCGCTGGTCGCGTCGACGTATCTCGAGGGAACGTATTCGGAGATCTATCCGGAAGTGTCGGACGACGCCGAGGGCATCCATCGGATGTGTCGGCGATTCTCGGCTCCCGGCGGGGTGCCCAGCCACGTGAGCGTGCAGACACCCGGAAGCATCCACGAAGGCGGCGAACTCGGCTACGCCCTTGCCCATGCGGCCGGTGCTGCCTTCGATCATCCGAATCTCGTGGTGGCCTGTGTGATCGGCGACGGCGAAGCGGAGACCGGGCCGTTGTCCGGCTCGTGGAAGCTACCGGCATTCTTGAATCCACGACGCGACGGCGCGGTGCTGCCGATCCTGCACGTGAACGGCGCCAAGATCGCTGGCCCGACCGTGTACGGACGCAGCAGCGACGAAGACATCCAGGCCTACCTCGGCGGCCAGGGGTGGGCGCCGATCGTCGTCTCCGGTGATGATCCCGACGCGGTGTTTCCTCAGTTGTATCAAGCGATCTCGCAGGCGCACGAGAAGATCCGCGAGAGACAGGGTGCCGCACGCCGTGGCGAGGAGTGGTCGGGTTCGTGGCCGGCAATCGTCTTGCGAACGCCGAAGGGATGGACCGGTCCACACACCGTCGACGGAATCCTGGTCGAGGGCACACATCGTGCGCACCAGGTGCCGTTGTCCGGCGTGCGAACCAACGAATCACATCTGCGGCAACTCGAGGAGTGGATGCGGTCGTACCGTCCGGACGAGTTGTTCGACGCAAACGGATCACTGGTCGCGGAACTCGCGGCGCTCTCGCCGGCGGGGGACAAGCGCATGGGGAGCACTCCCTACGCGAACGGTGGACGACTTCGCGTCGATCTCCCGATGCCGCCGCTCGAAAAGTACGCGCTTCCCATTCAATCCCCGGGCTCGACCTTCAACGAGACGACGCGAGTGCTCGGCGAGCTTCTGCGCGACATCTACGCCGCCACCGAAACCGAGGACAGCGGCGGGATCTTCCGACTCTTCTGTCCGGACGAGACGTCGAGCAATCGACTCGGGGCCGTGTTCGAGACAACCGATCGCTGCTGGCAATTGCCGATCACCGACTACGACGACGGACTGTCCGCGGACGGTCGTGTCATGGAGGTCCTCAGTGAGCACCTCTGCGAGGGTTGGCTCGAGGGTTATCTGTTGTCCGGCAGACACGGGATGTTCGCGAGTTACGAAGCGTTTGCCATGGTGAGTGTCTCGATGCTCATCCAGCACGCCAAGTGGCTCCAACATTCTGTCGACCTGCCGTGGCGGGCATCCGTTGCTTCGCTCAACGTGCTGTTGACCAGTACATGCTGGCGCAACGATCACAACGGATTCAGTCATCAGGGACCCGGCATGATCGACGCCGTTATTCCCTTGGCCCCCAGTGTGATCCGCGTGTGGCTACCGCCGGACTCCAACACCTTGCTCTCGATCTCGGATCACTGCCTGCGTAGTACCGACCACGTCAATCTGATAGTCGTGGACAAGCAACCGCACCTGCAATACCTCACGCTCGAGCAAGCGCACGAGCACTGTGCGGCGGGCGCTTCGGTCTGGGAATGGGCCGGAACCGAAGCTCGCGGACAGGAACCGGACGTGGTCCTGGCCGCGGCCGGAGACGTACCGACACAGGAGATCCTGGCTGCTGCACAGTTGCTGCGCGATCACACGCCGGAGTTGATCACCCGTGTCGTCAACGTCGTCGACCTGATGGCCCTGCTGACCCCCACCGAGCATCCCCACGGATTCGGGGAGCGGGTCTTCCTCGATTTGTTCACCGCGCAGACCGACGTCGTGTTCGCATTCCACGGATACTCGCGTGCGGTGCACGAACTGATTCACGGGCGTCCGAGTCCCGAGCGCTTCCACGTCCGCGGATTCAGTGAACAGGGAACAACCACAACACCGTTCGACATGGTTGTCCTCAACAAGATGAGCCGCTACCACCTCGTGATCGAGGCGCTACGACGCTCCAAGCGCCGGCCGGCCGGGGCGTCCGAGTTGGCGGAGTTCTGCCGCACACAGCTCGAAAAGCACTCGCGTTACATCGTCGAGCACCTCG
Source organism: Rhodococcus sp. IC4_135 (assembly GCF_011602025.1). Taxonomy (NCBI): domain Bacteria; kingdom Bacillati; phylum Actinomycetota; class Actinomycetes; order Mycobacteriales; family Nocardiaceae; genus Rhodococcus; species Rhodococcus sp. IC4_135. The sequence goes on from NZ_JAAOLG010000023.1 coordinate 50,418, forward strand.
AAGACATGCCGGAGGTAGAAAACTGGACCTGGTCCTGAAATCAGGACCAGGCCCAGTCGGGTCCGAGTTCTCAGTTCAATTCATGGGCAGCGGCGCTGCGCCGCGAGCTGCCAACATGTCGGTCATCAGCTTGGACTCGCTCTGCTGCGTGTTGACCATGGTCTGTGCCAGGCTGCGCACCGGACCCTCGGTGGCGTCGGCTGCTGCGTACTCCATCATCGGAAGCCCACCTTCGTGGTGACGAAGCATCAGCTGCAGGAACAAGGTGTCGAGTTGCAGGCCTTCCGCCGCGCGGAGAGCCGCAAGGTCCTCGGGGGATGCCATGCCGGGCATGGTGTCGACCGGACCGGAATGAGCCATGTCCATCGTGGCCGAAGTCCCGTGCGATCCGTGACCGGAACCCGAATCGGACGACATCCACTCCATGTACGGACCCACCTTGGACAGCGGCTGATCCCACATGGTCAGCCACGCCTGCATCTGACCGAGCTGGTTCTGCTGCGTGGTCAAGATGTCGAACGCCAGCGTGCGTACGTCGTTGTCGGTGGACTTCGTCAGGGCGATGGACGCCATGTCCACAGCCTGGCTGTGATGCACGCTCATGTCCTGCGCGAAGCCGACGTCCACCGAATCCGATGCCGGAACCGTCAGGGACGACTTCGCGTCGGGTCCCAGAAGATTGGTCAGTGCGCCGAGCGCAAAACCGACGGCGATCGCGCCGATCAGACCGATGATCAGCAGTGCGGTGCGCTGACTCGGCTTCGAAGACTGATCGGTGGTCTCTGAACTGTTCACCGGACTATCCACCGGCGGGAATCTGTTCGTCGGTGGCCGGGGTAGCGCCCGTGCCGTCCATCTGGATGGCGTCGGGACCCGGAGGAGTCGGGTCGAACGGCGAGGTCGACGGAGTGAACAGCGGGTTGGTGCAGCTCGCGCCGACCTCGGGGTAGACGTTCGGATTCTGGTTCAGCGCGGTGATGAACTGATCGATGCGATCGTCGTCGGCCTTGTCGATCTCGAGGCGATGGCCCCACGACTGCAGAGAAATGGGGCTGCTCTGGCCGGGGAACGGCGACATCAGCATGTAGGACTTGCCGTTGACGCGTCCGGCGAGGCTGTCGATCTGGTCCTGGTCGACGAGATCGGGGTTGTACGTGATCCAGATGGCGCCGTGCTCGAGCGAGTGAACGGCGTTCTCGGTGCGGATCGGGTCGGCGTACACCGTTCCGGTGCAGTTAGCCCAGGTGGCGTCGTGCGGGCCACCGAACGGCGGAGTCTGGTCGTACGCCACGCGCTGAGTGGAATCGACGTGCTGGCCGGCCGGGTACTCGATCTTGAGGACGCCGTCGATCTTGTCCGACGGATCCTTGTTCTCCGAGCTGTACTTGTACGGCTCGAGCGCCTGCCGCTCCTCGACCTTGGGCCACAGATTGATACCGAGCACGGCGATGAGTGCGAGCACAGCCACACCGGCACCGATCGACAGCCAGGGGATCTGGCGGGGAGCGGGGACGCCACCCTTGCCCTTCTTGGCCGGCCGACTGTTCTTGTTGGCGGCCTTGATGGCCTTGGCTGATTTGGCCCCGGAGTTCTTGTTGGGACCGCGACTATCGGAACCGCTTGGCATCGATTGGGCTCTTTCGGTGTGTGGGCTTGAGGTGTAGCGCGCCCGCGCATGAAGGTACGCGGTGGTAGCTCGGGCATTACCACTGTACTTTCCGAGTCTGAGGGCAAACTTTGAGAGTGGCGTGCGACACGCCACAGCGGCCTCGGACAGGTTCACGGAGAGTGAGGCGTGAGGCGAGTCTCCACTTCCGGTGTGCAGGCAATAGGATGAATACCTGTGACTCCAGCTGACCTTGCCGAACTGCTCCGCGGAACCGCAGCGAGCGTCCTTGCCGATCGTGGCCTCGACGTATCCGTGCTACCCGAAACCCTCACCGTCGAGCGACCACGCAACCCCGAGCACGGCGATTACGCCACCAACATTGCCATGCAGGTAGCCAAGAAGGTCGGCACGAATCCCCGCGAGCTGGCGGGCTGGATCGCCGAAGCCCTCACCGCTGCCGACGGAATCGAATCCGCCGAGATCGCCGGACCCGGCTTCCTCAACATCCGCTTGGACAAGGACGCCCAGGGCGCGATCGTCGTGTCGGTACTCGAAGCCGGTGCGTCGTACGGCTCGGGTGATTCCCTCGCCGGCAAGAAGATCAACCTCGAATTCGTCTCGGCCAACCCGACCGGCCCCATTCACCTCGGTGGAACCCGTTGGGCCGCAGTCGGAGACGCGCTCGGACGCATTCTGTCCGCGCAGGGCGGACTGGTCACCCGTGAGTACTACTTCAACGACCACGGTGCCCAGATCGACCGCTTCTCGCGTTCGCTGATCGCTGCGGCGAAGGGTGAACCCGCTCCCGAAGACGGCTACGCCGGTGCGTACATCGCCGACATCGCCGCCTCGGTTCTGAAGCAGCGTCCCGACGTCATGGACCTGCCCGCCGACGAGCAGCAGGAAACCTTCCGCGCCATCGGCGTCGAATTGATGTTCACGCACATCAAGCAGACACTCCACGACTTCGGCGTCGACTTCGACGTCTACTTCCACGAGAACTCGCTCTTCGAATCCGGTGCGGTCGAGAAGGCCGTCGAATCCCTCAAGGGTTCGGGCAACCTCTTCCACGAAGACGGTGCGTGGTGGCTCAAGAGCACCGACTACGGCGACGACAAGGACCGCGTCGTCATCAAGAGCGACGGCAACGCCGCCTACATCGCCGGTGACATCGCCTACTTCCAGAACAAGCGTGCCCGCGGGTTCGACCTCTGTATCTACATGCTCGGCGCCGACCATCACGGATACATCGGCCGTCTCAAGGCTGCCGCTGCCGCGTTCGGCGACGATCCGGACACCGTCGAGGTGCTGATCGGCCAGATGGTCAACCTCGTCAAGGACGGCACTGCCGTCAAGATGAGCAAGCGCGCAGGCACCGTCATCACCCTCGACGACCTGGTCGAGGCAATCGGCGTCGACGCCTCGCGCTACGTGATGATCCGCTCGTCGGTCGACTCGAGCATCGACATCGACCTCGACCTGTGGACCAAGACCAGCAGCGAGAACCCCGTCTACTACGTCCAGTACGCGCACGCACGTCTCTCGGCGATCGCTCGCAACGCCGCAGACCTCGGCCTGTCCGCCGACGCGAGCAACCTCGCCCTGCTCACTGTCGAGCAGGAGGGTGACCTCATCCGCACGATCGGCGAGTACCCACGCGTCGTGTCGAGCGCAGCGAATCTGCGTGAGCCGCACCGTATTGCCCGCTATCTCGAAGAGCTCGCGGGTGCGTACCACCGCTTCTACGGCGCGTGCCGCATCCTTCCGCAAGGCGACGAAGACGCCACCGACGTGCACCGCGCGCGTCTGGCTCTCTGCGCCGCCACCCGACAGGTCCTGGCCAACGGCCTCGAACTGCTCGGCGTCACCGCACCGGAGCAAATGTGAACGCGCACCCCGCCGGCCCCAAGCATGCCGAGCAGTTGCAGGCCCCCGGCTTGCCCGACCGTCCGACCAGCCCCGAAGCCTTCGGTGAACTCTCGCCGCAGGTGTGGCCGCGCAACGCTTCTCGCGGCGACGACGGTGAAGTGACCCTTGCCGGTGTCAAGGTCAGTGAACTTGCCGAGAAGTACGGCACCCCGCTGTTCGTCATCGACGAGGACGACTTCCGCTCGCGCTGCCGTGACATGGCCCGTGCCTTCGGTCCGGATGCCAAGGTGCACTACGCATCCAAGGCGTTCCTCTGCGGCGAGATCGCACGTTGGGTCGCCGACGAAGGTCTTTCGCTCGACGTCTGCTCCGGCGGCGAACTTGCGATTGCGTTGCATGCCGATTTCCCGGCTGAGCGAATTGCGATGCACGGCAACAACAAGTCGGTCGCCGAACTGGCCGCCGGTGTCGCCGCGGGTGTCGGGCACGTCGTGCTCGACTCGGCGATCGAGATCGACCGACTCGATCGTGTCGCCGGTGAGGCCGGTGTCGTTCAGGACGTGTTGATCCGCCTGACCGTCGGCGTCGAAGCGCATACCCACGAATTCATCTCCACCGCACACGAGGACCAGAAGTTCGGTTTCTCGCTGGCCGGCGGAGCGGCAATCGACGCGGTCCGCCGCGTCTTCGCTGCCGACAACTTGCGACTGGTCGGCCTGCACAGCCACATCGGTTCGCAGATCTTCGACGTCGACGGTTTCGAGGTGGCAGCGCACCGCGTGATCGGTTTGCTCCGCGACGTCGTCACCGAGTTCGGAGTCGAGAAGACCAAGCAGATTTCGATCATCGACCTCGGCGGCGGCATGGGGATCTCGTACATCCCGTCCGACGACCCGCCGCCCGTCGACGAACTGGCAGCAAAGCTCGGTCACATCGTGCGCAACGAGTCCGCCCTGGCCGGATTGCCGGAGCCGACGCTTGCCGTCGAACCCGGCCGCGCCATCGCCGGACCTGGCACGGTGACGCTCTACGAGGTCGGCACCATCAAGGACGTCACGGTGGGTAGCGCGCTGACACGCCGCTACATCAGCGTCGACGGCGGGATGAGCGACAACATCCGCACGTCCCTCTACGGTGCGGAGTACGAAGCCAAGTTGGTTTCGCGAACTTCCGAGGCTGATCCCGTCGTTGCACGTATCGTCGGTAAGCACTGCGAGTCCGGTGACGTGGTCATTCGGGACACCTGGATGCCCGAGGACGTCGGGCCCGGTGATTTACTAGCGGTAGCAGCGACCGGTGCATACTGCTATTCGATGTCGAGCAGGTACAACCTGCTCACCCGCCCAGCCGTGGTGGCGGTGCGTGACGGAGTCTCACGCGTGATTCTGCGGAGGGAAACAGTGGAAGATCTGCTCAGCTTGGAGGTATCGCAGTGACGAGCGAATCGGCGCATCGCGCTATCGGTGTGGCCGTTCTCGGCCTCGGCAACGTCGGGAGCGAGGTCGTCCGGATCATTCGTGAGCAGGCCGAGGAACTCGAAGCTCGCGTCGGTGCCCCGTTGGAACTGCGGGGAGTTGCCGTTCGCCGTATCGGCTCGGACCGCGGAATTCCCGAGGAACTGCAGACGACGGACGCCGAGTCCCTGGTCGGTCGTGACGACGTCGACATCGTGGTCGAGGTGATCGGCGGAATCGAACTCCCTCGCAAGCTGATTCTCTCCTCCCTCAACTCCGGCAAGTCGGTCGTGACCGCCAACAAGGCGCTGCTCGCGGACCACACCGGTGAGTTGGCGGAGGCTGCAGAGGCCAATTCTGTCGACCTGTACTTCGAGGCCGCTGTTGCCGGTGCGATCCCCGTGATCCGCCCGCTCACGCAGTCCCTGGCCGGAGACCGCGTCAACAAGGTCGCCGGAATCGTGAACGGCACCACCAACTTCATCCTCTCCGCGATGGACGAGACCGGGGCCGACTACGAGGAGACCCTCGCCGAGGCCGGACGCCTCGGATACGCGGAAGCAGATCCGACCGCCGACGTCGAAGGCTACGACGCCGCGGCAAAGGCTGCGATCCTCGCGTCGATCGCGTTCCACACCCGCGTCACTGCCGCGGACGTGTACCGCGAAGGAATCTCCACGATCACCTCCGCCGACCTGGCGTCGGCGAAGGCACTCGACTGCACCATCAAGTTGCTCTCGATCTGCGAGCGCATCGTCACGCCCAAGGGCAAGGAGCGGATTTCCGCTCGCGTGTACCCGGCGCTGGTTCCGCTCAGCCACCCGCTCGCTTCGGTCAACGGCGCATTCAACGCCGTTGTCGTGGAAGCAGAGAACGCCGGCCGGCTCATGTTCTACGGCCAGGGCGCAGGCGGCGCCCCCACCGCGTCCGCGGTCATGGGTGACCTGGTGATGGCGGCGCGTAACAAGGTTCACGGCGGTCGCGGCCCCCGCGAGTCCAAGTACGCCAAGCTCAAGGTCGCTCCGATGGGCGACATCCTCACGCGCTACTACGTGAACATGGAGGTCGCGGACAAGGAAGGCGTGCTGTCCGCAGTCGCCGCCGAGTTCGCCAAGCACGGCGTGAGCATCTCCGTCGTCCGCCAGGAGGGCGCCGGCGCCGGCGCGCGTCTGGTGGTCGTCACTCATGTAGCAACCGACGCGGCTCTGTCCGAGACCGTGGCGGCCCTCAACGAACTCGAATTCGTCACCGCTGTGACCAGCGTGCTGCGACTGGAAGGCACTGAACAATGACCGGCATCGTCAACCCCGTCCACAAGGCATGGCCGGGTCTCATCGAGGCATACCGGGACCGTCTCGCGATCGGTGACAACTGGAAGACCGTCACCCTGCGCGAGGGCGGCACCCCGCTCCTGCCGGCCGGCCACCTCTCCGAGATCACCGGTTGCGACGTCTACCTCAAGGTCGAGGGCCTCAACCCCACTGGTTCCTTCAAGGACCGCGGCATGACGATGGCCGTCACCGACGCCTTGGCTCGCGGCCAGCGCGCAGTTCTGTGCGCGTCCACCGGCAACACCTCCGCCTCGGCCGCTGCGTATGCAGCCAAGGCCGGCATGACCTGCGCCGTGCTCATCCCGCAGGGCAAGATCGCCATGGGCAAGCTCGCGCAGGCAGTCATGCACGGCGCCAAGATCATTCAGGTGCAGGGCAACTTCGACGACTGCCTGGAGCTGGCACGTAAGACCACGGCCGAATTCCCCACCATCGGTCTGGTCAACTCGGTCAACCCGGTGCGCATCGAAGGTCAGAAGACCGCGGCATTCGAGATCATGGACGTCCTCGGCAAGGCTCCCGACGTACACGCTCTCCCGGTCGGAAATGCCGGAAACATCACCGCGTACTGGCGCGGGTACTCCGAGTACTACGCAGACGGCCTGACCACGGTCAAGCCCCGCATGCTCGGAGTCCAGGCTGCCGGAGCGGCGCCGTTGGTCAATGGCGCACCCGTCAAGGATCCCGAAACCATCGCCACCGCAATCCGAATCGGTTCCCCCGCTTCCTGGAACGGCGCAGTCGCGGCGAAGGAAGAGTCCAACGGTGCATTCCGTGCCGCCACCGACGAGAAGATCCTCGAGGCGTACCGACTGATCGCCGCTACCGAGGGCGTCTTCGTCGAACCGGCATCGGCCGCCAGCGTCGCGGGCCTGCTCGCCGCACGTGCAGAGGGCTGGCTCGAGCCTGGCCTGACCGTCGTGTGCACGGTGACCGGTAACGGCCTCAAGGATCCTGACACCGCATTGAAGGGGATGCCGAACGTCGAGCCCATCGGTGTCGATCCCGTTGCCGTCGCGGCTGCCCTCGAGCTTGCATAGTGTCCGTGGATTCATCGACCACTCCGCGGAATCCGGTGTCTGACATGACTATAACCCTGCCTATCGGCCTTTCGGTGACTGCTCGCGTCCCGGCCTCGAGTGCAAACTTGGGGCCGGGGTTCGACACCCTCGGTCTGGCGTTGGGGTTGTACGACGAAATCGTGGTCACCACAACGGATTCGGGTCTGCAGATTCGCGTCGAAGGCGAAGGTGCTGCCGACGTGCCTTGGGGTCCTTCGCATCTCGTGGTTCGCGCCATCGAGCGTGGCCTCGAAGCTGCGGGAGTGTGGGCAAGTGGCCTGGACGTGTTGTGCCGCAACGCGATCCCGCATTCGCGCGGGTTGGGTTCCTCGGCTTCCGCGGCCGTCGGTGGACTGGCAGCGGCCAACGGTCTGGCGCGCGCGCTCGATGCCGAGATCGGTTTGACGCAAGAGCAGTTGGTTCAACTCTCGTCCGAGTTCGAAGGTCACCCGGACAATGCGTCCGCCAGTGTTCTCGGTGGCGCAGTCGTCTCGTGGAGTTGCCCGCCGGCCGTCGAAGGAGACGAGCCGATCTACTCTGCGGCGAAACTCGACGTGCATCCCGACATCCGTGCCGTGGCACTGGTTCCCGAGGAGCGCTCGTCCACCGCGCACACCCGCGGGCTTCTGCCCGAATTGGTTCCGCACCAGGATGCGTCGTTCAACGCGAGCCGTAGCGCCCTGGCCGTCGTCGCGCTCACCGCGCGCCCGGATCTGCTGATGGCAGCCACCGAAGATCGTCTGCATCAGGCGCAACGCGCGCCCGCTCTGCCGCTCACGACTCGGTGGATCGGCATTCTGCGTCAGGCGGGTATCGCCGCGACCGTTTCCGGCGCCGGCCCCACCGTGTTGGCGCTCAGCACAGAGCCTTTCCCCGTCGAACTCGCCGAAGCTGCGCGGGCCGACGGGCTCCGTGTACTCGATTTGGATATCGCCGACGGTGTGGAAGTAGTCACGACGACCGTCTGATCCCTGCCTTGGTCCTGGTGATTGCCCGCTACCGATCGGTAGTGAACTGACACACCCAGTCGTCCAAATTCTTGCCGGACTCAGGTTTGGGCGCTATCCTGGGCTATGTCCGTACATCGTGCGCGTCAGTCGCCGGTGCATCACCAGGGGGCAAAACTCCTTCCCAATCGGGGTCCACAGTCCTTGGCATGATTCTCGCAGGCATGATCCTCGCGCTTGTACCTTCTCCGAAGGTTTGAATCCTCCGCGGATCGAACACTCAGAGGTTCCATGACTCTGGGGTTCAGCACACGGGGGAGTGAATCGTCGACGAAGGCGCGTTGGGCAGGTTTGCGAGCGCATGAAAAGTTTGAGGCGAGAGTTTCCGACAATCATGTGACGGCGGACAAGCCGGCAGTTCTGGACAGCAACCACGTACGGCACCACCGAGTTCGGTATTCAATCGAACTGCGGGACGAACCCTCGACTTTGCGCAGTGCGAGTGAGGGAAGGAAAGGACCTCCGTGACCGATACGGACCTCATCGCCACTTCTGCACCCGCCGGGTCGGAATCAGGCGACAATTCTCAGGCGTCATCTTCAGCATCGAACGGTGCGGTGGCGACCTCCACGAAGCGTGCCGAAACGCGCCGTGGTGCCGGACTCTCCGGCATGGTGCTCACCGAACTCCGCACTCTTGCGGGTGAACTGGGCATCAAAGGCACTTCCGGCATGCGCAAGGGTGACCTGATCGCAGCCATCAAGGAGCGTCAGGGCGGCAGCGCAAAGGCTGCACCCGCACAGAGTGAACTCACTCTCGACGACGCACCCGTTGCGCGCACTCGTGCCAAGAGCACTCGCGCCGCACGAACCGAAACCCCCGCAGCCGAAACAGCTCCGGCGGCCGAATCGGCTCCTGCCGAGGCCGCGCCGGCACGTACCGAATCCGCCGAGGACGCCGATCAGGCTGCACCCCGTCGTGGACGTCAGCGTCGCGGCGCCGCACGTCGAGCAGGTTCACCCGACCAGGGTGAACTGAGCATCGAGCAGGACACTCCTTCGGCAAAGTCCGACTCGGACACCTCGAAGGCCGCCGAGTCTGCGAAGACAGAGGCTCCGGCCGAGCGTTCTTCAGGCGCCGAGGGCAAGTCGGACGCTGAGCAGGCTCCTGCCGAGCAGGGCAACGAGCGTCCCCGCCGCGAGCGAAACCGCGACAACCAGGGCCAGCGAGACAACCAGGGCCAGCGGGACAACCAGAGCCAGCGGGACAACCAGGGCAACCGGGGCAACCAGGATCGCCAGGACCGTCAGGACCGTGGCAATCAGAACAACGCCGGCCAGAACAATGCCGGTCCGCGCACGGACAACCGCAACAACGGACCGGACGACGACGAAGAGGGTGGACGTGGACGCCGCGGACGCCGTTTCCGCGAGCGCCGTGGCCGTGGTCGCGACCGCGGTGAGGGTGGCGCACCCAACGATTCGCGTGAGACCGAAATCCGCGAGGACGACGTCCTTCAGCCGGTTGCCGGCATCCTCGACGTCCTCGACAATTACGCCTTCGTGCGTACGTCCGGGTACCTCGCCGGTCCCAACGACGTCTACGTCTCCATGAACCTGATCCGCAAGAACGGCCTTCGCCGTGGCGACGCCATCACCGGTGCCGTCCGGGTCTCGCGTGACGGTGAACAGGGCAGCCAGCGTCAGAAGTTCAACCCGCTGGTCCGCATCGACACGGTCAACGGCGGCGACGTCGAGGCCGCGAAGAAGCGCCCCGAGTTCAACAAGCTCACGCCGCTGTACCCGAACCAGCGTCTGCGCCTCGAGACCGAGCAACACATTCTCACCACGCGTGTCATCGACCTGGTGATGCCCATCGGTAAGGGCCAGCGCGCCCTCATCGTGAGCCCGCCCAAGGCGGGTAAGACCAGCGTGTTGCAGGCGATCGCGAATGCTGTCGCCACCAACAATCCTGAGTGCTACCTGATGGTCATCCTCGTGGACGAGCGTCCCGAGGAAGTGACCGACATGCAGCGCAGCGTGAAGGGCGAGGTCATTTCCTCCACCTTCGACCGCCCGCCGGGAGATCACACCGCAGTTGCCGAGCTGGCAATCGAGCGTGCGAAGCGCCTGGTCGAGATGGGTAAGGACGTCGTCGTACTGCTCGACTCCATCACGCGTCTGGGTCGTGCGTACAACAACTCCTCGCCGGCGTCCGGACGCATCCTCTCCGGTGGTGTCGACTCGACAGCGCTGTACCCGCCGAAGCGTTTCCTCGGTGCTGCCCGCAACATCGAGAACGGTGGATCGCTCACCATCATCGCTACCGCAATGGTCGAGACCGGATCCACCGGCGACACCGTGATCTTCGAAGAGTTCAAGGGCACCGGCAACGCCGAGCTCAAGCTCGATCGCAAGATCGCCGAACGCCGCGTGTTCCCGGCCGTGGACGTCAACCCGTCCAGTACGCGTAAGGACGAGCTGCTCCTGAGCCCGGACGAGGCTGCGGTGCTGCACAAGCTCCGCCGCGTCCTGTCCGGTCTGGACTCGCATCAGGCCATCGATCTGCTGATCGATCGACTGAAGAAGAGCAAGAACAACCTCGAGTTCCTGATGCAGGTCTCCAAGACCGCACCGGGTGCGATCGACGACTGATCGACTCGACGTCAAAAGGCCCACAACCAGCTGGTTGTGGGCCTTTTGCATGGGCGGAACAAAACCGAAGGGCAGTGCGTTGACAACTTCGTACAGCCACCCCGAGGCGTGCGAGACGCGGATTATCCGGTGAGGTACCGCATCTGGCATACTGAACGGCCGAGTCCGGTTCCGGTTCACGATGTCGATTGGCGACGTCGACCCGGCGACCATTGAAAGGGACACCATGAAGGCAGGAATCCACCCAACTTACGTAGCGACCACCGTCGTCTGCGGTTGCGGTAACACGTTCGAGACCCACAGCACCAAGGAGTCCGGACGCATCAACGTCGAGGTTTGCTCGCAGTGCCACCCGTTCTACACGGGCAAGCAGAAGATTCTCGACACCGGTGGACGCGTCGCTCGCTTCGAGGCTCGCTACGGCAAGCGCGCAGACAGCAAGGTCCCGGCCACCGAGTCCTAGCTGTTCCGCCGACGCCCGATCTGCCATGCGCAGATCGGGCGTCGGCTTTTTTGTGCCTGCACTCGGTTTGCGCGTTTCCCGGGTCCCGGCGTCGAAACACCTTCAAGCGCGCACCGTAGGAATCGAAACTCAGAGCGGAGCGAACCATGGCAGGCGCAACCCAGCCCTCGGCCATCGACGACATCTTGGCGGAGCACGCCGGTCTCGAAGCACAGATGTCCGATCCGGCGCTGCACAACGACCCTGCCGCTGCCAGGCGCGTCGGTAAGCGGTTCTCCGAGCTCTCGCCGATCATGTCGACGTACAACAAGCTCACGGCTGCGCAGGACGATCTGGAAGCCGCGCGCGAACTCGCTGTCGACGATTCCAGCTTCGCCGCCGAGATCCCCGATCTCGAAGCCGAGGTCGCGCAGCTCGAGCAGACGCTGACCGATCAGTTGGCGCCGCGTGATCCGCATGACGGCGACGACATCGTCCTTGAAGTGAAGTCCGGTGAGGGCGGCGAAGAATCCGCGCTCTTCGCCTCGGACCTGGCCCGCATGTACGTCCGCTACGCGGAACGGCACGGCTGGCGCGTCGAGATCCTCGACGCGACGGTTTCCGATCTCGGCGGATACAAGGAAGCAACGCTGTCGATCAAGAGCAAGTCCGATACTCCGGACGGCGTGTGGGCGCGGCTCAAGTTCGAGGGCGGTGTTCACCGCGTCCAGCGAGTGCCCGTCACCGAATCCCAGGGACGCGTTCACACTTCGGCCGCCGGCGTTCTGGTCTACCCGGAGCCGGAAGAGGTCGAGCAGGTCCAGATCGACGAGAGTGACCTGCGCATCGACGTCTACCGTTCGTCCGGCAAGGGTGGTCAGGGCGTCAACACGACCGACTCTGCTGTCCGAATCACGCACCTTCCGACCGGCATCGTCGTCACCTGCCAGAACGAGCGTTCGCAGCTGCAGAACAAGGCGCGCGCCATGCAGGTCCTTGCCGCCCGCTTGCAGGTAGTCGCCGAGGAAGCCGCGGACGCAGAAGCGTCGGCAGGTCGCCAGAGTCAGGTCCGGACGGTAGACCGTTCGGAGCGCATCCGCACCTACAACTTCCCGGAGAACCGCATCACCGATCACCGCATCGGGTTCAAGTCGCACAACCTCGACGCGGTGCTCGACGGTGAGCTCGACGCACTTCTCGACGCATTGGGTAAGGCGGACCGAGAGGCGCGTCTCGCGGCCGAGTAGATGCAGACGATGACTGACCTCCATACTGCTGGGAACTCGGTGAACCGCGTGTCGGTCGAGCGTGGCAGGCTGTACCCGTGAGTCGACTTCCACTTCGTTTGGCGCTGATCGAAGCTGCAAAACAGCTCGACGCCGCAGGTGTGCCCAGCCCACGCACCGACGCCGAGTTGTTGGCATCCCACCTGCTCGGCGTCGAACGCACGCGTCTCGGGCTGATTCCGTTGGTCGATCCCGAGGTCATCGCGGCGTTCGACGAGTTGGTTGCCCAACGCGTGAAGCGGATTCCTTTGCAGCACATCATCGGAGTCGCATCGATGGGCAACATCGACGTCGCCGTCGGTCCGGGTGTCTTCATTCCGCGGCCCGAAACCGAATTGCTCATGGGTTGGGCGCTCTCGTTCCTCGAAGGTTGCGGAAGCAAGCCGCCGGTAGTGCTGGACCTGTGCACGGGATCGGGTGTACTCGCGCTGTCCATCGCCGAGGCCCGTCCCGACGCCGTCGTTCACGCCGTGGAGAAGGAACCCGCCGCGCTGGCGTGGGCGCGTCGTAATGCCGCCGACCGCGAGGCCGCCGGTGATACACCGATCCATCTGCATCAGGGCGACGTCACCGATCGGAACTTGTTGCCGGGGCTCGAGGGCGGCGTCGATCTTGTCGTCTCCAATCCGCCGTACATCCCCGAAGGCGCGCAATTGCAGCCTGAGGTCATGGACTACGACCCACACACCGCGCTGTTCGGCGGTGCCGACGGTCTGTCCGTCATCAAACCGATGATCAGCAACATCGCGCGGTGGCTTCGCATCGGCGGCGCGGCGGGCATCGAGCACGACGACACCAACGGCGACGGCGTCGCTGCGCTGTTCTCGGCGCGCCGGGTATTCGGCGAGGTCGCGCAGCATCCCGATCTTGCCGGTCGTCCGCGATTCGTCGTCGCCAGACGTGTCGCCACCGACGTCGAAGCCCAGCGGAATCGAACGCCCGAAGTGCAGAGTGAAAGGATGGCTGAGTGAGCACCGTGTACGACTGCAGTCAGACAGATTCCCGAACCGCAGGCTTGGCCGCCGCGAAGAACGCGCTCAAGGCCGGCCGACTCGTAGTTCTCCCCACCGACACCCTGTACGGACTCGCCGCCGACGCGTTCGACAGCGAAGCTGTCACGAGTTTGTTGCGCGCCAAGGGACGCGGGCGAGACATGCCCGTCCCGGTACTGGTCGGATCGTGGAACACCATCGACGGGCTCGTCTACAGCGTGCGCCCGCAGGCACGGGATTTGATCCGCGCGTTCTGGCCCGGCGGACTGAGCTTGGTCGTCGAGCAGGCGCCGTCACTTGCCTGGGACCTCGGCGATACCCGCGGAACCGTCATGCTCCGTATGCCCCTGCACCCGGTTGCTCTTGAATTGTTGCGCGATGTCGGACCGCTTGCCGTCTCGAGCGCCAACATTTCGGGGCGTCCGCCGGCGACTACCGTCGAGGAAGCTCGAGATCAGCTCGGCGGATCTGCCAGCGTGTATCTCGACGGGGGCAAGGCCGAACACGCCGTTGCTTCCACGATCGTCGACCTGACCGGCAATTCACCGCGTATCTTGCGAGTGGGTGCCGTCTCGGCAGAATCCATCGCCGAGGTATTGGGCACCAGTTCGGAAAGCCTTGTAGAGGGAGTTTCGTAACGATGGTCGGCGCCGGCGGCGAGCGCGCGGGGGAATCCACGTACTGGGGACCGGATTTCGGTGAGCTTGCCACGGCAGACCCCGAGATCGCGGCTATTGCGCTGGCCGAACTCGAGCGTCAGCGCGGCGGACTTCAACTCATCGCGAGCGAGAACTTCACCAGCCCCGCCGTACTGGCCGCCTTGGGTTCGACCCTGAGCAACAAGTACGCCGAGGGCTATCCGGGTCGGCGTTATTACGGCGGGTGCGAGTACGTCGACGCAGCCGAGAATCTGGCGATCGACCGGGCGAAAGCACTGTTCGGCGCTGAGCACGTCAACGTCCAACCGCATTCGGGAGCCACTGCAAATCTCGCGGTGTACGCCGCATTCGCCAAGCCCGGCGACACCGTGCTGGCGATGAGTCTGCCGCACGGTGGGCATCTGACTCACGGGTCTCGGGTCAGCTTTTCGGGGCAGTGGTTCACCACCGTTCCCTATCACGTCGATTCGGCCACCGAATTGATCGACTACGACGAGGTTCGCACCCTGGCTCTGGCGCACAAGCCGAAAATCATCGTCGCCGGCGCGACGGCATACTCCCGCACCATCGACTTCGCAGCCTTCCGCTCGATCGCTGACGAGGTCGGTGCGATCCTGTGGGTCGACGCCGCCCACTTCATCGGACTCGTCGCAGGCCGAGCGATACCGTCGTGTGTTCCGTATGCCGACGTGGTCTCCGCGACGACGCACAAGGTCCTCAGAGGCCCGCGCGGCGGAATGATCTTGTGCCGCAGCGAGCACGCCTCGGCTGTCGATCGCGCGGTGTTCCCCTTCATTCAAGGCGGTCCGATGATGCATGCGATCGCCGCGAAGGCGGTTGCCTTCAAAGAAGCATCGACGCCGGAATATCGTTGGTATGCACAGGAAGTGGTTGCCAATGCGTCGGCGCTCGCGCAGTCGTTGGAAGCTCGCGGCCTGCGTACTGTGTCCGGTGGAACCGACACGCATCTGGCACTTCTCGACTTGCGCGCAAGCGGGGTCACCGGAGTCGACGCCGAGCGTAGGTGCGGACTGGCTTCGATCACGCTCAACAAGAATGCGATTCCGTTCGATCCGCAGTCGCCGGCCGTCACGTCCGGAATCCGCGTCGGATCCGCGGCTGTGACGACGCAGGGATTCAACCGTGCCGACATGAGCGTCGTGGGGGAGTTGATTGCGCATGCAGTCGTCGCGGATCCCGCCACCACGTCCGGGGAGGCCGAGTTGGCATCAGTTGCCGACGGCGTTCGCGAATTGGTCCGGGCAAAGCCCGCCTACCCCCGCCAGACGGGTGATCTCGCGCAGTGATCACTTCCTACGAGGCGACCACATATCTGGCACAAGGTGGCGGGGGAGCGGGTGTTCCCATCCGTGAACTGTTGCTCGTGCTGTGTACGGCTGCGGTGGTGACCTACCTTGCGACCGGAGCAGTCCGGTTGTTGGCGCTGCGGTTCGGCGCCGTTGCGATTCCGCGTGATCGGGACGTTCACGTCGAGCCGATTCCGCGCCTCGGTGGCGTCGGAATGTACATCGGAATGGCTGTCGGCCTGCTGTTTGCGCAGCAATTACCCGCGCTCACAAGAGGTTTCGGCTTCGGTAGTCCGGACGTACACGCTGCGCTCGTTGCGGGAGCCGTCATCGTCCTCGTGGGTGTGATCGACGACAGATGGGGTCTCGACGCGCTCACCAAGTTCGTGGGTCAGGTGACTGCTGCCGGAGTTCTCGTGGTGATGGGCGTCAGTTGGTTCATCATCTACAACCCGTTCGGCGGTGACGGTGGGTCCACCATCATCCTCGATCAGATTCAATCGGGACTGTTCACGGTGGCTGTTGCCGTCGCGACCATCAACGCCATGAATTTCGTCGACGGTCTCGACGGATTGGCCGCCGGTTTGGGGCTGATCGCGGCCCTGGCAATCCTCATCTTCTCGATCGGTCTGCTCCACGACCAGGGCGGTGACGCCAGCGTCTACCCGCCCGCGATGATCGCCGCGGCGTTGGCAGGTGCTTGTCTCGGATTTCTTCCGCACAACTTCAATCCGGCACGCATCTTCATGGGCGACTCCGGTTCGATGTTGATCGGTCTGATGCTGGCTGCGATCTCCACCAGCGCATCCGGTCGTATTCCACTGGCCGCCTACGGAACCCGCGACCTCGTCGGCCTTCTCGCGCCGTTGTTGCTGGTCGGAGCTGTGATGTTCATCCCGATGCTGGACATGCTCCTGGCCGTGATCCGCCGAACGAAAGCGGGCGTGAGTCCGTTCAGTCCGGACAAGATGCACCTGCACCACCGGCTCTTGCAGATCGGGCACACGCATCGACGAGTCGTGCTGGTCATCTACCTGTGGGTCAGCGTTCTGGCTTTCGGTGCCGTCGGATCCTCACTGCTCAATCGTCAGCTGGTTGTCGTACTCGTCGCGGCCGGTTTGGTCCTTGCGTTGTTCTTCACCGCCGTGCCGTCTTTGATCGATCGCAAGCAGCAGCGGCGCTAGCCACGTTTCCCGATCCATTACCCTTGGGCATCGTGACGAACACGCCGCAGCCTGTACCTGCCTCGCAACCCATCCCTGATTCGACCGCCGCGATGAAGTCGGCCGTGAAGTGGGGTGTGATGGGGCTGATCGCGCTGGCCGTGGTCGGCGCGCTCCTGGGCGGGCTGTTCGCCGGCAAGGAAGGCGTCTACGGCGCTTTGATCGGCGCAGCCGTCGGCGGCGGGTTCATCCTGTTCACCGCGCTGGGCGTGCTGCTCACGGCAAAGCTGCCCGCGCTCACGGCCGGTGCAGTTCTGCTCGGCACGTGGCTGCTCAAGATGATTCTCGCGATGGTGGTTCTCTTCGTCCTCTCGGACATGGATTTCTACAACAAGACCGCCCTCGTCCTGGTCATCATCATGTCGCTGGTCGTGGTGCTCGGAGCGGAGACGTACGGCGTTCTCGGAACCAAAACTCCGTACGTCGATCCCACTCCCAGCAGCAACGTCGACGACGACGAGTAGTACTACAAGAGGTAACTAATCGGACTTCCAGGTACCCCATCTACACAATGTCGTAGATGACTTGATAAGGTTCGGTTCAAGCGAGAGCAATGGTGGGCCGAGTAACACTCAGCCGACGATGCCATGTGCTCGCAGGTGGTCGAAATTCTGACCACTGAGTCGACGAGAGTCGCCGACACCGACAGACGCCAGGTCCCTCAAGGGTTCTCCAGCTGCTGACGAATGCGCGAGTCGAACTTGTCGACTTGTAGATCGTCAATGTCCGATCGAACCGCAGTCAATGATGGCTGCGGACCGACTACGGGAGAGAACGCTGAGCGTCACCACCCTGGCCGCGGATGAATTCCATGCGCCGTCACTAGACGATTTTTTCCCGCCCTCCGTGTTGATTCACGCGGGCCCCTTCGAGCTCGACCGTCTGATGCTGATTCGTCTGCTGATGTCGGTGCTGGTCGCAGCCTTCTTCGTGATCGCGATGCGCAGCCCTCGATTGGTTCCCCGTGGGATGCAGAACGCCGCTGAGCTTGCGCTCGACTTCGTTCGGATCAACATCGCCGAGGAGATCCTGGGCAAGGAACAGGGCAAGCGCTTCCTGCCGGTCGTCACGACGATCTTCTTCATCGTGGTCGCCAGCAACCTGGCCAGCATCATTCCTTTCCTGAACATCTCGCCGAACGCACGAATCGGTATGCCCCTGGTCCTCGCGGCGCTCGCCTACATCGTGTTCAACTACGTCGGAATCAAGAAGTACGGCTTCTTCAAGTACGTCAAGAGCAGCATCGTCGTTCCCGGCGTCCCGCTGCCCCTGCACTTCTTGTTGGTGCCCATCGAGTTCATCTCGACCTTCATCCTGCGCCCGTTCACGCTGATGGTTCGTCTCATGGCCAACATGTTGGCCGGCCACATCCTGCTGGTGCTGTTCTTCAGCGCGACGAACTACTTCTTCTTCGTGTCCGGCGGATTCCAGGCGATCTTCGGCGTTCCGTCGATCATCGCCGGTATCGCATTCACGTTCTTCGAGCTGCTGGTCATCTTCCTGCAGGCTTACGTGTTCGCGTTGCTGACCGCGGTGTACATCGAACTGGCGCTCCACGCCGACGAGCACTGACCTTTACCTCCTCACCAGCTACACCAAGAACTGAGCCTCTTGCCGAATCCGGCAGAGGTCAACAGAAAGGGAATGGAACACCATGAGCATCGCTTACCTCGCTCAGGAAGTTGTCGAGACCAAGTCGCGCGGCTACGGAGCCATCGGCTACGGCCTCGCAGCAATCGGCCCCGGCATCGGCGTGGGCATCGTTGTGGGCAAGGCAATCGAAGGCATGGTCCGCCAGCCCGAGATGGCCGGCCAGGTTCGTACCACCATGTTCCTCGGTATTGCATTCACCGAGGCCCTCGCATTGATCGGCCTTGTCGCCGGTTTCATTTTCTAAGACCGACATGGGAGCCACCTTCGCAGTGCTCGCGGCAACAGAGGAGACACACAATCCTCTCTTGCCCGAGACATACGACATCGTGTGGTCCGCGGTTGCGCTCGTCGTAGTCGGTTTCGTCTTCTGGAAGCTCGTTCTTCCGAAGTTCCAGAAGGTCTTGGCCGAACGCACCGAGCAGATCGAGGGCGGCATCAAGAAGGCCGAAGACGCACAGGCAGAGGCAGCGGCCGCGCTCGAGCAGTACCGCGCGCAGCTCGCCGAAGCTCGTACCGAGGCAGCGCAGATCCGTGAGGAAGCGCGTACCCAGGGTCAGCAGATCATCGCTGACATGAAGGTTCAGGCGCAGGACGAGAGCGACCGCATCGTGGCCGCAGGCCACAGCCAGCTCGTCGCCCAGCGTCAGCAGATCGTCGCTGAGCTCCGCTCGGATCTCGGCAAGACCGCTGTAGACCTGGCCGAGAAGGTCATCGGGGAGTCCCTCGCCGACGACGTGAAGCGCGCCGGAACGGTTGATCGTTTCCTCAACGAGCTCGACACCGTCAGCGCTGATTCAGCCAGGAAGTGAGCAATATGTACGCAGCGAGCCGTGAAGCCTTGGCGCAGACTCGTTCTGCGCTGAGCAGTGCCCTGGGCGCCGTCTCTGCAGGAGCCGCAACTGCTGCTTCTGCTCAGGCTGGGTCCGAGCTCTTCTCGGTGGTCGAGGTACTCGACGGCCAGCGCGCTCTTCGCAGCGCGCTGGCTGACGCTTCGGCACCGGCCGCTGGTCGCCAGGCTTTGGCAGAGCAGTTGTTCTCCGGAAAGGTCGGCGCCGAGGCGCTCGCCACCGTGAAGGCAGCTGCAGGCCAGGACTGGTCTGCGGCCCGCGACTTGGTCAACTCGCTCGAATTGCTCGGACGCGAAGCTCTGCTCCGCGCCGCAGCCGATCAGAGCCAGTTGGACACCGTTGAGGACGAGCTCTTCCGTCTCGGTCGCATCGTGGCAGGGGACCCCAGCCTGGAGCAGACGCTCTCGGATCTGTCGGTTCCCGCAGCCCGCAAGCGTGAGTTCCTCTCTCGCTTGCTCTACGGCAAGGTCACCGCGGTCACCGAGGCACTCGCCGGACAGGCCGTCGGCCGGTTGAAGTCTGCACCCGCAGACACTTTCGATCAGCTGTCGAATCTTGCCGCAGCGCAGCGCGATACCACCGTTGCTCACGTTCGCAGCGCCTCGGCGTTGAGCTCGGAGCAGTCGGATCGCTTGGCCAGCACTCTTACCCGCACCTACGGGAAGCCGGTAGCAGTACACGTCGAGGTCGATCCAGAACTCCTCAGCGGCTTGGTCGTCCGGGTGGGCGACGAGGTTATCGACGGCAGCGCAGCGGGTCGACTCGCAGCACTGCGGAAGAACCTCAAGTAGTCCTTCAGCCGAACACATACTCCAGATCTTTTCGAAGACCAGACACCGAGAGCAGGAAAAACATGGCGGAGCTGACGATCTCCTCCGACGAGATCCGTAGCGCGATCGACAACTACACCGCGAGCTACTCCCCGGAGGCCTCCCGTGAGGAGGTCGGCACAGTGACCGACACCAGTGACGGCATTGCGCACGTCTCTGGCCTGCCTTCGGCTATGTCCAACGAGCTGTTGGAGTTCCCCGGTGGAATCGTCGGCGTCGCGCTCAACCTGGATGCCACCGAAATCGGTGCCGTCATCCTTGGCGATTACCAGAACATTCAAGAAGGCCAGGAAGTTAAGCGCACGGGCGACGTTCTGTCGGTTCCCGTCGGCGATGCTTTCCTCGGCCGCGTCATCGACCCGCTGGGTGCGCCCATCGACGGTCTCGGCGAGATCGAGAGCACCGAGAACCGTGCACTCGAGCTCCAGGCCGCTTCGGTGCTCGAGCGCCAGCCGGTCGAAGAGCCGCTCCAGACCGGTATCAAGGCTATCGACGCCATGACCCCGATCGGCCGCGGCCAGCGCCAGCTCATCATCGGCGACCGCAAGACCGGCAAGACCGCGGTCTGCATCGACGCCATCCTGAACCAGAAGGCCAACTGGGATTCCGGCGATGTCAACAAGCAGGTGCGCTGCATCTACGTTGCCATCGGTCAGAAGGGTTCCACCATCGCGGGCGTCAAGGCTGCCCTCGAGGAGAAGGGCGCGATGGAGTACACCACCATCGTTGCTGCTCCGGCATCTGATTCCGCAGGCTTCAAGTGGCTCGCACCGTACACCGGCTCGGCCATCGGCCAGCACTGGATGTACCAGGGCAAGCACGTTCTGGTCGTGTTCGACGACCTGACCAAGCAGGCAGAGGCGTACCGCGCCATCTCACTGCTGCTGCGTCGTCCGCCGGGACGCGAGGCTTACCCCGGTGACGTCTTCTACTTGCACTCCCGTCTGCTGGAGCGCTCGGCGAAGCTGTCCGACGCACTCGGCGGTGGCTCGCTGACGGCTCTGCCGATCATCGAGACCAAGGCGAACGACGTCTCGGCTTACATCCCGACCAACGTCATCTCCATCACCGACGGTCAGGTGTTCCTCGAGTCCGACCTGTTCAACAAGGGCGTTCGCCCCGCGATCAACGTCGGTATCTCGGTCTCCCGCGTCGGTGGCGCTGCACAGACAAAGGGCATGAAGAAGGTTTCCGGTTCGCTGCGTCTGGAACTGGCTCAGTTCCGTGAGCTCGAAGCGTTCTCCGCCTTCGCATCCGACCTCGACGCTGCCTCCAAGGCTCAGCTCGAGCGCGGTGCCCGTCTGGTCGAGCTGCTCAAGCAGGATCAGTACAGCCCGATCCCCGTCGAGGACCAGATCGTCTCGATCTACCTGGCCGGCGAAGGCATCTTCGACAGCGTTCCGATCGGCGACGTCCGTCGCTTCGAGAAGGAACTGCTCGAAGACCTCAAGCACTCGGCTGCTGGCGTCTACTCCAGCATCAACGGCGGTAAGGCACTCGATGCCGACAACGCTGCTGAGCTGATCGCTGCAACGAACAAGTTCAAGGAAGGCTTCATCGCATCCGACGGAAGCCGGGTCGTGAACGAGGCCGAGGCTGACGCTTTGGGCGCCGACGAGGTCGCGAACGAGCAGATCAACGTCAAGCGCAAGACCGTCAGCAAGTGACGTACGCGCCCATGACACTGCGAATTCCGAAGGGAGAGTGATTGATCGATGGCGAGCATTCTCGAATTGCGGTCTCGTATCAAGTCGGTCAACTCGACCAAGAAGATCACCAAGGCACAGGAACTGATCGCGACTTCGCGTATCACCAAGGCTCAGATTCGCGTCGCCGCGTCCAAGCCGTATGCCGAGGAGATCACGAAGGTACTCACCGAATTGGCGAGTGCGTCTGCTTCGCTCGATCACCCGTTGCTCAACGAGCGTCCGGAGCCCAAGCGGGCTGCGGTGCTCGTTGTCACCAGTGACCGCGGCATGTGTGGTGGCTACAACTCCAACGTCCTCAAGCAGGCAGAAGAGCTCATGGCTCTCCTCCGCAGCGAGGGCAAGGAGCCGGTCGTCTACGTGCTCGGTTCCAAGGGACTCGGCTACTACACGTTCCGCGGCCGCGACATCGGTGCTGCGTGGACGGGCTTCTCGCAGGATCCGGGATACTCGGATGCAGCGAAGGCCAGCCGCCACCTGGTGGAGCTGTTCATGGCTGGTTCGGGTAACCAGGTTGCCGCTCCGAACGGTGAAGGCACGATCGAGGGCGTCGACGAACTCCATATCGTCTACACCCGCTTCGTGTCGATGCTGACGCAGACTCCCGAGGTTCGCCGTATGGCTCCTCTCGAGGTCTTCGTGTCGGAAGAGCGCATCGAACTCGGTGACGACATGCTGACCAACGGCCACGACGACGACCATGACAATGGACCCGTCGCGGACTTCAGCTTCGAGCCCGAGCCCGAGAAGCTTCTCGGTGCTCTTCTCCCGAAGTACGTCAGCACTCGTATCTTCTCGTCGCTTCTCGATGCTGCGGC
This sequence comes from Rhodococcus sp. IC4_135, assembly GCF_011602025.1. NCBI lineage: Bacteria > Bacillati > Actinomycetota > Actinomycetes > Mycobacteriales > Nocardiaceae > Rhodococcus > Rhodococcus sp. IC4_135. Next base: position 73,107 of record NZ_JAAOLG010000023.1, read on the forward strand.
ATCGGAGTCGGCAGCCCGTCGTACCGCCATGAAGGCCGCGACGGACAACGCAAACGAACTGGTGAACACGTTGAGCCGTCAGGCCAACCAGGCTCGCCAGGCCCAGATCACCCAGGAAATCAGCGAGATCGTCGGCGGCGCCAACGCGCTCGCCTCGAGCGCAGGAAGTGACTAGCACATGACCGCAGCAGTAACCGAAAACAACGGGGCAGGTTCGGCTTCGGCCGTAGCCGGCCGCGTCGTGCGGGTCATCGGTCCCGTCGTGGACGTTGAATTCCCGCGTGGCGCTGTTCCTGAACTGTTCAACGCCCTGAACGCCGAGATCACGCTTCCCTCGGTCGCCAAGACGCTGACGCTCGAGGTTGCACAGCACCTCGGTGACAACCTGGTCCGCACCGTCTCCATGCAGCCCACCGACGGCCTCGTCCGCGGCACTGCAGTGACCGACTCGGGCAAGCCGATCTCGGTTCCCGTCGGTGACGTCGTCAAGGGCCACGTGTTCAACGCACTGGGCGATTGCCTCGACACCCCGGGCCTCGGCCGCGACGGCGAGCAGTGGGGCATCCACCGCAAGCCACCAGCCTTCGATCAGCTCGAAGGTAAGACCGAGATCCTCGAGACCGGCATCAAGGTCATCGACCTCCTCACCCCGTACGTCAAGGGTGGAAAGATCGGCCTGTTCGGTGGCGCCGGCGTCGGCAAGACCGTTCTGATCCAGGAAATGATCACGCGTATCGCTCGCGAGTTCTCGGGCACCTCGGTGTTCGCAGGCGTCGGTGAGCGTACCCGTGAGGGCACCGACCTCCACCTGGAAATGGAAGAGATGGGCGTCCTCCAGGACACCGCCCTTGTCTTCGGCCAGATGGACGAGCCGCCCGGAACGCGTATGCGCGTCGCCCTGTCCGCACTGACGATGGCGGAGTACTTCCGCGACGTTCAGGGCCAGGACGTTCTGCTGTTCATCGACAACATCTTCCGCTTCACGCAGGCAGGCTCCGAGGTTTCCACCCTCCTCGGCCGTATGCCTTCGGCAGTGGGCTACCAGCCCACGCTGGCGGACGAGATGGGTGAACTCCAGGAGCGCATCACCTCGACCCGCGGTCGCTCGATCACCTCGCTGCAGGCTATTTACGTGCCCGCCGACGACTACACCGACCCCGCGCCGGCTACGACGTTCGCGCACCTCGATGCCACCACCGAGCTCTCGCGCCCGATTTCGCAGATGGGTATCTACCCCGCTGTGGATCCGCTGAGCTCGACCTCCCGCATCCTGGAACCCGGCATCGTCGGTGCCGAGCACTTCCGCGTCGCCAACGAGGTCAAGCGCATTCTGCAGAAGTACAAGGAACTGCAGGACATCATCGCCATCCTCGGTATGGACGAGCTTCAGGAAGAGGACAAGGTCCTCGTCGGCCGCGCCCGTCGTATCCAGAAGTTCCTCGGCCAGAACTTCATCGTCGCCGAGAAGTTCACCGGTGAGCCCGGCTCCGTCGTGCCGCTCCGCGACACGATCGAAGCCTTCGACCGCGTCTGCAAGGGCGAGTTCGATCACCTGCCCGAGCAGGCATTCAACAGCTGCGGTGGACTCGACGACGTCGAGGCTGCAGCCAAGAAGATGGCCGGGAAGTAGTCCACGATGGCTGAGATGACCGTAGAACTCGTTGCCGTCGAGCAGCGCTTGTGGTCTGGTTCGGCGACGCTGGTCAGCGCTCAGACCACCGAGGGTGAAATCGGCATCATGCCTGGGCATGAGCCGGTCCTCGGTCAGCTGATCGAGGGCGGAACCGTGTCGATCACCTCGGTCGACGGCGAGCGTATCGTTGCTGCAGTACACGGAGGGTTCCTCTCCGTCACTGCGACGACGGTGACGATCCTTGCCGAGTCCGCGGACATGGCACAGGACATCGACGTCGAGGCAGCCAAGGCTGTCTTGGCCGAGAACTCGGGCGACCTCGAAGCGATTGCGGTCGCCAAGGGTCAGCTCCGGGCCGTCGAGCGCGCGTAAGTTACTCGAGTAAAGCCGCGACGGGAGCCGACGAACAGTGACATTCGGAATGACTGTGTTGATCATTCTGGTTGTGCTGCTCGCGGTTCTCGTCGCGGCTTTTCTGTATCGTCTGCTCGTTCTACGTCGCGGCGGTACTGCTGCACTGCTTCGTGTTCTGCCATCCCCGGGGGACAGCGGGTGGCGGCACGGGATCATTCGCTACGGCGAAAGCACATTCGTCTTTTTCAAACTGTCGAGTCTGCGGCCAGGCCCGGACTCCAGGATTGATCGCCAAGGTGTCGAGGTCGAGAGCCGTCGCTCTCCCTCGGGTACCGAATTCGACATCATGAGCGACGACATCGTCGTGGTCAAGGTCAACGACGGATCGTCGGCCTACGAAATCGCCTTGGACAGTGGAGCATTGACAGCGTTCCTGTCCTGGGTCGAATCGCGGCCGGACGGGCGCGCCCGTAGGCGTCGCACCGCCTGACCGGTCCCGATCAAGCCCCGGCGCCGGGCTTCCAGAGCACATCGCCTTCCGGGTTTGCCACTCTTCCCATGATGAAGAGCAGATCCGACAATCTGTTGAGGTATTTCGCGGGGAGGACGCTCGTGTCTTCCGGGTTCGCATCGATCGCGGACCACGCCGCACGCTCCGCACGCCGCGAGACGGTTCGTGCTACGTGAAGCAGGGCACCCAAGGCAGTTCCGCCCGGCAGAATGAACGAATTCAACGGTGCCAGTTGCTCATTGAGCTCATCGCACCATCCTTCGAGTCGATCGATGTAGGCCTGCGTCACTCGCAGCGGCGGGTACTTCGGGTTCTCGACCGCGGGGGTGGACAAGTCGGCACCTGCGTCGAAAAGGTCGTTCTGGATCTGTCGCAGCATCACGAGCAGATTCGGTGGGGGAGTACCGAGGGCAACGGCCACACCGATCGCCGCGTTGGTCTCGTCGCAATCCGCATAGGCGACCAGACGCGGATCGTTCTTGGACACGCGGGAAAAATCGCTGAGGCCCGTGGTCCCGTCGTCGCCGGTCCGGGTGTAGATCTTCGTCAGGTGAACAGACATAGGGCTACGGTACCGGCGCGGTGCCGACGAGGTTGTGGCTCTAGGCTGTGAACCGTGAGTGAGCACTTTCTTGTGACCGGGGGTAACCGCCTCGAAGGTGAAGTACTGGTGGGAGGGGCCAAGAACAGTGTGCTGAAGCTGATGGCCGCGGCGCTGTTGGCCGAAGGCACCACTGTCGTGACCAACTGCCCGGACATTCTCGACGTACCCCTGATGGCGGACGTTCTGCGAGGTCTGGGCTGCGAAGTCGAACTCGAAGATTCCGAAGTGCGGATCACGACGCCGGCCGAGCCGAAGTATCACGCTGACTTCGATGCGGTGAAACAGTTCCGCGCCTCGGTGTGTGTGCTCGGTCCGCTGGTCGCGCGTTGTCGACGCGCTGTTGTCGCACTTCCTGGTGGCGATGCGATCGGCTCGAGACCACTCGACATGCACCAATCCGGACTCCGACTGTTGGGTGCGCGTAGCGAAATCGAACACGGTTGTGTCGTTGCCGAGGCAGATGACCTACACGGAGCGAACATTCGCCTGGTCTTCCCGTCGGTGGGTGCAACCGAGAACATCTTGATGGCGGCTGTGCTCGCCCGTGGCGAAACGGTGATCGACAACGCTGCACGTGAGCCCGAGATCGTGGATCTGTGCAACATGCTCAACGAGATGGGCGCCAAGGTATCGGGCGGCGGAAGTTCGACGCTCACCATTCAAGGCGTCCGCAAGTTGGAACCGACTACCCACCGTGTCATCGGCGATCGGATCGTTGCTGCGACATGGGGTGTCGCTGCATCCATGACCAGGGGTGACGTCCGTGTTCGCGGGGTGAACCACAAGCATCTCGGACTGGTCCTCGACAAGCTTCGGACAGCCGGCGCTGAGGTGACGCCCGAGGTCGACGGCTTCCGTGTCATCCAGCGCGAACGACCCAAAGCGGTCAATTTCGCAACATTGCCGTACCCCGGATTCCCGACCGACCTGCAGCCGATGGCAATCGGTCTGGCCGCGGTTGCGGAGGGCACGTCGATGATCACCGAGAACGTCTTCGAATCGCGTTTCCGATTTGTCGAGGAAATGATCCGACTCGGAGCCGACGCTCGTACTGACGGTCACCATGCTGTGATCCGCGGAGTTCCAGTGCTGTCGAGTGCACCGGTGTGGTCCTCGGATATTCGAGCCGGCGCCGGGCTCGTGCTTGCTGGGTTGGTCGCGGACGGAACGACCGAAGTTCACGACATCTTCCACATCGACCGCGGGTACCCGCGATTTGTCGAGAATCTCCGTGGACTCGGGGGAGTGATCGAGCGAGTGGGCACCGAATAAGCTCGGTGCTCGGCGTCACACTCGCGTCCTATAGCCGGTGGTGAAATGACAAAACTGTCTGACCTGGCGTTGGCTGACGAAATCGGTGTGGTGACCAGGCGATTTGTGAATTGATTGAAGGTTCGCGTAACTTATTCCAAGTCAGAGCGACACGGACACCGACTCCCGCCTTCACGGCGAGTGACACGAGGTTGTACGAAGTGCCTGACCAAATTTCGAAGTAGTTTCCATCGTGTATGGTTGTGCTTCACCTCCAGTTCTTCCCCGAATATTCGGCGGTTTGCGCCGATGATCATGATGGGATAGGCTGGAAAAGTTGCCCCGGAGCGGCGGCCATAGGGTCGTGGTGATGGTGTGCGCGTGTTCTTTGAGAACTCAACAGTGTGTCGATGAATGTCAGTGCCAAAATTATTTTGGTACTTCACATGTCGGATGATGTTCCGGGCCTTCGGGTTTCGGTTCTGATGTTCGGGGTGTGAGTATTTTTCGTCGGTGATTGTTCATTCTTCCGTCTGAATGGTTGCCGACACATTTTTTGCTAGTTGAGTTTTTTTGCTAGTGATTTGACTCTTTTTGTCTATGACTGATTAGCAGTTTCG
>NZ_JAAOLG010000024.1:0-76796 GCF_011602025.1 Rhodococcus sp. IC4_135
CCCCACCACGAAATCCGGCCCGCACCGATTCGATTGCGACAAGCCGACAAACGCTGACACAACACAGCCACTTTCTGGGGAAGGTGCGGCGCTGGCCGTCGCGGACGACGATCGTTCCGTCTGCGGTTCGGACGGCGCTGATCGCTTCGAGTACTCCGTTTTCACGGATGGATTCGACGAAGTCGGGGGTCTGCGCCAGATCGACGCTGTCGCGGACGTTCTCGCCGATGTCGAGGGCGTCGGGGTGCAGCTGCGCGACCTCGAGTGCTGCGGCGGGTTCGGTGTGTGTTGCGGTCATGGTGTTGCCTCTCGTAGACTTTCGGACACGACACCGGGCGGATACCAGCCGCCCGGTGTTGTGTTGTTTCCGTGGGGTTTTCGTCTCAAGCGGTGGCCGGTTCCAAGATCACTTGGTCGGCCGTGGGGTGGCGGTCTCGGCAGTTATCGGCCTCGATGTGTGCGTCCATCAGCTCGGAGGCGTGGCCGTGGTAGTCGAGTGCGATGAGCAGCTCCACGAACACGTCGATTTCCGAGCAGCAGTTGTGCTCGACGACGCTGGCGAGATACTCGGCTGTCTCGAACAACTTCGCCCAGGCATCTGCTTTCTCGCAGATGTTGTGCAGGTCGTATCCGTACATCGTTTTCTCCTTCGGTCGTGCGGTTGTGGTCGGTCATGCTGCGCGTCCTTGCTGGTGACGGATGGGTGGGTGGTTAGTTGGCGGGGGTGGCGGCGGCGTCGATGTCCTCCTCGGTGTGTCCGGCGTCGCGGGCTGCGGCGCGGGCGGCTGCGAAGGCGTCGACCAGTGCGGTGACGTCGATGAACCCTTCGCGGCTGCGGTCGAACATCGCTGCATCGAGCGCTGCGGTCGCCGAGGCAACGGCGACGAGCGCGGGTGCGAGGGTGTTGGTTTCGGTGCTCATGTGGCTCTCCTTTGTGGTGGTGGGCTGGTCGCTCAACCGCAGATGCAGTCCTCGTCGCCAGCTCTTTGCGCGGTGCAGGCATAGTCGCCGGGGTCCGGGTAGATGCACATCTGCGTCTCGTCTGTCATTGCGGGGCAAGAGGTTTGGCCGCAATCACAGTTCGTGTCGTTGCTCATCGGCTTTCCTTTGCTCAGAGTGGGGGTGGTTGTCGCTACTCGGCGTTGACGCACTGTGCGGCGTCGTCGCGCATGCGAGGGCAGGAGTAGTCACCGCACCCGCACGTCAGTCCGGCATAGTGGATGGTTGCTGCGCTGTAGTCGTCGCTCATCGGTGACCTTTCGTTCGTGGCTGGGGACCAATCCTGTGCCCCGCCAATTTTTTTCGCCTTCTGGCATAGGAGAGTTGGACCGGCATTAGGGGGCCGGAGTGCAACTGGTGAGCGAAAGAGTTTTTCTGCGAGCCTGCGAGCGCGGGTTGAAAAAGTCTTTCGAGCCGAAGGCCGGAGCGAAGCGGAGTCAGCGGTTGCGCGCAGGTCACCGCCGGTCAAAATCGGAAGGCCAGAAGGAGAAACAAATAGACCGCTTTTCCAGACGGAGCGAAGCGGAGTTCTCTTCGGGGGACACCGCAGGTGGCCGGGCCGCCGGGCAGGCGGATGCAGTAGATGATCCGACCGACCGGGTTGAGTGCCAGGCATTCACTCACAGGGAACGAAAACGGCAGGCGGTCCGTTTCCGTGTGCACATTCCCGGCCTGTAACCACCGTTTCTCCTAGTCATAAAGTACGAGCGGCACGAATGCCGGACTTCCAGTCCCTCGACCACGTGACCGAGGTCATCTTGTCGCAAATGTTCGGCTACTCAATTTTGCGATACCGTCAGTTACATCAAGTGGGTTGCGGTCGATGCAGCCTTCGCGTCACAGGAGGTTTCCATGTCCCGTTCACGTATGGCCGTAGCTGCGCTGTTGATCCCGGTCGCAGCCGGTGCTGTCGCCCTGCTCGGGGCCGGTGCCGCTTCTGCCGCTACGCCGTATTCCGGAGACGGTTATGTCGGTGTTCGATTCGATCAGAACGAGACGCGTTTCCTCGCCGACACCAACACCGCCGATTTCCTCAACGCCATCCCCGGCGAATACTGGGGCGTGTATTCCGGCGAAGGATCGGTCTACAACAACGGGACCATCGTCCGCGCCACCATCGGCCAGTTGGTTGACGAGACCGCAAACCACCAAGGCCAGGTCTCGTTCAGCGTGAACAACCCCGCGATCTGGCGCAGCACCGTCGACATCGTCCAGGAATGGTGACCTAGGTCGAGTTTGTACGAGTAGGGCCGGTGGGCGCATTGCTCACCGGCCCTTTCCGTGTGTCCGTAATTGCCCGGCTCAAGTGGTGGCCGGCACTTCGGTGATGGCGTCGGCGGTGACGAGCATGTCTATCTCTACGAGGTTGGTTCCGCCGGCGTCGGTGACTCGCACGGTTACTCCGGCCAGCCATTGGCCGTCGTGCATTTTCGCCCAAAATTTCAAGGCTCCGTCCAGGTATCCGGACATGTAGAGCGCGGATGTTTTCACGCGCATGCTCACGTGATCGGCGCGTGATGCTCCCCCTCGTCCGAGTGGCAGCGCCCGACCGATGTCGACTTTCACCGCTCTCGGTTCGTCGAATGTCCTGATCACAGGGTGATCGGGCCAGCGTTCAGTCCAGTGGTCGGTGTTGATCATTGCGCCGCTCTCAATGATGGCGTAGCTGTGAGGGTGTTGTCGTCGACGGTCGCCCAGCGGAGCTGTCCGGTGTCGTCGCGGATCTCCAGGCTGCCTGTGCGTTGTTGGAATCCTTTGCCGGCGGCCGCGACGTCGAGCCGAACGCCGGTCACACGCCCTCTCCCCGCTGTCAGTCCGGTATATCCGGCCACTCGCGACGAAATTCGCAGATCCGGGCCGTCCCATTGCCCTTCTGTGACAATCAACAGCGATCCCTTACTCCTGGCGCGAGCGGCCACAGCTCGTCCGCGGGAGGGCGTTACAGCGCCACCAGAGAGTCCCAGGACAACCACGTCGAATCCTTCCAGCAAAATTGCGGCGCAGTCGATTGCAGCGTCCTTTGGCTGCGGCACCAGCGCGACCTTCGCTAAATCTCCGCCTTGCTCGTGGAGGGCGAGGAGTCCGAGTCCGGGCATTCCGATCACCGCCACGTGCCCACCGGCAGCGGTGACGGTGGCGAGGAGTCCGATCAGGACCGATGCTGCGCCGTCGACACTGAGGACAGTTCCGCGAGCCAGTCCCCCGCGCGGGAGTAGGTCGCCGATCGGCTTGGGGACGGGCAGCATCCTGAGGGTTGATTGCGCGGTGGCGACAATCGGAGTCGGCTCGCGCTCGTCGACTGGGTGGAGCATGACGGAGGGTGTGGCTGGTTCAGTGCCGTCGGAGCGTGCGGGTATCGACGCCATTTTGCGGCGGAGCTGTTCGAGCTTTTCCGCTTTGCTGAGGACAGCCGATACGGGTGTGACCTGGTCGGACAGCTCTGTCATGACGATCTGTCCTCCTACCGCGCACTTCCCTTCACTTACGATAGTCGAACAGACGTTCGATGTCATATGTCTCGGCTCAAACGACGGTCGCCGAACGTGTCGGCGGCGCGGCGTACCGTCATTGTCGGCGCCTCCATCGGGGAGGCGCTTAGGCCCCGGTCCTGAGAAATCGGACGGGTTTCCTTGTCGGAAGGATGAGAAAAAAGATGACACTCAGCAGACTCGCACGAGAATTTGCGGCAGAGATCAAGCAGCATGATTGGTCGGACGCACCGTGGCGTATCGACCGCGCGGGGCACGACCGCAAAACGGATACTAAGGCCGGAGCTACCGTTCTGAGCGCGGAGGAGACAGACCGGGTTCGCTGGAATGCCGTGCTCGTCACCGCACAGGTACTGAAATATTCGGACCCGGACCTAAACCTGGCGGAGTTCGCGATCGCGTGCGGACTCCCCCCGCGTCTGACTGGGACGATCCAGCGCCCGGATGGCGGCCTCAAGGCTGGAATTCGTATGAGCAACGACGAGCCGCCGAAGATCGCGAGGCCTGGAACGTGGGATTTCGATGAGTGAGATTGCAAAGCCGGAAGAGACTCAGAGTTGGAGTCCGGCCCCGGACGAGGGCCAGGCCGGCACGGTGCTTACGAAGGATGGTCAGTGGGCGTATCGGTATAAGGACGGTGCGGAGCTGATCATGATGAAGATGCCGGATCGCCAAGCCTCCACGTAGGAGTGCAGCAGTGAGGCCCGCACCGAATCCGGTGCGGGCCTTGTTGGTTGGTTAGCCCAACTGTGTGTTCATCTTGTTTGCGAGCCATTCCGCGTCCGACTGGACCATCGGTCCGCGTAGGCAGTAGCGGCCGCTGTTGTCTTGGACGTAGTGGGTGAAGCACTTGTTCTCGTGTCCGCCGTGTTCTTCGGTGCGGGGTATCGCGACAAAGCGTGTGGGAGCGGCTGTTTCGGTCATGTTGATGCCTTTCTGAGAGTCGGTAGAGTCGCTCCCCTGTCACCATGTCCAGGGTGGGCTGTCAACCCCGTAGAGCGAAGCGTGGGTTGACGGGTCGGGTCCCCGGCATGGTGTTCTGGGGCGACTTATACGACGACTTTCTTGACCACTCGGGGCTGCGTAGCGGCAACGGCGCCGGAGGTGTCGTTCGGTTCTTGGTGTGCGTCCGACGGTAGGTGTGTGCGGTGGTGGGCACCTCCCGCTCGGCGCGCTGGCGAGGTGATTGTGCGAGAGCGACGGAACTGGACCACGGGTGGTGTCGCGGTAGCTCTGGTTTGTGGTCGTGAATGAGGATCAGGTCGCCACGTGTGACCGATCTGCAAGGGTCGTTGCAGGTCAGGACTTCGGCTTTCGCTTCGGTCTGGTCAGTGTGGCGACCTGATGCTCGTCGCGGTGTTGATGATAGGTCGGGGTTCTGACATTTTTCACCCAGATCCCCGCTGTGCGCTTCTGAAGTTCGATGAGTCGGCTAGACGCCATCAGGGTTAGGGAGCAAGCGCGAGCCGGGTCACGCTCCCCTGTGTAGATAGTGCGCGGCGAGAGCGACGACTCGTGAACGTGCGTTGGTTCTTGTGCATATGCAATAGCTCCTGTAGCGTCGTTTTATTGAGGTAGCGGCACCCGGCTACATCCTGAACGAAGGAACATCAATGCCCACACCAGTTTTCGTCGTCGACTCGGCAGCCACCCCGGACCGGGAGTTCCTCACCCGCGCCGCAGCGGCGTCGGCATTGAACATGTCGATCACCAGCGTCAGCAAGCTGGTCCGCGCCAACATCCTCTCTCTCCCGATCTCGGCTGCCGTCATCGACGAATTGAGCCGGCGCCCGCAGTTGCGCGTCATCGAAGGGGAATTGACTGTCCTGCGCACCGATGCCCGCACAGTTTCCCTGGACCCGGACGATGATAGGGAGTTCCTCGGTTTCCACACTGAACAGACCGACGCTGAGATCGAGGAAGCATGCCTGCGGTGGTGGCGGTCCTCGCCCGCCCGCATCCTCGACAACGAACTGTGGGCGGTGACGGTCTCGACGATTCCGGTGGCCGTATTCCAGATCACCGATCATCTCGACCAGACGGACCCCTCTGCCGGCGACCTTAATCGCCACCGCTACGGCGGAAAGCTCCTGGCCCGCATGCATCCCGGTCTGGGCGAGGTCAAAGTTCGAGAGAGTACACCGGGGCATCTTCGAGCTGGTGTCGCACAGATCATGAAGAGTCGCATCGAGGTTTCCAGTGGTGGCCCGATCGGCTACCTCACCTCCGAATAGACGAATCCTCTACGGCCGGTGCGCGGGTCAGCGCGTGCCAGACTCGGAATTGGTTGTCGAGTGCGGCGAATACCGCTGATACTCAGTACCATTGGGGCGTCCGGGTGACACTCGGTCGACGTACCGCACAGAGAAGGATGACGATGACCTCTATTCCCAGTATCGAACCCGTAGAGCACTGGTACGCAAAGCTGAGATCAAATACGAATGCTAGCGACGCACGACCCACCTGGATCGAAATCATCGGCTGGGAAAGAAATTACGACCAGGACAACAAGCCTGTTGTCTATGCGTGGCTCAATGCCAATCCGCCCGTTCGGAGTGACAAGCTGAGCGATGTCGTAGGTACCCATACGATCGAGGAGTATCAGCGGCTGACTCCGGACAAGCTCGCCAAGACAGCAGGATTCCGCGAATTCACCTGGCCGCGACCTTCGCAGTTGGCCTCGAAACTGACTTCGCTCCCAACGTCCCGCTGAATCAGTACCCGCCGCCCCACTCCGATAGTTGCCGCACGAAAAGAGCGTGAGAAACAGTGCACCCTGAGAACACCGATTCGCGCATTCTCGTCACCACGATGCGCGAGGTCGTTGCCGAAGCTCGCGCGAAGAGCGAACAGGCGGTGGCGGTCGAACGCGCTATCAGGGATATGGCTGTGGCGACCTTGGTCAGTCACGGCGAAACCCTCACGTCAGCACGCCGAAAAGCCGGTGTGACATGGAGTGAATCACTTCAGGAATCGTTGCAACGCAACAGGGTACGGGCCGTCGGGCGAATCAAAAGGCGATTCACGCGTCAAAAGTTCGGGCCGTTGACCGTTGACCGCAACGATCCGGCGGAAAAGCGTAGGTTGGACCGTGGCAGGGAAATAGACGAAGCGATCCACCTCATCTGGACGCCGGCTACGGTCTACACCTCGGAGTGGTCACGCGAGTATGACCTTGATGTGACCGGAAGCGCGAGCATCGTTCACCTGCATCACATACCCCACCCCTTCACCGCTCACCTCAATGCAAGTGGTGCACAATTCGTGAATCATCGCACCGGTGAGAAGATCATCGTCTATTCCCTGGATTCGATCAAAGGCGCCAAGCTCAGCGATCGTGGCGATCGCCCGGAGGACTGGGATCATCGCGGCACCTTTCGGGTCGAACGGATCTCGGTCGACGGAACACGGTCACCTGTGACCATGGAGGAAATCGGGTTGCCAGAGGGGGTCGAGCAGTTCGGTTACGGCTGGGAGCCCCCGCGGCACCCGGAGCACGAGTCGTTCGCGCGCATAGATGCGGCGATTTGCGCGACGTGCAGGATTATCCCGCGTAATAGCTTCAGCTCGAGCAGTCTCGCCTGGGCGCTGCATCGCCGATCCGCTTTCGGTAAACCAGAGAAGCCCCTGGACCTGAGACCTCCGCGATTCTGGCGGGCGTAACTCCCAGAGGCCGCGCTCTGTTGGTGCGGTTCAGCTGGCCGGGAGCGTCTCTGCGGCCCGTTCTGTGCGTGCCAACTCGATATTGGCGTACAGCGCCGATCGCTTCAAACCTGTGTTCCTGCACAATGTTTCAATTTTGAATTGCCCGGTCTCATACGTTTGCAACAGGTATGCGCGCTCTTCCGGGGTGAGCTTGTGCTGGCGGCCTTTCATCTTGCCGGCCGCCGCGGCCGCCGCAACAGCATCCCTGGTCCGACTCCGAATCAGGTCGGACTCGAATTCGGCCATCAAGCCGAGGACACCGATAAACATTTTGCCCATCGGGTCCGTGGGGTCGTAGATTTTGCCGTCGATCGACAACGCGACGCCCTTGTCTGCCAGCCTCCCCACTGTTTCGTGGAGGTCGCCCGCGGAGCGAGAGAGTCGATCGAGTTTGGTGACGCAGAAGATGTCGCCTTCGCGGGCAGCGTTGATTGCATTGTCGAGTCCGGGCCGGCGGGTTTGCCGGCCGCTGATTCCGTGATCGACGTAGACACGGTTGCGGGCGATGCCTTCCTTGACGAGAAGGTCGACTTGAATCGACGAATCCTGAGCTGCCGTACTCACGCGTGCGTAGCCGATCTTCATTCCGCTCCCGATTGTCGCCGTTCAGCCGTCCTGCAGACGAATTGTCCGTTAGGAACTATGCCATACCGGACAAATTCAACGGACATCTAAATCGGACGAAATCGCGAGAATTTCGCCACGTCAACTCCACGCAGAAGCCCGTTTGCGATCGTCCGGTATGACGATGGTCAAAACGCACACCCAAACCCGCAGGAAGGCTCTCAGCCGGTTCTAGGGGTGAGGTGAAAAGTTTCTGTTGGACGGAGCCTGATAACTAGAATCTGCGTCGTCAGGTAGCGTTCATTCATGGCTGTAGCAGGAACTGTGACGTCTCGATACATTGTCTTAGACGCCAACTATCTGGTGAGCGATTGGCAACTTACGAGTCTATCCTCGGTGCTGTTGCGGCGTATGACAGAGGAGCACTGGTGGAAGGTGGCAATTCCTCAGGTGGCGCTGACAGAGGCCGCGGCGACACATGGGCGCTTCTGCAATGACGCTGAGATTCGCACTCGGTCGCTACTTAATGAGCGACGCCGGTTGGGTTTGTCCGACGCGCTGATGCCAGTCGCGCCATTTGACTATCTCGCATTCATTGAAGAGTTACTTGAAGAGAAGGTCATCGGATTTGAGAAGCTGCCAGTTCCGACTGTCTGCCACGATGAGTTAATTCACCGTGCAGTAAACCGAATACCTCCCTTCGATGCGAAGGGCAGTGGTTACCGAGATTCGCTGTTGTGGGAAAACGTGAAGAAATTGGCCGCTGAGGGACATCGGGTGGCATTCACGTCGAAGGACAAGGTATTCGCTGGTGATGACGGCCAGTTAGTTCCATCGCTCGCTACTGAGATTGAAGGTTTGCCAGGTGATGTAGTGCTTGTAAGAGATTTGAGCGCTTGGCTCGTCAGCGAACTTCCATGGAAGGCCACGAACGTGTCGGAGGCGGTTGCCGAAGCTAACCGAAATATGTTCTTTTCCTATCTACAGGCGTCGGATATTTTAGAGGACCTTACCCCGCCTCTGGAGATTCTCGGTGTTCCGACAGGTGCCTCGAATGTCGGAATAGACGGCGTCGAATGGAATGGTTTTTTTGAGCAGACAAGCTCGGAAAATGGACCGGCTGGAACGACAATTTCTACGTTCGACGTAGGTCTGATCGTTTCCTATCACGCCGAACTTTGGCCTAGCGCAGTCTTGACCAGTAGTTGGCGAACAAAGCCATCGATCGGGTCGGTGCAGAGCATTGAAGATGGTGCCGAAATAATTGCACGCTTTACAGTGCTGTTCGACCCAGATGGCCAGTCGATCAGCGAGGTTACGTTCAGACCTGTCGGCGCACCGGATGACTACGACTACTCACTGTATATTCCCCATAAAGATCAGATCCCACTTTTTGACGCTTAGCCGCAGACAGTGAGCGGTTTCCCATGACGGGTGCCCGACCTGGTCCAGGTCGGGCACCTCACCCGCAAAATCAGGATCGTTCGCTCGTGTTCGGAATCACGAACACGGGCGGCGATTGCGCCAAGGATCACGACAGCGGCGAAGATCGCGATGATATTTCGTGCCTGGATTCCGTTGATTGCCAAACCCATCACCGATATTGCGGACGGAAGCCCTGATGTCGTGGATCATCTCACGCGCCCACGGACGTGATGTGGGCTGCGACGGTGTCACCGATGCGGGTGGCGAGGTCGATGTCTTCGCGTAGGAGGGCGGAGGCGTGGGTGGCGCCGATGGTTCCGGCGCACAGGTTCCATGCGAGCCGGTGTGCGGTCGGGGTGTCGGTGATTTCGCCATCGGTGATGGCGGTGTCGACGATAGCGCTGACAGTATCGACCCAGTGCGCGAAGGCTGAGCCATTGTCGATGGTGGGTTCGAGGGTGAGTTTCATCCCGGCGCGCAGATTAGTGTCATCAGCGATCTTGTGTGCCAAGGAGGAGAAAATCGCAGTCAGACGATCGAACGCGGCACCTCCAGCGGCATGTTCTGACGCGTCGCGGGTGGACTCGTCGATCGCGAGATTCCAGTCCGCGATGAGCTGTTGTGCAATCGCTTCCTTGGATGGGAAGTGGTAGTAGACAGCGCCTCTCGCGAATTTTCCTGCGGCGAGGATTGTGTTGATGGTGGCGTTGCCGTACCCCTCGATGTCGAACTGTTGGGCAGCGACGGCGATGACCGCTTCTCGCGTTCGGATAGCGCGATCCTGCATTGCGGAGTTCTTGCTGCCGTGGGTTCGGCCGATGTGGGGGCGAATATGATCAGTCATGGCTACAGGTCCTGTCTGTGGCTCGGTCCTGGTGGTGTTGCGAGCACTGCCAGGACCTCTGTGTATGGATCGGGTGTTCGGCTGAGGCGCGGGGCCTCTCCAATGCATGGAAGTTCCTGTGGTTCAGCGGCTACCAGTGAGCCGGAGTGCCGCACGGATCGCAGGGTCAGCGCCGCGGGCGCGATTCTGTCAGGGCAATCGGTGGTTCCTGAAAGTCGGAGAACAAGTTCCGATGGATTTGTTCGGTGTACGAGGATGGTCGCGGCGCCGGGTTCGATGCGGTTGTGTTCACAAGGTCGCTCCTTCGATCATGCGGACGGCGGCTGGGTCGGTTCCGCGCCACATCATCAGCAGATCATCGACGCGACGGGTGATGGTGTCGTTCTCACCTAGACTCGCCGAAACTTTTACCGCGCCGACGAATCCGGCGCAGAGGGTGTCTGCGAGCCTGGACATACTTTCGGCGCAGTCGAGGGTTCCGGAACGGATCGCGTCGACGACGATCGGTGTCAGGGCTTCTGTCCACGCTTCGTAAGTGGCGTGTGCGTCGTTGAGTGACTGGTCGACGCTCAGGACGAGGCCGGCGCGGATGATCGCTTCGTTTGCGGTGCGGCGAGCGAGCTCGCGGTAAATCATCAGTACTTGCCGGTCGGCGGGTTGACCGGTGGCGGTCGCTTTCCCGACTGTCTCGGTGACTGCGTCTGACCAGCGACGGAGCATCTCTCGTGCGATGGATTCCTTCTTCGAGAAGTGGAAGTACATCGCGCCTTTGGTGCTCTGGGAGATCGCCAGAATGTCGTTGATGCTGGTTCCCGCGTAGCCCGTTTTACTGAACAGGGTCGCGGACACCTCGAGGATCCCCTCGCGGGTGGCTTTCGCTCGCGGTTGCATCGGTGGTCGACCGGTTTTGCCGTGGTCGATCTCCGCATCGGGCTCGTTATGATCGTGCATGGTCACAGACTCCATTCTGTGGTCGTCGGCCCTGACGGTGTTCGTAGCACTGTCGGGGCCACCTTTCGGGGTGGGCTTTACACGGCCGTGAGTTCGCTCCTCATCGGATTCTCCGCAGCTCGCAGGTCCAGTAGCGGCGGGCTCTCGAATCCTGCTTCGCGGGCAGCTTTATCGAACTGCTGGTAGCGCCGCCATGCGGTCGATGTCACGACAGGCGGGTTCGACTGTTCGGCGATCGCTTCCCATGTGAGGTTCGGGCGTTCGAGCCTGAGTAGTGCAGTTTCCTTGACTGATTCCGGCAGCTCCGAGTTTGCGAGGAATTCCTTGAGCGCGTCGAACTCGCTGGTTTCCGGTGTAGCGCTCATATCGGGCAGCGGGACTGGTTCGAGACTGACTGTGTCAGTTGTGGGTGCAAAGCCGTGGCCGGGGTTTTCGACGGTCACGTGCGTCGCCGCAATCGGTGCAACAGCCGTTGCCGGTCGTGCAATACGTCGCAGGAGCAACCATGCCGTGAGTCCGGCTGCGCCTGCACCGGCGGCCTGAATGGGTCCTTGGAACGTCAAGAGCGCGAGGGTTGCAAGTGCGCCTACGCCGCCGATCGCATTTCGGCTTGCTGGGGATGTGAGGACAGACAAGGAGTTGCGGCGTTCGAACTGCGACTTTGCACCGTTGTTCTCGGGTTTTCCTGTAACGGAAGCTGGGGGTGCAGTGTCGTCGGAGAGGGCTACAGGCTGGGTCCCCACGGTATGAGAATCGACGAGTTCCCGGTAGGCGGCGTAAGCGATTCCGACAGCCTTCACCAGGACCGTGATGCCGTGGGTGAACGCCAGGACCAGGGCCGGCGGGATGATTGCGAGGGCAGCTGCAATGGCAGGTGCGAGAGGGATGAATCCGAGGTCTCCCCCACTTGCGGTGAACTCTCTGGCGTCAACGGCCGCGTTGTAGGCGTGGAAGGCGTTGCCCAGGATGCTGATTACGACGACGCTGACTGCAAGGGCGATGTAGAAGCCACGGTCGCGTCGGTTCATCTTGAGCTTGCTGATGATGACGATGGCGATGGTGGAGCCGAGGATTGCGCTGTCGACGATCGCGGGGAAAATCCAGGTCAGGTTTTCCGGGATGAGTGCTTGCCTGGCGAGGTCTCGTTGCACGGCGAAGGAGAGTACGAATGCGCCGGTGGTGATGCCGAGTGCGATGACGATCGCGAGTGCGAGTGCGGCGAGCAATGCGCCTAGCTGAATACGGGCAGCCCGGAGGCTAAAGTCGGTCATGATCGGGTTTCTTCCTTCAAGTGGTTTCCCGGTCTGGAGCCTCGCCGGTTGCATCCGGCGGGGCTCCTTCGTTGTGTAGGTCAGTCGTCTGAGATGGGGCGGCCGCTGGGAAGTGCGCCGGTCTCTGCTTCGTATTGGTTGCCACTGTTGTGCACTGTCTCCCGGCGTTCCGCCTCTGCCGCCAGCGCTTTCTCCACGAATTGCGACCAGGATTTGTCGTCCTCGAGGTGGCTTGTGTTTCGGTAAGCACCTCGGGCGCGACTGAATACCTCTTGGTCGACGTAAACCGTAATACGTTTGGGCTTAGGCTTTTCCACCACTGACGGCGTGGGCTGTGGAAGCGGGGGGACTTGCGTGGGAGTGCGGTTGGATCTCTGCATTCGAGACAGGTCACCAGTCACGTTCCGCGGAGGTAGCGCCGTGAGCTTTCGGTCGGGCCGGTCATTCATACCCGTGCTTCCTCTCTTTCCGCTGTTGCAACGCGGGTGACAACTTCTTGCGCAACTGCAAAGAGGTCGTCTGCAACGGATTTGGACGATTTCGGCGCGAGAGCCTGAGGCTCGGCGTTGCCTTTGATGACGTCGTACCATTTCGGACCGCTTCGGACGACTGCATCGAGTTCGGCTGCGAGCATGCCCCGCTCTCGTGTTGCCTGGGCGGTGGCCTCGGAGTGACGAACGGTGGCCGTGAAAACGACGTCGTCGTTGCCGAACGCCTCTGCAATCGCAGACCTTGCTTGTTTGAGCACGGTTTTCGCTGATGTACCCACGGCTACGAGAACGACGCCCAGTAGATCCAGGTCGGGGTTGATAGCAGCGACGGCGTCGATACGGTGCGCCACGGCTGCCATTCCTTTTCGACTGGATGCATCGGATTTGACGGGCACGAATGCCCATTTGGCGGCCGCTAACGCTGCTGTCTGCAAGGTTTCGTCGCCGGGCGGGCAATCGATGAGGACCATGTCGTAGGTGGCCGCCATTGGAGCAAGGACCCTTGCAAGGGCGAGCTTTGCTCCATCTGGATCTTTGGACGCCATAGCGGTTAGAGCGGCTGTCGCTTGTTCGAGGTGCACTCCCCCGGGAAGGACGTCGAGATTTGCACGGACATTTTCGATGGGTTTTGCGTCGCCGCCGAATGCGATTGCGCTGGCAAGCGATCTCCCCTGATCATCCCCGGTTTCACTGGTGTACCCGAGGTCTTCGGCGAGGTTTCCCTGAGGGTCGAGGTCGACGAGGAGGACCTTCTGACCGGAGGCTGCCAATTCTCCGCCGACGTTGGCTGTCAGGGTCGTCTTCAAGACGCCGCCCTTGCCGTTGATGACGGCGATCACCCTTTTACGTGTTTCGCGAAAGTCGGTCTGCATTGCTCTCCTTCGACAGCATTGGCGCGTTTGACGGTATTGACAGCATTCCACGCGATAGCCAGTAATGCAAGCAATAGCAGTAATGCCAGCATTATTGCGAACCATTGGAAATCTCATATACGGCCGCGGTGGGACGGACCTAATGTCAGCAATACTGGCATTACTGACACGTCCGCAAAATGTCACGAAAACCCCACTGACATGCATGTTGCTAATAGCAGCATTAACAGCATTGGAGCCGAGAGGGTCCTCGTCGCCGGCTAAACTCACCCAGGCGGGCCATCGAACGCGGGGAGTGCTGGTATTGCTGTCATTCCTGCCATTACAGGCCTCACGGGGCTCAACCCCCACTCAAACACGAGTTGCTGCTATTGACAGTAATGCTGGCATTTTGCGCTAGGGGTGGCGCAACTTCCGTTTCGGGCCGCCGTCATCGCGCAAAATTGCAGGTTGTGCGGCCGAGCCGAGGCGCCGCACGGTGGGTGCATGTCCCGCTCTACCTTCAAAGTAGATAGGGGAGGGGAGGGCTGTTGCGGTTGCTCGCCGGGCTTGGGTCCTCACCTTCGGATCGCGTTTGCCAGTTTTGCATGCGCCACCAGCCACGCCAGCCAGGCTTTGCGTCCTTCCGCAGAGCCATCTCATTGCTCCGGACGTACGGCGCCAGATGCAAAATGACCAATCCTTCGGCTCACGTTTCCTTCGCCCGGAGTCGGATGTTGTTTCGTGCTGGGCCAAAGACTGTCACTCCGTGTTCGACCTCGGCCGGCGTCGAGCTTTGGTGAACGAGAGAAACCCGGTCTGTTGCGTGCACTGCGGCTTGGTCGTGGGAGTGCACGGTCGCGTTGTCGTAGGCATAGGTGGTGGTGTCTTCTCCGACGTCGCCGAAGGAGTCGTCGACGAGGTTGCTTGTGGCGCGGTTGGTGGCGCGGACGCGTGTGGTGTCGAATGCGTCGGTATGGGCGTTCCCGTAGGCGAAGAGAGTTGCGTGCCCGAAGATTTGGGATCGTGCGGCGTCGGTGGCCACGATCTGGGCACTGCGCTTCGTTTCGGGTGTCAGTCGGGTGATGATGACCCGTGAGACGCCGACGATGCGGATCGTGATGCCGTCGGGCAGCTCGGCGTCGGTGAGTTCTAGGGGTTCGTCGTTGCGGTGGTCGATGACGATCGTCTTTGCGCCGGTGCGCAACCGTTCGTGGATCTGGGGGACGGTCTGGCAAGGGGAGAGCGGCCGGCGTCTGACGGGCGGCTTTGCGGACGGGCGTTTTCCGTTCATCGCTTACCTCGATCGGACAGATGGGTGATCCACACGGGCGAGGTTTCATTCTCGCGCGCGGATGCCTGGGTCTTTCGGATGCGGGCGCTGTCGGCCGCTCGGCGGGCGACGAAACGTGCTGCTTGGCGGCCGGGGGAGTCCTCGGCCGCGGCCGCTGCGTACCGGCCCCGTTCCGCCTCGAACGCTGCTGCCTGGCGATCGCGCTCGGCTTTTTCCTGGTCAGCGGCTATCTGAACGAGAACGTGTGGCGCGAAGGCCAAGTCCTGCTGCTTCATGAGCCAGCGGATGAACGCGATGGGGTGCTTCGGGGCCGGTGCCATCCGCGTGGCCTTGCTCCAGGCGTCGATGGCGTCGTTGAGATCCGCGGCCGTCCAACCGTGTGTAGCTGGGTCGGTCAGTGCGGGTGCCCAACCGCGGGGGGTGTGCCGCCGCGCCCAGACCGGAGTTCGTGGATTGCTGAGCCATCTGGATGCGAGCAACAGGCCTTTCCTGGTCGCTTCGGTCTTCTCGACCTCAACCTTGGACTCCTTGCGCCGCGAAGCGGCTCGTTTATCCACAGATCGTTTTGTATTAAGAACCTCTCTACGAGAGGTAAAGCTCTTAAAGTGACCGCAGAGCGGGTGGGGTGCCATTTGTATGGATCCGGAGACCATGACACGGGTTTTGTCCACAGGCTTGCTCGGGTGCAATGCCCACACGGAAGCCCAGCCGCGGGCCTTGGGGGTCGGGGAGCAGATTCTCGAAATCCGGCGCTAAGGATTTACGGCAGATAGTAGCGTACTATCTGCCGTAACTCGTGAGTCGTCCTGCCGCGATGGTCGTTCCGGAGATGGGCGACTCCGGAAACTATCTGCCGTAGTGCTGAAGGGCGGTCGGGGTGGGATCGGTGAGCTCGCTACCGGCGCGGGCCGCCGGGATCCGGCTGGCGGACGCGACGCGGACCTTTCTGGGCACGATCGCGGCGGTGAACACCCGCCGCGCCTACGCCTCGGCGTTGGATCGGATGGTGCGCGACTTCGGCGCGGACGGCGATGTCGGGTTGTTGAACCCGGATCGGGTGTCGGGGTGGTTCGACTACGTGTGGGGCGACAAGGCCCCCAAGACCTACAACCTCCGGCTGACCGCGGTGTCGGCGGCGTGCGCCTACTGACGCGATCAACAGTGGCTGACCGGCGATCCGGTGTCGCGCCTGCGGGCGCGGCCGAGTGCGCCGGACAACAGCAAGGCGATGACCGCCGCCGAGGTTGCGGAGCTGCTGGGCATGGACGCGGCCCTGCGCGAGCGGGTGTTCTGGTCGATGCTGTATGAGTCCGCCGCGCGGGCGGAGGAGATCCTGAATCTCGACATCGAGGACCTGGACACCGTGAACCGATGCGCCACGGTCACCCGCAAGGGCGGCGCCCGCGAGGTGATCTATTGGCAGACCGGCACCGCACGGCCGCTGCCCCGGCTGATCGCCGGACGGAAGTCCGGGCCGCTGTTCCTGACCGACCGCAAAGCCAAGCCGTCGGTCGCCAAGACCGACACCGACAACTCGACCGGCCGCGCCCGACTTTCCTACCGCCGCGCCGCGACGCTCCTCGAGGAGCACACCGAAGGGATGCGACGCGGACCGTTCACGCTGCACCAGCTGCGGCACTCGCGACTGACCCACGCCGCAGAGAAGGGCGCTTCCACGCCGATGCTGATGGCGTTGAGCGGACACACCTCGGTGCGCAGCCTGGTCAAATACGCGAAGGTCTCCGCCGAGGCGCTGGGGCGCTGGCAGGCCGAGACCGATCCCGCTGCGCGGCGGCGCTCCCGCTGAATCTCTCAGTAGCTGACGGTGACGAGTTCCGGCGCGTGTCTGCGTATCTTGTTCAGCACCTTGACTGTTCGGCCCGAGCGCATCTGCTCGAGGGGGGCCGAAAGAGACCAATCAAGTGCGGCACCGTCGATGGGTGTGGTCTTCCGCGTCCGGGAACTCATAGCCGCTGCCGGGCGTGCGTGGTCGTGGTGTTTGTCGGATCCGGCGGGGGCACGGCCGAGAGTAGGGCCGTGAGGTCGCGCGAGACCTCGCCGGGGTTGGAACAGCCGTGGGAGATGAGCGCGCGGGAGCGCGGCTTCGGTCAGGCCGTATCGGATATGGACGGCGTCGTGGTTCCCGGGAACTCGAATGTGCCGGAGTCGTCCGTCGGTCTACGTGCGTTGCGCGGAGTCGTCCCGAATCTCACTGCGGAGAACGTGTTTGAGGATCTTGCCGGAAGGGTTGCGCGGGATGTCACGGACGATCAGATCGCGCGGCAGTTTGTAGTCCGCGACGTATTCGGCGGCGTACGTCCGCAGCTCCTCGAGGGTCACCTCGCGACCGGGAACCGGGGTCACGATCGCGACGATGGTCTCCCCGAATGTGGCGTGGTCCAGGCCGACGACGGCAACGTCCTGGACGTCGGGGTGCCCCGCGAGGGCGTTCTCGACCTCGATCGAGTAGACGTTGCGGCCGCCGGTGATGATCATGTCCTTGAGCCGGTCGACGATCGTGATGAAACCGTCGGCGTCGCGGACGGCGAGGTCCCCGGTGTGCAGCCACCCGTCTCGGATGGTCTCGGCGGTGGCCTCGGGCTTGTTCCAGTAGCCCTTCATGATGGTCTCGCCGCGCAGGATGATCTCGCCGGTCATCCCCGTCGGGACATCGTTGCCATCCGGATCGACCAGCCGGAACTCGGCATTCGTGATCGGCCAGCGTCCCGTCGCATCGGGACGGACGGCGACCTCGTCAGGCGTGGAGTAGATGCCGGTGGGGCCACCCTCGGTCGGCCCGCACAGCTGGAAGAAGCCGACGTCCGGGAAGGTCGTCACGAGTTTCGCGACCGCAGTCGGCGGCATCGGTGCCGCCCCGAAGAAGCCGAGCCGCCAGTGCGAGAGGTCGCGCCGCTCGAGGTCGGGGACCGTCAACATCATCTGATACATGGTGGGAACACCGAGGAAGACGGTGATCCGGTATCGCTCGAGGGCGTCGAGGACGGCGGCGGGCTCGAATGCCGGCAACACGACGTGGGTGGTGCCCATCGAGAAGCCGCTGAGCACGAACAGCACCAGTTCGGCGCAGTGGTACATCGGTGCCACGTGCAGGTTCCGGTCGAAGGAGTTGACGCCGAGCGAGGACACCGCGTGGCCGACCCACAGCAGCCGGTGGTGATCGAACAGCGCACCCTTCGGTTTCCCGGTGGTGCCGGAGGTGTAGATGATCATGCAGTCGTCGTCCTCGCGCACCTCGACCTGTGGGTCGCTGTCCGGCATGGAGGACGCCAGCTGGACGAAATCGTCGAAGCCGTCCGCGCCGTCCAGCGAAAGCGCCGGGGCAGCGGGCGCCTGCTCCAGCTTGGCCAGGTCCCGCACCGCCGCGACGGTGTCCCCACCGAACAGCAGCACCGACGCGCCGGAGTCCTCGAGCAGATACGCCAGCTCCCGGGCCGTGGACCGCGGGTTGAACGGGGAGACGATCGCGCCGACCTTGAACGCGCCGTACAGCGCGAGGAGGAAGCGGTCGGAGTTCGGCGACAGCACCGCCACGCGGTCGCCCTTCTGCACGCCGAGGGACAGCAGCGCGTTGGCGTACTGGTTGATTTCCCGGTCGAGCTGCCCGTAGCTGCGCTCGACGCCCTCGAAGATCAGCGCGGGCCGGTCCGGGTGGCGGCGTGCGTTCAATGTCAGTTGTCCACCAAGGGTTGCCATGATTCTCCTATGATCGGCGGGTGGTCTGCTAAGCAAATGTGGGGGGACGTTTGGTGAGGACGGCGTCGGCGCCCTCGGCGAAATCCGGTGTGCCGATGAGTTCGATCTGTCCGGCTCGTTCACGCTCGAGGGCGTGGTCGAGGTGGCCCAGGGTGGACGCGGCGAGCGCCCGTCTGGTCAGTTCGAGGGCGCGCCGCGGCCCGGCTCCCAGCGTGCCGGCGACGGCCTCGACATGGGCCGCGAGCTGGTCATCCGGCAGGATCCGGGCCACCAAGCCGGTCTGGGCGGCGTCGGTGGCGGAAAGCCGCTGCCCGAGCAGCGCTAATTCTGTAGCCCGCGCCCGGCCGATCGCCGCGGCGACGAGCGCGGTCGCGCCGCCGTCGGGCATCAGCCCGATGCTGGTGAACGACAACAGGAAATACGCGCTTTCGGCGGCGTAGGTGAGGTCTGCGGCGCAGGCGAGCGCCACTCCGTACCCGACCGCGGGGCCGTTGACGGCGGCGATGACGGGGACCGGCGCGGAGACGATGCCGCGGATCACCCGGTTCGCGGCGTCCATCACCACCTCGGGTTCCTCGCCCGTCACCGCGGTCAGATCCGCTCCCGTGCAGAAGGCTCTTCCCGCGCCGGTGAGCACGATCGCGCGGGCACCGGTCGCTTCCGCCCCGCTGATCGCGGTGTCGAGTGCGACCAGGTCGTCGACGCCGAGGGCGTTCATGCGGCCGGGCCGGTCGATCGTGATGTGAAGCAGGCGGCCGGTGCGGACGGTCCGGATAGCGGTCGGGGTCATCGGATCAGCCGAGCCGCTCGATGATGGTGACGTTGGCTTGTCCGCCGCCCTCGCACATGGTCTGCAACCCGTAGCGTCCGCCGGAGCGTTCGAGTTCGTGCAGCATGGTGGTCATCAGCCGGGTGCCGGTGGCGCCGATCGGGTGGCCGAGAGCGATGGCGCCGCCGTTGGGGTTCACCCGCTCCGGGTCGGCGCCGGTCTCCTGCAACCACGCCATCACGACCGGGGCGAACGCCTCGTTGACCTCGAACACGTCGAAGTCGTCGATGCGCATGCCGGTCCGCTCGAGTGCCCGTTCGGTGGCGGGGATCGGTGCGGCGAGCATCATGACCGGATCGGCGCCGAGCACGGTCAGGTGATGGATCCGGGCCCGCGGAGCCAGGTCGTGGCGGCGTACCGCCTCGGCGGAGGCGATGAGCATGCCCGAGGCGCCGTCGGAGATCTGGCTGGCGACCGCGGCGCTCAAGCGCCCCCCCGGCGTGAGGCTCGGCAGGGCGGCCATCTTCTCCGGTGTGGTGTCGGCGCGCGGTCCTTCGTCGGTCGTCATCTGCTGGTAGGGGAGGATCTCGGCGGCGAAGCGTCCGCCGGCGATCGCCTGCAGCGCCCGGCGGTGGCTTTCCAGGGCGTACTGCTCCATCGCCTCCCGGTCGATTCCCCACTTTTCGGCGATCATCTCGGCGCCGCGGAACTGCGAGATCGTCTCGTCCCCGTAGCGGGCCCGCCACCTCGTCGAGCCCGAGTAGGGGTCGCGCACGCCGAACGCCTCGCCCGCGGTGACCGACGACATCAGTGGGATCTGGCTCATGTTCTGCACCCCGCCCGCGACGATGAGGTCGGCGGTGCCGCTCATCACGGCCTGCGCGGCGAAATGTACAGCCTGTTGCGAGGATCCGCACTGGCGGTCGATGGTCACGCCGGGCACTGTCTCGGGCAGGCCCGCAGCGAGGGCCGCGGTGCGGGCGATATCGCCCGCCTGCGGACCGATGTTGTCCAGGCAGCCGAGGATCACGTCGTCGACCGACGCGGGGTCGACACCGTTGCGTTCGACGAGTGCGCCGATCACATGGGCCGCGAGGTCGACCGGGTGTGCGGCGGCCAGTGCGCCGCGGCGGCGGCCTACCGGGGTGCGTGCCGCGTCGATGATGTATGCCTCTGGCATTGATGTCTCCGAATCGTCGTCTCAGGTGGTCGATGGTTGACGTGTGCGCGAGTGCAGGTAGGCGTCGAGCAGGACGGTCAGCACGACGCGGCCTTCGCTGTCGACCACGGTGCTCTCGGTGGTGACGAGGGCGCGTGCCCGGTCGTCGAACTGGATGTCGTCGATGACGACGGTGCCGGTCAGCACGTCTCCTGGACGCACGGGACGGCGGAACCGCAGATCTCGGATGCCGCGCCCGGCAATGGCCGCCCAGCTGTGCCCCACTGCGTCGAATGTCAGCCGTTGCAGGATCGCCAACGTGTGGATTCCACTGGCGATCAGGCCACCGAACTGGCCGTCCTGCGCCGCCGCCCGGTCGATGTGAAACCACTGGGGATCCCAGTGGGTGGCGAAGTCGACGAGTTCGGCCTCGGTCACCGTGTGTGAGCCCAAGTCGAAACGCTGGCCGATGCCCAGGTCCTCGGCGTATACAAGGCGTGTGTGCTCATGGTGCGATCCCACCTGCACGCCGACGGGTTTCACCGCGGCGCCATGCGGATCGCGCCGTCGAGGCGGATGGTTTCGCCGTTGAGCATCGGGTTGGTCACGATCGCCTCGACCAGCTGCGCGTACTCGGCGGGGTCGCCGAGCCGGTTCGGGTGCGGCACCTGCTGTCCCAGCGAAATCTGAGCCGCCTCGGGCAGCGTGCCCAGCAGCGGGGTCTTGAACAGGCCGGGCGCGATGGTGTTCACCCGGATCAGCAGCGACGCCAGGTCGCGGGCGATCGGCAGGGTGGCGCCGACGATCCCGCCCTTCGATGCCGAGTACGCGGCCTGTCCGATCTGCCCGTCGAAGGCCGCGACCGAGGCGGTGTTGACGATCACGCCGCGCTCGCCGTCGACGGGCTCGTTCTGCGACATCGCGTGCGCGGCGAGGCGGATGACGTTGAAGGTTCCGGTCAGGTTGACCTTGACGATCTTCTCGAATTCGGCCAGCGGGAACGGTCCGTTCTTACCGACGGTCTTGACGGCGTTGCCGATGCCGGCGCAGTTCACGGTGATTCGCAGTGAGGACTCCGCGTTGGCGCGCTCGACCGCCTCGGTGACCGCGGCCTCGTCGGTGACATCCGCCGGAGCGAATTCCACGGTGTCGCCGAGAGCAGCCAGCGCATCCGTGTTCGCGGTGGGCAGGTCGACGGCGATTACCCGGGCGCCCGACTTGGCGAGGGCGGTGACGGTGGCCAGTCCGAGGCCCGAGGCTCCGCCGGTGACGAGTGCGTTGGTTCCGGTGATATGCATGAATACTCCTGACGAAATAGGTTGAGAACATCGGGTTTTTGACAAAGTGAGGTGTGACTGACGCAGTGGTGTCACTGCGCGAAGGTCAACCTCATAAGGCGCGGCCGATGAGTTCCTTCATGATCTCGTTGGTGCCGCCGTAGATCTTCTGCACGCGGGAAGCGGCGTACATCTGCGCGATCGGGTACTCCATCATGTAGCCGTAGCCACCGAAGACCTGCAGGCAGCGGTCGACGATCTCGCACTGCTTGTCGCTGCCCCACAGCTTGGCCATCGACGCGGTCGCCGCGTCGAGGGTGCCGTCGAGGTGACGCTGGATGCAGTGGTCCATCAGGGTCTTGCCGGCCAGCACGTCGGTCTTGCACTCGGCGAGTACGAACTTCGTGTTCTGGAAGTTCAGGATCGGCTTGCCGAAGGCGTGACGTTCCTTGGCGTACCTGATGCTCTCCGCCACCGCGGCCTCGGCCACCGCGACACCGCCGACACCGAGGATCAGCCGCTCACGCTGCAGCTGACCCATCAGCTGGTAGAAGCCCTGCCCCTCGACGCCGCCGAGCAGATTCGCTGCCGGCACCCGCATGTCGGTGAACGACAACTCGCGGGTGTCCTGGCCGTGCTGGCCGATCTTGTCCAGCACCCGCCCACGCTCGAACCCCGGAAGATTCTCCGTCTCCGCGACGAGCAGCGAGATACCCTTGGAACCTTGGCTCGGGTCCGTTTTGGCGACGATGACGAGCAGGTCGCAGTGCGACGCGTTCGAGATGAACGTCTTCGAGCCGTTGATCACGTAGTGGCCGCCGTCGCGAACCGCGGTGGTCCGTACGGCCTGCAGGTCCGAGCCGGTGCCGGGTTCGGTCATCGCAATGGCGAGGACGCTCTCACCGCTCGCACATTTCGATAGCCAGCGCTTCTTCTGGTCCTCGGTGGCATAGGCGGCGATGTAGTGCGCGACGATCGTCGAGTGCACGGCGAAGCCGAACGCGGTGTCGTGGGCGTAGGCGATCTCCTGCTGCACGATCGCCTCGTGGCCGAAGTTGCCGCCCCCGCCGCCGTATTCTTCGGCGATGTCGAGGCACAGCAGTCCCGCGGCGCCGGCCTTGGTCCAGAACTCGCGGTCGACCTGGTGCTGCGCGGCCCAACGGTCCTGGTTCGGGGTGGCTTCCTTGCGGAAGAACTCGGCGGCGTGCTTACGCAGCAGCGCCTGATCGTCGGTCTCCCACGGGGAGCGGTAATCGGGGAACAGCTCGCTCATGATCGGTCCTACTTTCCGGTGAATTCGGGGGCGCGCTTGGCGAGGAACGCGGCCTGGCCCTCGCGGCTGTCGGCGGAATGGATGGCAACGTGAAAGTTGCGCTTCTCGTGCTCGAGTCCTTGCGCCAGAGAGGTTTCCAGGGCCTGGAGGGCGGCATCCTTGGCCAGCGCCACCGCGAGCGGTGAGTTGGCGGCGATCCGCTGCGCCATGGCGACCGCCGCTTCGAGGGCGGTGCCGTCCGGGACGGTCTCGGCGACGATGCCGGCCGCGCACGCCCGCTGTGCGGACAGGAAGTCGCCGGTGAGCAGTAGGGCCATCGCCTTGGACTTGCCGACGGCCTGAATCAGGCGCTGGGTTCCGCCGCCGCCCGGGATCACGCCGAGCTTCACCTCCGGGACACCGAACTTGGCGGATTCGCCGGCGATGACGATGTCGCAGGCAAGCGCCAACTCGCAGCCGCCGCCGAGTGCGAGGCCCTCGACCGCAGCGAGGACCGGCTTCGGGAATCGGCCCAGGTCGGCCCAGATGGTGCCGCCCAGCGCGGCTCGATCGCCGAGCAGCGACTGGTCGCGAATGGCGTCGAAATTGGTGATGTCGGCTCCGGCGCAGAAGATCCCGCCGGCGCCGGTGAGCACGATGGCACGGATCTCGTCGTCGTGCCGAGCCGCGACGAGCTCGGTGTTCAAGGCGGTGAGCACCGCCTCGTTCAGACTGTTGCGAGCCTTGGGCCGGTTGATCTCCAGGATCAGGAGGTGGCTGTCGCGGGCCGTGCGTAGCGGGGCGTTGTCGGGGTTCATCGGACGTCCTCGTAGACGTTGGTGTGCGCGGCGCGCATGGCCTTCTTGTCGAGCTTGCCGACGCTGGTGCGGGGCAGCTGGTCCAGATACAGGACGGTCTCGGGCAATTGCCATTTGGCGAATGCATCGGCGAGCAATTCGTGGATCTCCGACAGTGGAAGTTCCTGCCCGTCGGTCGTCACGACGAGTGCTACTGGACGCTCCTGCCACTTCGGGTGCGGGACGCCGATGACGGCCGCCTCGGCGATCTTCGGATGGGCAACGAGTGCGTTCTCCATGTCGATGGAGGAAATCCATTCGCCACCCGACTTGACCACGTCCTTGATCCGGTCGGTGATCTTCAAGTAACCATTCGGGTCGATGGTCCCGACATCGCCGCTACGCCAATACCCGTCGAGGAACTTGTCGGCGTCGTCGTCGAGCTTGTGATAGCGCTCGATGATCCACGGTCCGCGCAGCAGCACTTCACCCTGACTCGTGCCGTCGTGCGGGAGATCGTTGCCTTCCGCGTCGACGATCCGGATGTCGATGCCGTTGACCGGCAAACCCTGCTTACGCTTGAGATCCCACTTCTCCTCGTCCGAGATCACACCGCGCAGCGAGGGCTTCAGTCCCCGGTTCACCGCGACCAGAGGGGTGGTCTCGGTGGCGCCGTAGGCGTGGATGACGTCGGCTCCAGTGATGTCGTGGAAGTCGCGCATCAGCGACAGCGGCGGCTCGGTGGCACCGGACAGCAGCCGCGCGCGGGAGAAGTCCGGTGCGACCGCAAGCGTCTTGATGTAGTTCATCATGGGCTGGAAGATCGCCGGCGCACCGTTTGCGACGGTGACTTGCTCCGCGATCATCGCGTCCACGAGGACGGATGTGTCCTCGGCGATGTAGCGACCGGGCAGCACGATTTTTGCGGCACTGTAGGCGGCCGCCTGGGGTAGGCCCCAGCCCTGGCCGTGGAACATCGGCGTGATGAGCATGACGGCATCGTCGCTGCTCATCCCGAGTCCGGCGACCTCGGCGAGGGTGTGCAGGTAGATGCCGCGATGCGAGTAGTAGATGCCCTTGGGCCTGCCGGTGGTGCCGGTGGTGTAACACGCGCTGTAGGAGGAGGTTTCGTCGATGACCGGCCAGTCGATCTCCGGGCCGGCGTCCGCGAGCAGGTCCTCCCAGTGCACCGCGTGCGGGAGCGTGGTGGTGATGTCGGCCAGCGGCTTATCGGTCATCACCACCCACGTCTTCACGTTCGGCGTATGCGGTGCCAGCGCCTCGGCAACCGGAAGCAGCGACTCGTCGATGAGGACCACCGATGCATCACTGTGTCCGGTGACGTAAGCGAGATCCTCTGGCGCCAAACGCAGGTTCATCTGCAACATCACGGCAGCGAGGCCGGGAATCGCCCAGTACAGCTCGTAGTGCCGCTTGCTGTTCCAGTCGAGGATCCCGACCACATCGCCCGGCCCGACGCCGATCGAGCGAAGTGCATTGGCACTTCGTTGGATTCGCGCGTAGGCATCGGCGTAGGTGTACCGGTCCCAGCCGCCGTCCGCGGTGCGGTACACGATCTCCTGCTCGGGATAGGTGCGCGCGGCGTGCCGGATGATGGTGGTGGTGTTGAGTTGATAGTGGTCGCCGTGGGTGGAGGGCAGGCCCCTCACGATCTCGTGGCTCATGACGTCCTCAGATGCGTTCGATGATGGTGGCGTTCGCGGTGCCGGTGGCCTCGCAGACGGTCTGCAAGCCGAACCTCTTGCCGGAGCGTTCGAGTTCGCAGAGCAGGTCGGTGAGCATCCGGGCTCCGGTCGAGCCCAGCGGGTGGCCGAGGGCGACGGAGCCGCCGTTGACGTTCAGCTTGTCGTCCGGGACGCCGAATTCCCGTTGGAAGATCAGCGGCACACCGGCGAAGGCCTCGTTGACCTCGAACAGGTCGATCTCCTCGACGGCCAACCCGCTTCGGCCGAGCGCCTTGTGGGCGGCGTCGAGGATCGCGGTGAACTGGATGATCGGGTCGGCGGCGGCGACCGACAGCGCGCGGAACCGGGCGCGTGGGATGAGGCCGTTGCGCTCGGCGTACTCGCGGTCGGCGATCAGCAGCGCGGCCGCGCCGTCGCTGATCTGCGAGGAGTTGGCCGCCGTGGTCCGCCCGTCGGCGCCGAACACGGCTTTCAGGCTCGCCATCTTGGCGGGGTCGATGTGCTCGCGGATGCCCTCGTCCGAGTCGATGACCGGACCGGTCGGGTCGTCGGGGTCGGCGGTGATCGGCACCATCTGGTCGCGGAACTTCCCGGCCCGCGTCGCGGCGTGCGCCCGCTCGTGGCTGCGAGCGCTGAACGCGTCCAACGCCGCTCGGCTCAGGTCGAACCTCTCGTTCATCAGCTCCGACGACGGGCCCTGCGCCATCAGCCCACCGTCGTAGCGGTCGAGTTCGCGCGGGCTGTACTGCGGGCCGAGCGGCGCGCCGGGCAGGAACGCCGGAGGCATCGGCACCCGTGACATCGACTCGACGCCGCAGGCGATCACCAGGTCGTGGGAACCCGCCATCACCGCCTGGGCGGCGAAGCTGACCGCCTGCTGCCCTGAACCGCACTGGCGGTCGATCGTCACCGCGGGGACCGACTCGGGCAGCCCGGCGGCGAGCACCGCGTGGCGGCCGAGATTGCCCGACTGGACATCGTGCTGGATGACGCAGCCGGTGATGACGTCCTCGATCGCGGCGGGGTCGACGCCGGCGCGGGCCACAAGCTCCCGCAGCGTCTGCCCGAGCAGGTCCACCGGATGCCATGCGCTGAGGATCCCTCCGCGACGGCCGACCGGGGTCCGGACCGCGCCGACGATAACGGCCTCGCGAACACTCATGACAAAGCTCCTTGTGCTGAATTACGGGGTGCCGAATCGCGGATTCCGATCAGGGGAATGTCGAGGCGCTTCGCGACCTCCTCCCATTCGCGCGTCGGCTTGGAAAGAAACGTCTGCTCGAGCTCCTCCTGGGTGCCCTCGACACCGAGACCGGCGCGGGCGCGCTCCCAGAAGTGCGGCTCGAGCGCGGCCAGCGCGACGTGGCCGTCGGAGCTGGAGTAGATCCGGTAACCGGGATGCGCCCCGCCGAGCGGCGCGCCCGCTCCCATCAGACCGTGCCGAACTGCGGCGCCGGCGTCGGCGGCCGCCTGTTCGAGGACGACCCGCTCGCGGTGTCCCACGCCGGACTCCGCGGCCACGCGCAGGGCGAGCAGGGCCGCGGACACGGCGCGCTCGGCGCCGAGCAGGTCGGCCACCGGGACGGTCGGCATCGTCGGCGGCTGGAGAGTGCCGTGCAGGGCCTGGTACGTCAGGTCATGGCCGGGCTGCTCCGCCGCGATCCCGTCGTGCCCGACGATCTCGATATGCGACAGGTGCGGATTCGCCGCGGTCAACTCGTCCAGGCCGAGCTTGACCAGCGCCGAGGGGCGCATGGCGGTGAGCATCAGGTCGGCACGCGACAGCTCGCGCGCCGCCACCGCCCGATCAGCGGGGTCCTTGAGGTCGAGGGTCACGACCCGCTGGCCCACAGTGAGCTCGTCGTACCACGTCGGCGCCACGGCCCGCAGCGGGTCGCCGGCCGGCGGTTCGATCTTGGTGACGGTGGCGCCCAGCGCCCGTAGCCGCGCGGCGGCGAGCGGGCCCGGCAGATTGATCGCGAGCGACACCACCTGCACGCCCTGCAGCGAACTCGACTGCGACATCATCAACCCCTTTTTGACTATACTGATGTATAGCCATTAATGCGCATGTACTGTCTAATGTCAAGGGTGTATGCTTTTTTCTCTGATAGGAGGCAATTTCTGTGACCGACCCCCGCGCCAGTGACGAGGACCTCACCGCGAAGGCCCGCATTCGCAACGCCGCGCTCGACCTCTACGCCGAGCGCGGCGAGGATCGCGTCTCGATGCGCGCCGTCGCCGCCGCCGCCGGGGTCGCCGTGGGATTGGTGCAGCACCACTTCAAGACCAAGGACGGGCTACGCGTCGCCGTCGAGCAACTGGTCGTCGACTATTACGCTCTGGCGATCGCCTCTGTGCCGGACGAGGGCGCCCCAGCGCAGGTCGCCGCCGCTCGAGACGAGGCGGTGCGGCACATGCTCGCGACGCATCCGACGGTGGTGAACTACATCCGGCGCGCTGTGCTCGATCCGCAGGGAAAGAGCGAGTTACTCGAGCGGCTGACCGACCTGAGTCGCAGAGAGATCTCCAAACTCCGCTATTCGGGCAAGACCTCGACACGGCGATCCGAGTCCTCACAGGTCATCGGGCTGATGGTTCGTCAGCTGGGGCAGCTGCTCATGCAGCCGATGATCGATGACATGTGTGACTTCCTCGACCGGACGGGCGTGCCGCACAGCGACAAACTGACGCTCTCCGTGACCGTAATCTAGCGGTAGTTTGTTGGGTCAGGTCGGAGGTAGAGGTGCAGGCCGTGGCCTGTTTCGCGGCTCAGGAGAGACTTCCGCCGACATGCGTCGTCAGGTCCTGAGCGGTCATCCGCCACCCTTCGACTCGCGCTACTCGTCGTCGTCGGCGTCCGGGTCGCGCAGCGGTCGGTGAACTCCGTTGGGGTCGGGCAGGTGGAAGCTGTAGTGCCCGTCGATGCCGATGTGGGCGCGCACGAACGCCGACAATCGCTCGACATCGGTGTCGAGCACCGGGTATCCGCCGGCTCGCAGCGCGGCGAGGGCGCGGTTCTCGTAGACGGTGTTCCACACGACGACGCAATTGAGCACCAATCCCAGCGCCGAGAGCTGGTCTTCCATGCCCTCGTAGTAGGCGCGGGTCATCTCGCCCTTGCGGCCGTGATAGATCGTGCGCGCCAGGTCGTGACGACCCTCGACGAGATTGGACTGGGCCTTGCCCTCGCGCCGGTAAGGTTCGTCGTCGGCCAGGCGCAGGATGTGCAGGGTCTTGAAGATCCGCCCGAAATGGGCGATGGCCTGGCCCAACGCGGTCGGCTGCCCGTCGCGGGAGATCATCCTGGTGACCTCGTGCGCCGACACCTCACCGGAGTGGATCGACACCGCGATCCGGCACATGTCCTCCCAGTGCGCGGCGATCTTGGCGGTGTCGATCACCCCGCGCGCCGCCTTGTCCAGCGGCCCGTAGTCGGCTCGGGCGTCGATGCGCCACAACCGCTGATCGGGCAGGTTCGCCAGCTGCGGCCGGTACTGGCGGCCGATCAGATGCAGCAGTCCGAACACGATGTCGGAATACGACCCGGTGTCGGTGATGATGACCTCCGGAATCCGCCCGCCGTGCTGGGACACGATCACGTCGATGGTGTGCAGCGAATCGCGAGGTGTTCCGCGCAGCACCTTGCCTGCCAGCCCGGCGGACTGGTCGTTGAGCATGTTCAACCAGGTGATGCCCAGTTTCCGGCCGAAGTACTTCGGGTTCGGGCGGGCGTTATGGGTGCGCACGGGCACCACGAACCGCATCCCGTCCACCGAGGCGACCAGCCCGCCGCCCCACGCTTGGGCCAGGGGGATGTCGGCCTGGGCGTCGACCAGCACGGCGTTGGCCGCCTCGATGGTCTCGGCCCGCACGTAGCACTGGTCGACGTGCAGCAGCCGATCCCTGGTCAGGGCGTCGACACCAGGCGTTGTCACCGGTTTGAACCCGACGTTCATCGCATAGGAACAGAGCACGGCCGCCACCGACAAGCCGAGGTCGGCGACGCGGGCCTCGTTGCCCGAGGTGTGGGTGAACGCCTCGGTGAAACCGGGATGCCAGCTCATCACCTCCGTGACCAGTTCCGGCAGGTCCACACGCGGGATCATCGCCTCCACCCGGCGGCGCAGGTCGACCAGCGACGCGGGCTCGGCCTTGGCGTCCAGCGCGGCGACGTGCAGTTTGCCGTCGGCGTCGATGCTGGCTGGGGTGTCCTCGCCCAGCCGTGCGGCCAACTCCCGATAAGCGGTCTCCAACGCCGTCGCGTGATCGGTCAGCAGCTGCGTCGGCGCGGCGGGCAGGCCCAGCGCGTTCATGCCGGCGTCACGCGCAGCCTCCCAGGCTTCGCCTGCCAGCAGGTGCGCCCGCGGGTCGCGCCACCGCGACGAACGCACCGCGAAGATGCTGCGGTGCTTGAGGTGTCGGTGGAACTGTTCCAACACGCAGATCGTGTAGGAGTTCCGGTCGACGGTGCCCTCCGGTCGGCCCGGCGTGTAGATCAAGCGCTTCCACGCGCCGACGATCAAGTCGTGGTCGACCTTGCGGGCGTCCAGCAGGTTTGCCGGGATCTTGCCCGACGACCTGGATGTCAGCAGCTCGGCGAGGGTCTTCATTGCCGCCAGGACGGCGGCGCCGTCACTGGTCGCGCCGAACTCGATCGTGTCCATCAGCATCGACAGGAACGGGCGGACCGTGGCGAACTTGCCGGCCAACTCGATCAACCGCTGCCCATCCAGCTCCGCGTCGTCGGCGGGCACCAGCTCGTCGACCGCCTGGACCGCGTGCCGCAACTCGGCCCGGGTGACGGTCTTCTCGATCATGTCCAACACCACGCCCAGCCCGACGTCCTGGTTGACCTCGACCATCTCCAGCAGCACCTTCACCGCTGCCGCGAGCTTGCCTGCGTTGCGTGACACCCTCGGATAGCGACGCAGCTTCTCCTCGCGAGACTCCCGCTCGGCCTTGGACAGAAGCTTCGTCGTCATCAACATGTCGAAGGTCTCCAACACGTCGTCGACCGCCCGCGCGCTCAACACAACGACCGTCGCGGCCAGCACCGCCAAGCGCTGCTCACGCGTGGGCAGCCGCCGCAGCGCGGCGGCCTTGCTCGCCAACCCGTAGGTCGCCAACCCCGTCAACCGACGCGGCGGGATCGCCCTCACGTCGATGCTGTCCACCCCGACCGCTTGCAGGTCGACAACCCTGCGCAGCGCCGCGAGCATCCCCTTCGACGACGCCTTGAACACGCCCTTGCGCAGCCGCTCCAGCTCGCTGACCTTCTGCCCGCCCTCCGCAGGAACCTCCAGCAGCCGCAACAAGGCAGACGCGGACTCCGAGGTCAGCTGCTCGCCGAGCTGGCGCCACAACCGGGCGTCCGCCGCGTTGCGGCCGTCGCCGATCAGCCGCTCCAACGTGGTGATCCCCGGCAGCAGCGCCTGACGCTTCCGCAGCCATGTCACTGCGTCGCCGAAGATCGCCTTCGGTCCGTCGCCGGTCATCCACGCCTGGTCGACGATCCACGACGTGAGCTCCGACTCCATCTCGCCGAACGGCTTGAGTCCGTACACCTGCTGGATTTCCCAGGCGTGTTCGAGCTTGGTCTTCTCCCGATCGGTGTACCGCTTCACCATCGACGGATCGGAGATCTCCAACTGCTCGGCCAGATACTCGATCAACGCGGGCGGGACATCCAGCGGATCAGCCAGGAACATTCCCAGGTGACGCACCGTCACCACCTGCACCGCGAACCCCAGACGGTTGTAGTCGCGCCGCCGCGCAGCGATCAGCCGCCGGTCCTCGTCATCCAAGTAGCAGTAACGCTCCAGCTCCTGCCGAGACAACGCACCGAACCGGCCATAGCCGCCCTCATCAGTCACGACGACATGAAATCACCTACAGCGCAAGGTCGCTCGGCGATTGCCCCTTAGCGCCGGATTTCGTCAATCTGCTCCCCGACCCCCTAGTGATGCCGAGTGCGATGACGATCGCGAGTGCGAGTGCGGCAAGCAATGCGCCTAGCTGGATGCGGGCAGCCCGGAGGCTAAAGTCGTTCATGATCGGGTTTTTTCCTTCCAAGGGTTCCCGGTCTGGGGCCTCGCCGGGTTGCCTCCCGGTGGGGCTCCTTTCAGCTTTCACGTATATCCGCATCTACGGATATACGTAAATAAGAAATAGAGTCAACGTCGAGCGAGAACGTCACGTTTCACCCGGTTACTGAGGGTTTCGTCGGCCAACAGACGTTCAACCAAGACGACAAGAATCTCCTGGGCAGTCACTCGAGCAACTCCCAAGTCTCTGGCTGCTGCGCGTTGCCAATCTCCGAGCCTGTCGTTCTGGTCCGGTGACAAGTCCACGTTCTTGCGCACACTTCGCTGCAAGGGTGGAACGACGTTTTGCTCGCGTTTCTTCGTTGCAGTCTGAGGGCTTTCCATCGCAACGGACTGTTCCCGTTCAGGGATCACGTCAGGCGTTGGTTCTGGAACCCTCTTCGCTGCACTTTGTGCCCTCTCGGCGCTTGCGCGTATCCGATCCTTGGCGTTGCTCATGCCGCATCCTCGTTTCCGATTTCCAAAAGCTCTTCTACTGCATCGCCGTAGGCGGTGTTTGCTGCGTTGTCGATCGGGAGGCCGAATGCCTGAGCGAACTGTTCGCGCCGGCCGACTGTCGCCCTGAGTACGTGATCGCCGGCCTCCGTGATCATTTCGCGGAACACATCAGTGGAACTGGCGTTCGGGATGGTGCGAGTGAGGAGCACCGCGAAGATCGGATCTGCTGTCCCATCGCCTCGCAGATCATTTGCCTCTTCGAGTAGTTCGCGCACCGCGGGCAGTCTGGCGAATTCCATGGTGGTGGGCGCGAGCGGGCAGATGACATGAGTTGCAATCCGCATCGATGAGAGCACGATTCCCCGCTGTTCCTTCATGGGTGGCGTGTCGATCACGACGGCGTCGTATTTGTTGTTGGCGATGCCGGGTAGCTGCTTGTGCAGATTGTTCACCGGCATACCGATTACGGGGAAGGGCCAATCCCCCAGCGTTTGCCAGCTCAGCAGCGATTCGTTCTCCCCGTCCGCATCCACGCCCAGTACGTTCAGGCCGGCCTCGTGCAATGCGTGCAACAGGTAGGCCGCCGTAGTGGTCTTGGTTGAACCTCCTTTGAGGTTCGTAACCGTAAATACAAGCATTTGCACTCCTTCCGAGTGGTTGCAGCAGAACCCCGAACCGTTTCACGGGGCGCTGCGTTCAAGTTGTCGAAATCGAAGACTGGCGGTGCGACACATTGCTGCGGAAACGCTGATATACGGAGATGCGTGTATCCGCAATTCCGTAGATGCGGAGCTGCGGAGCTGCGGATTTCAGCGTACACGACTTTCCGCATAATCGCATTTACGGATTTCCGTATTTGCGTATGTCCGCGCAAAATCATTGAAAGGTATCTCGGAACCCTAGATCGCGCCTGGCCCTTTGCGGCCCAACTGCCGGGGCGAATACGCGGGTCGAAGCAAGTTTCGATCGCCACGGGCAAGCACATACCCGTATATACGGAACTCCGTATATACGTCTGCAAAATGCCTGTTCAAAGGAGTTTTTCAGATTGATCGGGGCAGTGCGGATTGTCAGGAAAGCTACAGACTTCGCGCAGAGGACAAGGGCAATTCAGCTTCTCTTGGGGACGAACTTTGAGAGTGCAAAGTTCGAGAAACCAGTCTCCAGTCGACCTTTGCGTTCATCGCGCATTTTGCGCCGTGGCGGCCTCCGCTCGGAAACTGATGCAAGACTGTCCACCATGTCTTCCGACAAGTGCCCGTACCCGAGCAGTGAGACACCGACCGATGAGGTCGCGGTGAAGCCTGCCCTCGAGTTTGAGTCGATCCCCTCGCCGGCCTGGAGGCTGCCTGGATTGGGGGACTTGCTCAGCGTCGACTCGGTGAAGCCGGTCCAGAAGGAAATGGTCATGGCTTCGAGGCTGGGGCCGATCTTCGAGCGCAAAATCATCAATCACCGACTGACCGTGGTCTCGGGTGTGGAGCTGGTCGCAGAGGTCAACAACGAGGCTTTGTGGGCGAAATCGGTGGGTCTGCCGATCCGCAAGCTGCGTGCAGTCGCGGAAGACGGCCTTTTCACCGCTTTCAACTCCGAACCCAACTGGCAGAAAGCTCACAACATCCTCAACGCCGGGTTCAGCCAGGCAGCGTTGCGCAAGTACCACCCGTCGATGCTGAGAGCATTGGACGGACTCACGTCCTCGTGGGATGCGGCCGCGGCCGCCGGCGGAAAGATCGATGCCACCACTGATGCGAACAAGCTCGCCTTGGACGTGATCGGACTGGCTGGCTTCGGCTATGACTTCGCGTCGTTCGATGGCGATGAGCACCCGTTCGTCGGTGCTATGTCGAGGGTTCTCGAGCACGTGAACCGCACCTCCAACGACATTCCGTTCCTGCGTAAATTGCGCGGAAACGGCGCTGACCTGCAATACGAGAAGGACATCGCGTTTGTTCGGACGGTCGTCGACGATGTGATTGCCGAGCGTCAGGCCAAGCCGGGGGAGCATCAGGACGATTTGCTCGACCTGATGCTCAACAACACCGACGAAGAGACGGGGGAGAAGCTGGACCCGGTGAACATTCGGAACCAGGTCCTGACGTTTTTGGTCGCTGGCAACGAGACAACCGCCGGCACTATCGCCTTCGCGCTGTACTTCCTGGCTCGGCATCCCGAGATCGCTGACGCTGCTCGTGCGGAGGTCGCAGACATCACTGGTGGTGAAACACCGGCCTTCGAAGACGTCGCCAAAATGCGGTACCTACGCCGAGTCGTCGACGAGACGCTGCGCTTGTGGCCGAGCGCTCCGGGATACTTCCGCAAGGTCCGAACCGACACGACTCTGGGTGGTCGCTACGCGATGCCGAAGGGATCGTGGGTATTCGTGCTCCTCCCGCAGCTGCACCGCGACCCGGTGTGGGGTGAGGATCCAGAATCCTTCGATCCGGACCGCTTCAAACCTGAGAATGTGAAGAAACGCCCAGCTCACGCCTACCGACCTTTCGGAACAGGACCAAGGTCCTGCATCGGTCGGCAGTTCGCTTTGCACGAAGCGGTCCTGTCGCTGGCAACGATATTGCAGCGCTACAGCTTTCAGTCGGATCCGGAATACAAGTTGGACGTCCGAGAAGCGCTGACGCTCAAGCCGGTCGGGCTTGAGCTCTCCTTGCAACGTCTGTAACGCCGAGTACGCTACTGGCCGGTAGTCTGCCGAGTTGCCGTAATTGTCCGGGTCTTCCCGGGTGGGGCAGCTCCCGCGGGGGCGGGGGGCAGCGGTAAGCGAGGTGTCTGTGAACGAGTGGCATTTGATCGAAACGCTTGGCAAGAGTCCAACCGTCGTCAGCGTCGGTGGCAACGTCAAGAACTGGGCAACCACCAAACGGCTCTCACCGAGCGTGGACGTTCGGCTCGACCCGATCATCGACCAGGTTCGAAGCAGCGGAACCAAGATCGTCCTGCCGGCCCTCGACAGCGCCCGAGACAAGCGGAGCTACCGGATCGAATGCCTGCCTGTTCTCGGCCCGACAGGCAAGGTTCACGCTGTTCAGCTGTGGATCGGCGACCCCGACGTCACGCCGACACCGCCGCGAATCGTTTCCGGGTTCTCCTGGCTGCTCGATCGCTTCGTCATCGCGCAAACCCTCGAAGCTGCGCTGATGTCGGGAGTTAAGCCCGAGGATCACGTTCCGGAGCGCACGCCTGCGGAGTATTACGCGAAGGCGATCAAATTCGACGATTCGGAGGCCATGCTCGCGGCCGGCCTCAATCCGGTCGACGATCAGACCTTCGACGCCGATATGAGTGTCCTGCACGCCGACGGCCGCGTGATGCGTTGGCATATGTGGGTGCGGGGGTGTGTGGAGGAAGGCGAGCGCGGGTTGCGGTTGCTCTGGCACGACGTGACCGATACGACGCCGCCGCGCCGGCCGACACTCGCTGAGTTGGGGTTGCAGGAGAGTGTGAAGGATTCGGGCATCTACACGGCCGTGTTCTGCACACAGACCGCCGTGTTGGCGTTGTGGTTGCCCGAACCAGCGCCGTGGGTGAAGTGGCGCGACATACCTGGCGCGAACCAGGTCATCCACGCTGACGATCGACATCTGTTGTCTTCGGCCCAGGACAAGTTCAATCTGGGTTCGACCGATCCGGTCCACGTCGTGGCACGTCTTCGTACTGAAAATGATGATTGGCGTCCGTCGACTTTGCGGATCAGCCCGTACCCAGGACCTTTGACCGAGCGGTTGGCGATCGTGCAGATTTCTCCGCTCACTGAAAGCTGATCGCGGCTGCTCACTGTGGTCCGAGGTCGCGCAAATGCGTGATCCACACAGGCTGCGCGGCGTTCTCACGAGCTGAGGTATCCACTTTGCGGCGGCGAGCCGTGTCGGCTGCTCGGCGAGCAACGAAACGCGCTGCTTGGCGGCCGGGGGAGTCCTCGGGCGCGGCCCATGCGTAGCGTTCTCGCTCCATCTCGAACGCCGCAGACTGGCGTTCACGTTCAGCTTTCTCCTGGTCAGCGGCGATCTGAGCGAGAACATGCGGCGCGAAGGCCAGATCCTGCTGCTTCATGAGCCAACGGATGAATGCGATGGGGTGTTTCGGGGTCGGAACCATGTTCTGGGCGTTCGCCCAGGCGTCGATCGTGTCGTTCAGATCCGCTGCCGTCCAACCGTGCGCGGCTAGTTCGGTCAGTGCCGATGCCCACCCTCGGGGGGTGTGCCGCCGCGCCCAGACCGGCGTTCGCGAATTGCTGAGCCACTTGGATGCAAGCAACAGGCCCTTCCGGATGGCTTCGACCTTCTCGACCTCAGCTTTGGACTCCTTGCGCCGCGGAGCGGCTCGTTTATTCACAGATCGTTTTGTATTAAGAACCTCTCTACGAGAGGGAAGAGATAAAAGATGACCCCTACGGGGATGGGGTGCCATCTTTATAGATCCGTCCACGTAGACACGGGTTTTATCCACAGGCTTGCGCGGGTGAAGTGCCCAGACTGAGGCCCATCCTCGGCCCTTGTCGCCCACCCGGTATGAACCCTGTCGTTCACCCTTCTTCCTACGAAGCCGTCCACGGAAGACCTCGGTGGCCACTCGAAGCAGTTTCAGGGCATGACGGGCACGCTGCACGGTTCTCTCACCCTTGCCCGTGCGTTCGATGGTCTTATCGAGAGACAAACGTGATTCACGGCCAGTGTCGAACTCAGCGACTGACGCCATGACTGTGGCGACAGCTAGGAGAGTCTTGAGGCTGATTCCGCCGCCTGTCGTTTTGACCAGGGCGGGGCGAATGTTTTTGTATTCGGCCGTATATGCCTCGCGGACAGCGATTTCCACCCAGTGCTGAGCGCCCTGCCAGATGGGGATGCCGTTGTATGCGCCGTCGCCGAGGTCGAGCCGCATCTGGCAGTACCGCCGGCACGCTTCTTTCGGCCCGCCAAGGGCCTTGATGAACATCGGTGTGAGCGATTGGCACTGATGCCCGCGTACGTGCCCGCGGACTGTGCGGGGTGCGCGGGCTGTGCCGTACCGGCGACGCGTGGGGCTGCTCCCGCAGTACGGGCGTTGTTCGGATGTGGGCGCGTGCTTCATCACCAAGACACGCGAAAAATCAGTTATTGAATCTGCAACAGGGCGCGATGTACCCTGAGACCAGTCCTCCAAGACTGTCCCTTCGGGGAAGCGCAGTACCACCGAGAGCGCGAGTTACCAGCTCAACCTCTCACCCACTTCGAAACCCTCGGCCTGCCCGCCGGGGGATTTTCGATTTCTAGGGGGTTCGTGCTACTGCAAAGCGTGTGAAATTGTCACGTATTCTCCTGCCGGAGAAGGGGTTTCGCTACGCAGTCAGCGGCAGAACCTCCTCACGGTGCAGCTTCTGATCGAGTCCAAGATCGAACAGGATTCCCTGGTCAAGCTCGACCACGAGTTCAGAGTGACCAGTTACCAGTGCCAAGACATCGGCTACGAGTTGGCTCTCCGAACTGACACCCGTCTTGGCCCGAAGCTCTTCGAGCGCCTGGGCCACGTCCACAGGAAGGCGTGTCGACACGCGAGTGCGATTGCCTTTACTTGGGTTAGGCATATGCCTCTCCTTTCGATCCTGCGCCTGAACGTGCGCCAGGTTCACCGCCATCTTGCGCCAAGTTGGCGGTTTCGTTCGCGTGACACGCCGCACTGAATGTTAGATCACCGAAATAATGCCGCGGGAGCGTGATTTTGTTGCGTGATTTATTACTTAGATCTTGCGCGTGTCTCGCGTGTCTCACGGCCACGTTCCCAAACTTCGACCACCTGCGCCGTCTCGACGTTGTAAAGCTCCGCAATCGCGGAGACACGCTGGTCATTAACCGGTTTCATGCCCTTTTCGATCTCGGCAAGAGAGGTGGGCGAGATTCCAAGACGTTCGGCAGCTTGGATTTGAGTTAGGCCGGCACGCACCCGAAGGTCACCCATGCGCAATCTGTTGTCCGGAATCGGAACCAACACACTGATCGACACGTCGAGCTCCTGTGCAATCTGCTTGAGCACCGGGGGAGCTGGCGTGGAACGCCCCGTCTCCCAATGGGAAACGGACTGACGGCTGGACCCTATTCGCACAGACAAATCGTCTGGCGTCAGCCCCGCTTTGACACGCAACTCACGGAGCCTGTCGGCCCGAAAGCCGCGCACTCCACTCCGTGGCACTTCATCAACTCCTGGGGTCAGATCGCCTGCTCGCTCGCTCATTCTTGCGCCTCCCTGGAGTGGTACCCGCCACTAGCCCGCGTCATCGTTGCGTGTTATTGTTGACAGCAATGCTAGCGCGGAGCGTCAGTGAGCGTAGCGAGGATCGAGGTGAAGGCGCGTGTATAAGTTGCACAAACCAGCCGGTTTGCAATACGCTTCGAGTGCGCTCCCACCCGGGGGTTTCCTGGATCTTGTCGAGGTCGGTTCCAGATGCAGCACCACGCAAGTGGCACAGCCTTATTCAGGCGTGCCCACTTTCTCCCGGGCAGGGGCAGGCATCTTGACTATTTTTCTCACACAGAGCGG
This sequence comes from Rhodococcus sp. IC4_135, assembly GCF_011602025.1. Taxonomy (NCBI): domain Bacteria; kingdom Bacillati; phylum Actinomycetota; class Actinomycetes; order Mycobacteriales; family Nocardiaceae; genus Rhodococcus; species Rhodococcus sp. IC4_135. The sequence continues at coordinate 38,632 of NZ_JAAOLG010000024.1, forward strand.
CATTCGACCTGCTCGTGACACTCGACTGAACGACGAATACCGGCCAGATACGAATCGGGCCGGTCCTTGTCATGCAAAAAGCCCCAGAGACGGATTTGTGATTGGCGTCGCTCTCCGCCTCCGGGGTCCCTTTCAGCCCACGGTGCAGCACGCACATGGGCGTCCAGACCGCAGGGCACCAAGCCTAGGCGATCTGGTTGAAACCGCAACCAGCGCCTGGAGGCCGCCGTGGGTATCAGTCCTGCGCAAATCAGCTACCGCCCTGGGTTAACCCCAGCGACTCCCGAGTCTCCTGGTTTAGCTCTGGGTGACCGCAGAGCTTCCGAATGCCTTGCTACGAAACCAAACTCGGCCATTCGCCCAGCGCCCCACCATGCGCTGTCCGGCGACGTGGACCGTAACGCACCCACCCCGCTTCTCCTGCCCGGGAAGCGGGTGGGTGCACCTTTTCGTGCACGCTGCCTTCCTCTATTCGCCAACGTCGTCCACTGCATGGGGCGCAGTCCGGGCAGCGTTTGTATGAGCGTTCCGATTCCCGGCTTCTTCCGCCGGTGCCCACTCGGACACACCCAACTCCCGACCGCGTCCAGCTTCTTCAAACGCTTCGCGGCCGCGGCGTGATCTCTGCCGCGCATCAGCTTCCCGGTACGTCCTACCGGGATTAATGGCCCCGAGATCACAACTCTCGCGGCCGGCCCGTCCACGAATCCACCTAAGTGTTTGCAAAACAACACGATTGAAGGGATGTCATGAAGCAGTTCAAGAAACCACGGTCCGGTGGTCGTCATCGGTCACCGTCAACGGGTGCGGTCGCAGCCGTGACGTTGGCGGCGATGGTCGGAGCCGCCTTCGTCAATGCCGGAGTTGCGATCGCAGCGCCGACCCAGCCGGGCATTACCGCTCCGTCGCAGCCGGGCATTACGACGCCTCCGCCTGCGTCGGAGCAGCCGGGTATTACTACTGCCCCTGAGGTTCCTGCGCCGACGTCCGATCGCTCGTACTGGACTCCGCCTCCGGCTGAGTACGACAACATTCAGTGGAAGCCCTCGCCGTCGACGCGGCAGTCGTCCCCGAACAATGCAGGGGATAGCAGCGGGAACTATGTAGCGCCGGAGTATTACGGTGACCCGATCGACGTGGGGACACTCCATCTGCCGACCGAAGTCGAGATCATCGCTCCGATCGAAGCACCGCCCGAAATGTTGCAGCTGGGTGATTACGTCGGGCCGAAGCCCAATTGGTTGTCCGACGAGTATCTCGAACGCACCAATAACACTGCATCTGTCGGTGTTTCACAGTTCGCGACATTCTGGTCCAGTGTCGGCGTCGACGTCGATCGTTCACAGCGTGTCTCGGCTGCAACCTTCGGCGGAGCCGCAGCAGGTGCCTTGGCTGCCGGAACCGCAGGGTTCACAGTGGGCGCATTGGGTGGCGGCACAGTGGGCGGTTTGATCGGGGCCGGTATGGGCGGTCTGGTTCCGCTCCCGGCGCCACTGCCGGAAGCGACGACAGGCGTCGTCGGCACCGCGATCGGTGCCGGTGCAGGTGGATTGCTTCTCGGGATTCCCAGTGCCGTGGGCGGCGCTGTGGTGGGCGGTCTGACGGCGGGAGCAATCGGTGCCGGTGACACCGATGCCGAGCCTCGCCACATCGACGTGCCGAATCTCCCCGAGCCGGACGCACCTGCGATCACCTCCCAGACCAGTGACGCGCTGGCGGCGCAAGCCCCGCAGATCGCGCAGGTCGTCACCGATGCTGTGGCGTCCGTTCCGCAGATCACCGAGAACGTCAACGCGCAGCTCACTGCCGCACGTGAAGGTGTCCTCGCTCAGCCCGGTGGCGATCAGGTCATCGCCGCACTCGACAACGCGGCCGTCGAAGCGAATTACGCCTTCGGACCTACCGCCGATCTGATCGGCCAGGCCCTCGGCGCTGCTGCCGCTGGAGCGACCCCCGCGTAATCACTACCGCCGCCGGGGTCGGGGCTTCGGCCCCGGCGGTGTTAGTCGAAGTTCTTTTTCTTTGCACGAGAGGAAATATCGACATGTCAGGTCAGAACTGGTTTCCACCGTTGGACCCGACCGAGTTCGCCGACGAAGTGGACACGGGAGAGCAAACCCCAGACACCGACGTACATTCCGAGCCCGAGTCCGAAAACCCCGATGAGGAATCAGAACCCGACCCCCTACTCGACCATGCCGAAACTGTTGAGAGCGAACCGGTTTCCACCGGCAACGCTCCCTCGGCAGAGGAGACCGTTGTCGCTGCGGTGAGCCGACCCACCCAACACCTCACTCCCACATTCGAACTCGTAGATGAGGACGAGACCGGACCGGCGACCGATCCGATCGCCGGGTCCGTCGGTGTTGTCCGCACGCTCCCGGTCGTCACTCTCGCTGTCAGTGATCTGAATACACAACCGGATTGGGCATCGGAATGGGAGCTGCCGGCCACCGATCCGGAACAGACACCGACCACCCCGGATGCGGGGGAGCGGATCGGTATCCCCGAACCTCTCCCTGGATCCGACCGGGCGCGTGGCCGGAGCCGCCGCACGAAAGCCGCTGTCGGGGGAGCCGCTGCGGCCGTGCTGGCTGTCCTCGTCGGCGGTACCGCAATCGCGCTGGCCTCCGGTTCCGACGAACCGGACGCTCCAGCCTCCCTCGAAGTACCTGGAACCACTACGGCCCCGCCAGCGGCGGGGACGTCTGTCGCCGGGGCGCAGGCCGCCTCGTCCTGGTGCCCGAGCAGCGTCAAGGGTGACGTCATCAGCGGGAATGGCCCTGGCGGTACCGGATCTGGCCCTGATGCGATCCTCGGATTTCAGCACGCCTTCTACGTCGATCGCAATGCGGACAAAGCGCGAGGCTTCGCCACTCCGGAAGCTGCGGCCACCCAACTGGCGACCTTGCAAGCCGGCATCGACGACGGCGTCCCGGTCGGCACCGAGCATTGCGTTCTGATCCGCCCGTCCGGTCAGCCGGGTGTCTTCGCCGTAGAGATGGTCCAAAAAGCCGCGGACGGCGCGATCGTGCGATACGCGCAAACCATCAGCACGACCGTGCGTGACGGAAAGACGCTGATCGCGGCCATCAACGAGAGCGTAGGCACGCCGTGACGTGGGCAGGGGGCTGGCTCGAGGGCGAGCCGACAGAAGACAACGAATCCGACGAGAAGCCGTCGGCACCGGTCGACGACACCGCACCGCCGCTCGTGCCCGGGTCCGAGGCAGAAGCCCCGGTCGATGAAGTGCCCGAGCCAGAAGATGCACTGATTCCGCTGGCACCGCCTTCTGCTGTGCTGATCGCCGGGGTTGCCGGTGGAGTCGGAGCCACCACGACAGCGGTCGGCCTGGCGAGTGCATTGCACACCGAACTCGTCACTGCTGCCGCCGTGGATACGACCCCCGCCGGCGGTGACCTGTCCGAGCGTGGCTGCGGGCGCGAGCTGAACCCCGGCCAATGGGTCTCCGAGCACGGGGTGCTGTGGGGTCGCCGCACGCTCGGGGAACTGAGCGGCGACGCTGCGGCACTCGCTTCCGTTCACTCACTCCTGACCGCGTCCGGTCATTTTCCGATCTACGACGCCGGAAACCCTTTGCGTGCACAGCATCTCGCTCCGCTCCTGGCCGATGCGTCGGTCGTGATCGTCCTGGTGGTGTCCAGTCGCGGCGACTCCGTGAACCGTCTTCCCTCCGTCCTGGAATGGATCGAGAGCACCCTCGGCGCACACACGTTGGCATCGGTCGTCGTGGCCGTCGTCGAGGTCCGTCCCGGTTCGACGCCGGTGGCCGATCACCTCAGTGCCCATATGGCGGGCCGGATCGGAGCGGTGCGCCTGATCGGTCACGACCGGTCGTTGGCCGCAGGAGGACCGATCGCGACCTCGGCGATGGGCAGCGGTGTCGAGCAGGACTTCACCGCTCTCGCCGCCGACGTACGAAACCTCGGTGCAGCCGCGCCGACGCAGTGAACAAACACATCCGAAGGGAAATCCGCATGAGATATGCGAGAGGGATCACCACAGCGGTGACGGCCACGGTCGTCCTCGCACTGGCAGGAACCAGTCTGGCGAACGCCGCACCCACCTCAGGCGACTCCGCACCGATGCCCTGCACCGCTCTGGGAGTCTTCGGTGTTCAGGGGACCAACCAGTCCGCGCCGGATGCCGACCCCACCGCCGACAGCGGCTTCCTCGGCATGTCGGTGATGGTGCCCTTGCTCCAGTCCGCTGCCGGTGAGGTCTCACGGATGCTCGTCCCGTACGCCGCCGACTTCGGTTGGCGGGGAGCGACGTACGAACAGTCGATGACCGAGGGGGTCGACAAGACCAGCCAAGCGATCTCCGACTACGCCGATCGGTGCCCCTCGTCGATGATCGCCGTGACCGGATATTCGCAAGGCGCGCAGATAGCGGACACCGTCATCCGCAATATCGGCAGCGGCAAAGGCCCGATCACAGCGGACAAGCTCGCCGCCGGTGCATTGTTCTCGTCCCCGAATCGCCCGCAAGGTGCCAGTACCTTCCCCGGCGGCTCGTCCGGGCAGAGTTCACCGACACCACCCAAGGGCGTTGCCACCTCTGCCTTGTCGGATCTGACGGTGACCACCCCGACCCCTGCTGACGGCGGCGGCATAGCCCCGAACTACGCCGCCTCGTCCGGGTACGGCTCTGTTGCCGGCCGTGTCGCTTCGTTCTGCACCGACGGCGACCTCGCATGCGCGACACCACAAGATGCGACGCTGGCCCGCACGGTCACCAATATCGCTGGGCAGCTGCACCTCGAGCAGCAGGATCCGCAGAAAACTCTGGTCGACCTCGCGGGCGCATTGGGTGGGGCGACAATTCGTACCGCCGCCGACGTCGTCAACGACGACATCAACTTCTCCAACGGCCGGTTCACCGTGCAGTCGTCCGGAAAGACCATCCTCGGGCGCCTGTCCACGAATTCCGATCCGCGCTCCGCCACTCCGGACGCGGACGCCGATGTCATCCGGGCAGTCATCAAAACCGGTGTCATGGGATTGCAAGCGGGCATCGCGGTCGCGAAGAAAGTCCTCACACTGGACACGATCGGCACCCTCGCCACCGTCGGCATGGCCAATCCCCCTGCTGCACTGGGCATCTTGGCAGCGAAAGTCGGGGACGCGGCAATGAGTTTGTTCCCACCGTCCACCGGCACTCAGATCCAGAAGTACATCTACAACGAAGTCCAGCGCGGCATTTCCGACAACAAGGACCTGCTGAAGATGGCAACGCAGGTCAAGTACTGGGACACGGCCCGCAACCACGGCACCTACGACTCGATTCCCGTGGGAGGACAGGGGCAGACCCCGGCGAAGTTCACCGTCGAGTGGTTCTCCACCCTCGCGAAAGAACTCTCGTCCGGATCCACGTCGGCCGGGGCGAGCACCACGAAAACAGCCTCGCCGACGACTCGTCCGAGCGGGACGCCCTCTGCGGCCCCCTCGTCGTCGACGCCGCTGACCAGCTCGGTGTTCGCCACGACCTCGGCGGTTTCTCCTGAAATCGTCGGGCCGGGCGGCGCGTTCGCGCCTGCCCAGATCCCGACTCCCACCCAGGCGCCTGCCGCCGCACCGCCCGCGCAGTGATCGGTCGGCGGCGCACGGAACTCCTCTGCTGCGCCGCCGCCCAGCAAACCCCGGGACGCACTGACGTCCCACTCCAACCGAAGGGACCATCTCGTGTCAGATGACAGCAGCAGCGGAGGCGTCGGCGGTGCCATCGTCGTTGTCGGTGCCGCAGCCGTCGCGTTCCTTCTGATGATCATGGCCGTGGTGGTCGTTCTCGTTTCCGAGGACGAAGAGTGCGCTCCCGTCGAAAACGGGGGCGGGCAGGTTGCCGCTGCTGGTTCGCTGGTCAAGCCCACCAAGTCGTCCGAAACAACGGACACCTCTCCGTTCGGTCCGCGATGGGGCGCCGAACACAAGGGACTCGACCGTGCGGGTCCTGTCGGTACCCCGATCTACGCGTTCACCGACGGCCGCGTTCGTGAAGCCGGTCCCGCTGACGGCTTCGGGAACTGGATCATCGTCGATCACGAAATCGAGGGCCACGTATACAGCTCGGTTTACGGGCACATGTTCGACGACGGTGTGATGGTCCGCGCCGGAGAGCAGGTCCGCGGCGGTCAGCAGATCGGGGCGATCGGCAATGCCGGCGGCTCGACTGGGCCGCACCTTCATTTCGAGGTGTGGGACGGGGGTCGTCTACCCGACGGCGCCGGTACCGCGGTGGATCCGCAGCCATGGATCGACAAGGCCGCCGAGCCCGGCGAGGCTCCCGCTGCGCCGGCACCGACTTCCCCGGGCTCGGGCGATGCGGGTGATGAAGGTTCCGGGTTCGGAGGTTTGGACGGCCGACAGTTGGCGATCGCGAAGCAGATCGTCGCGGTCGGTGAAGTCATGGGCATTCCAGATCGCGGCGTCGTCGTCGCGCTCGCAACCGCAAGCCAGGAATCCGGCTTTCGCATGTACGCCAATGACGGCACCGATCCTCGCCTCGAAGCCGATCAGAAGGACGTGGGCCGATCCCTGGACTTCCCACACGATGCTGTCGGACGAGATCACGGCTCCGTCAATCAGTTTCAGCAGCAGTACCCGTGGTGGGGAACGCTCGAAGAACTGATGAACTCTGCCACTGCATCACGCAAATTCTACGAAGCGTTGGCCAAGCAGAGCGGGTGGGAATCGCTACCGATTACCGTCGCAGCACAGAACGTTCAGGGATCGCTGTACCCGGACGCGTACGCCGACGACGAGCCGATCGCCACCACGTTGGCGGCCAAGTTCAAGGGCGCCGGGGCGAACATGTCCGAAGCCGACCTCGCATCCATCGCAGCTGGTGGAGCCATCGCCGTCGCCGACGGCGGCAGCGCTGCCTGCAACGATCAGCAGCCCGCACCCGGTAGCGGCGGCGGCGAGGGTCCGGCCAGCGAGTTCGGACGAGCCATCATCCTGGCTGCCTCGCGCTGGATCGGTACCCCGTACGTCTGGGGCGGTGGCGACACGAACGGCCCCACCGGCGGCGGATTCGACTGCTCAGGTCTGACGCTGTACGCGGTCTACCAGGCATCCGGCGGACGAACCAGCCTGCCGCACTTCACCGGATCGACCGCAGATCCCGGACAGCTCTACGACTCACGCGGCGCAGAAGTCCCCATCGACCAGAAACAACCCGGCGACCTGATCTTCTTCGGCCCCGCCTCGAACACGCACCACGTCGGCATCTACTACGGCCTCGAGAACGGCGAAGAAATGTTGCTTCACGCTCCGACCGAAGGCCAGACCGTCACCATCGCTCCGCTGTCAGGGATGTCGGGAGAACAAATGCACGTCCGCCGCTTCGGCGCATCACAACCGCAACCGCAGGAGGCACGATGACAAACCGGACTGACCGCAGACCGATGAGGTTGACCGCATTCGCAGCCATGACCTTCGCTGTTCTCGCACTTGTCGGATGCGGGCGCAGCGATGACCACGACCACCCGATGGATGAGGGCGGCCCCACCCAATCATTGACTGTTCCCGCCGATCCCACTCTGCCGGAACCGTTTTCCTCGGTCGATCAAAGCGATCCGGAAGCCGTGATGGTCGCGGCCGCGCAAGCTCTGTTCTCGTACACCCCCGGGGCGGACACCAACCAGATCGACGCCGCGAACCGGGCAGCACCGTTGCTCGACGAGCGGTACTACACCGACAACGCGTCGTCCTTCATTGCTTTGGCACCGATCACCGGTCGCCAATGGGAGTCCTGGCGTGAGCAGAACGCGGTGGCCACGGCCACGGCGACGGTGACCGCCGACAATCACCCCGAGGACAAGCCCGCAAAGGTCTCACGAGTCGTGGCAGTGACGGTGACCGCCGTCGATGCCGGCGGCCGGGAGATTGATCGGGTTCCGTTCGCTGCGTACATGACCGCCACCAAGCTCGGTGTGTGGCGCGTGAGCGCGGTGATGGTCCGATGACCAGCGCATATGCCGATGTTCCGCGCCGCGGTGCTCCGATGCCGAGCGGTCCACGCATCGCGGGGGCTGTGATGCCCGGGACCGATGAATCCGCTCCGATCTGGGAAGGCCCAATCGAACGTGAGGCTCTGACCCCCGCCCGGCCGCTTGTCTGGCTTCTCGGAGCTACCGGAGGTGCCGGAGTCTCCTCGCTGACGCGTTCCCTCGCGTACGCGGGGGACTGCCAGCGCGGCTGGCCCGGATACATCGGTGACCTACCGGACGCGGACTCACCGCTGGTGGTGCTCGTTTTTCGCACGACGATGCACGGCGTAGAGCGTGCTCATTCACTGCTTCTGCAACACGCCGCCGGTGGCACGCCGGAAGGAACACACATCCTCGGCGTCGTGTCCGTCGCCGACAGTGATCGCCCACTGTCCAAGCCGGTCCGGAACCGTCTGGCCGTCGTCGAGTCGCTGGCGCGCTCGCTGGCCGGTCACTGCTGGGACGTGCCGTGGCTCGAGCCCTGGCGGGTCATGCCTCCTCGCGAACTTCCCGAGTGGTCTCCGTCCTCGACGTTGCCGGCCGACAAGAAAGCGGCGCGTGACCCGACGAGATACCCCGTCGCCCCGGTGATCGCTCTGCACGACCAGATCCGAGTCGCAGCAGCAGCTCGGGTGAAGGAAATCAGTTCTTCCGCAACATAACTCGAAAGGCACTTTCTCATGAACGCACTCCACACCCTCAACACCTACATCCTCGCTCAGCAGCCCGCGCCCTTCCCCTCGCCTGGACAGGGCGGGGACGTGATCGACGTTCAGATGACCACTCCGCCGTCAGGCGACAAGTTTCAGGTCCTGCTCGGCGTCGGCCTGTGGGCGGCGACAGCTTTCCTGATCGGACTGGGAATGATGGCCGGCGTCAAGTTCGCCCAGTCGTTCGCCGACGGCACCGCCGGACGCGGCGAAAAGATGATGGTGGTCGGTGTCGCCGTCGGCGCGATCATCACGTCCTCCGCCGCCTCGTACGTCACCTGGTTCATGGAGTGAGTACTTCGATACTGGCCGCAGGCGGCGGCATCAAGATGCCCGGCGAAGACGTCCTGGTCCCGCTCGGGCAGATGCTCGGCGTGTTCCTCTGGTTCGTCGCAGCCGGTCTGATCGTCGCCGCGATGCGCGCCGGTGTCGAAGTCGCGCACCGCTTCGACGACGGCGAAGTCACCGGCCCCGGAATCCGGCGGTTGATCGCGATCGCCATCGGCGCCATCGTCACCGCCTCCGCAATCACGTGGGCGGGATGGCTCCTCATCTAGCCCGTCTCGATTCCACTACTCACTTTGCGAAAAAGAAGGAAATCATGGCAATTCACCGTTACCGCCTCGTCGGCGCCCTCGTCGCCGCAGCTCTCGCGCTGTCGGTGGCCACCGCGTGCGGATCGTCGCAGGAGGACCCCGGAACCGGCACCGCGGCGGTCGACACCAGCGCAGCGCCGCAGCAGGTGCAGTGGGAGAGCTACCGCGGTGTCGCTGTCCCTGTCTCCGCAGTCGACGGACCGACGAGCGTTTCGGCGAAGATCCCGTTCGGATACAGCCGAACACCCCAAGGGGTGGTGATGGCCGCCATTCAGGGCCAGAGCCGTCTCGCACTCGCACCAGACGAGACCTGGGCGCAGACCGCACAACTGCTGACCGCCCCTGGCCGGGGCCGTGACGCGTACGCCGTGGCGCGGGTGATGACCTCCATCACCACCGAAGCCGATCCTGCTCAGACAGCCCAGTTCGCCGGATTCCGCATCGAGGACTACAGCCCAGACCAAGCCGTGGTGTGGCTGGCCACACGGATGCCGGACGCTGCACTGTCTGCGTCGCCGACCTCGCTGATCTGGCAAAACGGCGATTGGAAGATCACTCTCCCTGATCCGCAGCCCGAGACCTCCGAAGCTGCGCCCACCGATCCAGTGCCGTTGACCTCGCTCGACGGATACACCGCCTTCTCCTACGCCGACTGATCTTCCCCCGACTTTTCAGGAGCCACCCGTGAGTAACCGCACCGAACCCCGCGAGACCACAGAAGGATCGCGCCTTCGCCGCACCGGCGAGTGGTTGGCGACCAGCCGCACGACCGGGATCGCCGCTGCCGTGTTCTGCGCGCTTCTCGCGGTGGTCGTGGCCGTCGCCGTGTTCATCGCCGTCACCCGCGACGACGATTCCGCCGGCGCCGGCGCCCCCACTGCCACCCAGCCGCCCGCGACGGCACCAGCAAAACCCGACAGCGGCACTGCATTCGGCGTTCCGTCGGCGGATCTGTTCGGCCGCGTGATCGCCAACCCCGTCAACCCGCGTGGTCAGGCGTTGCCGCAGTCGCCGGCAGATCGCCCCTCGTTCAAGGAAGGTGACCCGGTCCCCGCTCCGGAGGGGTTGATGTGGCAGCAAGTCGGTCCGTTCATCCTGCCGTTCTCGACCTCCGACGGTCCCACTCGAGTAGATGGCCCATTGGCCACGGGTTTCGCTCGCACCCCTCAGGGCGCTGCGCTCGCTGCCTGGCAGATCAGCATGCGGACGGTCATCGACCAGGAATCACTCGATGCGGTCTTCGACAACCAGATCGAACCCTCGACACGGGGGAACAAGGCGTCGTGGGCGCCGAAGAAGTGGATCGACTGGAGCCAGCTTCCCCCTCAGTACATCCCAGCGGCATTCAAGATTTCCGGTTGGAGCGCTGACAACTCGTTCGCAGTCGTGGAGGTCGCGGCCCGCGACAAGACTCCGGGCTCCTGGTTCACCACTCGCTTCGAGGTCGTCTGGCAGGACGGTGATTGGAAGATCCGTCGCCCTTCCACCCAGCTTCCGCCGCAGACGATCACTTCGCTGACGGGGTGGACCCAATGGTGAAGCGTCTGTCTGCGATCGCGGCTCTGCTCCTGGCCGTGCTGGTCTTCGGGCCGGTCGCGCTCGGGCATGCCCAGCCCCCGGCAGATGATCCGGGCACTTCGGAAACCGGACAACCGCCGGCTGACGACGACATGTATGCCGGTTGCCGCGACGTCGGTGATTCCGTACCGGTCGTCGGTGGGTTCCTCGAGCGGTTCTGCGACTTGGGCACTGCTGTTGCCAATCCACAGGACGCGGCCGGCGAGTTCGCCGACGGGATGTGGAAATCGGGCGTCGGCAAGGCCGCCGAAGTGTTCCTCGACGGCTGGAAAAAGGGCATCACCTTCATGCTGACGTGGTGGATGACCAACTCGGTCACCGGCGCGGTCGGAAACAGTGACACCGAGAACACAGTCTGGCAAGTGCACCAATTCTTGCGAATATTCCAGATAGCGGCGTTCATGATCTCGGTCGGGATCTCCGCACTCAAACTCGCCTGGGCCAAATCGCGTCTGGCACAGCAACATGCCGAAGAAACGGCAATGATGTTGACCCGCACAGTGTTCGCGTCCTGGACTCTGGTTCCGCTCATCCTCGCCGGTGACGAACTCTCCCGAGCAGCGGGTGTGTGGCTGGTTCAAGCCATGGTCGGAGAGAACATCGACGAAGCAGCGAACAAACTCCTCGCCGTCGCCGAAGTCGGCCCTCTCCTGGGTCCGGGCTTGATTTTCGTCTTCGCAATCTTGGGCATCGTCGGAACCGCCGTGCAAGCGGTGTTCATCATGATGCAGATCGCGATGCTGCGCCTCGTCCTCGGATGGGCACCGATCGCGGCCGCCGCATCAGGAATCGGCAGCGCCGGAATGCAGACCTGGACGAAGCTACGGAATTGGGCGGTGGTGTTCGCACTGTTCCCGTTCGTCGCTTCCAGCGTGTACGGGATCGCTTTCCTCTCGGCCGCCGGTGCTACCGACGCACAAGGTGTCTTCGCCGGAATGATCCTGCTGACACTCTCGTGCCTGACGATGCCGGCGTTGGCGAGACTGATCGTTCCGGCGATGGGTTCGATGGCCGGCGGCAACGGCGGCGCGGTGCTGGGCGGCATGCTCGCCGCGACCGGCGCGAGTATGGGCGCTTCGATGATCCAGTCGATGTCCTCCTCGGCTGAACAGGATTCCGGGTCCTCCTCGTCGTCGAGCGTTCAAGGCGGCCCGAGTACGGAACCGACCGGCTCCAGCACGCCCTCCTCCGGGTCGAGCTCACCGGCGCCCTCGGGCGGCGGCACGGAAGCTGCATCGAGCGGTCCCTCCGGGGCAGCGACCGCGAGCGGTTCGTCCGGAGCAGCATCCGGTGGCGCATCTGGAGCAGCAGCATCCGGCGGTGCAGCTTCCGGCGCGGCCGCGGCCGCTGGTCCGGTCGGCGCGGCCGTCGCCGTCGGGCAGGAAGTCTCCGACCGGATCGGCAGCGCTATGGGCGCCGTCGCATCGACGATCGGCGACAGCGCCTCCGGAGCAAGTGGGGGAGCGGACGTTCCGGACGAGCCGCAAGGTGGGCGGTCCGGATGAGCGCGCACCGCACCGCACCGTTCGACCTCATTGATTCCATCCTCAAGGAGCAGCTATGAGCACCGAAGCACCGGCCCGCCCCAACACCTACGGCGGTCTTCACGAAGCCCCTTCGACGTACCTGTTCGGTGTGTCGAAGAAAATGTTCTACGTCTTCGCGTCGGGCATCGTGGCCGGCATCGTTGCACTGCTCGCCGGGTTCTTCATCTCCGGAGCGGTGATCCTCGGCGTAGTGGTGCTGACCTGGGCGCCGCTCGCTGCACGCATCGGCGGCAAGTCAGGGTACGAATTCGCCACTGAACTCACCGGGTGGAGCAAGCAGCGTCGGCGCGGCCAGCACATCCTGCGCGCTGGTTCTCTCTCGAACGCGCCCGGAGGCCGAACCCGAGTCCCGGGAATCGGCGCTCCGATCGAAATGTGGTGGGGAATCGACAAACTGGGCCGACGATTCGGAATGAGTCATCTACCGAAACTGCATCAGTACACGATCAGGCTGCGCTGCTCTGTGCCCGGATACAAGGGTGTCGAACAGGGTCAGGTCGACCTCGACGTCGCCAACTGGGGCGAGTTCATCAACCTCAGCGGACAGACGCCGGACATCGAAGCGATCGCCACCATCATCGAAACCCTCCCAGAGACAGGCGCGCGGCAAGACGCGGAAATCACGCGACTGTGCAAACCCGGCACCTCTGAACTCGCACAAGCGGTGGTCCGCGAATCGGGCACCGGCGTACGTCACGGAATCCAGTTGCACACCCACATGGCGCTCACCTTCACCGCGAACACGGAAGCCAAACGCAAGGATCCGATGGCGATGATTGCCGATCTAGCAGAACGTCTTCCGTCGATCTGCGCGAACCTCGGCACATTCCGCGTGACCGCTGTCCCGATGTCCGATCACGAAATCTCCGCAGTCGTGCGCCGCGCATACGATCCCCGCCCGGTTGTCGAAGCCGAGGTGGAATCGTCACTGCGCAGCGGAGAGATGTACGTCGACTGGCTCGATGCCGGCCCGATGACGGCCGAGGAAACCAAAAACACCTACTTCCACGAAGGCGCGGCCTCGCGGACCTGGGTGATGAACGCACCCCCGTCCGGTGCCCGCAACGAACGGATTCTCAAAGCACTTCTCGAAGGTCACGGCGACGTCCCGCGCAAGCGCGTGACACTGATTCACCGGCCGATGTCCCCGGCCGACGCCGTGAACGCAGTCGAGAGCGGCTACGTCTACGCAGTCGGTGAACGCAATGCCCAACGCGGTATCGGGTCGGTCCGCGCAGACCTCAAGGTCAAGGCAGCAGACCGTACTCGCGTCGAGGTCGGCAACGGTGCCGGCGCGACAGCGGTCTCGCTGATCGTCACCGCGTCGGCAAGTACCGAAGCCCAGCTCGACATTCAGGCCGACACGATCGAATCCCTGGTCGCCGGGTGCTCGACGAAAGTACGGCCCTCATGGCGATACCAGGCAGCGGCATTTCTCTCGGGCGTCGGAGTCGGGGTCTATCTCCAAGACCACGCAACGACGGCGAAAACCTTGCAGGCCTGAACCGGCCGACCACCACCGACAGGAGAAAACGATGAGTTTGATGTTGCGCCGCCGGATCGCAGACCTGACCGGCACGTACGAACCCGGACGCAAGAAGCAGAATGCTTCCCTACGCGATCCGATGGCAGCGGCACGCAAACGCCGCCAGGCAGAGGAAAAACAACGCATCGCAGACGAGAAGGCAGCAGCGAAAGCCGCCGAACTCGCACGCGACCCTTCCCGAACCGAACCGAAATGGCGCCGCGCCCCCAAACTCACCGACCGTGGTTTCGCCGGCCACGGCGGCGGCAAGATGGGCGTCGTACCCAAGCCGCCGGAGTTCCGCGGCACCAGTGTGCAGGCATGTGGGCTCTCCCCGTGGGTGGTAGGCAGCACCTATCCAATGGTCGGAACCCCGCTCGGGAAAGATCCCGACGGCATCTCGTTCCACTACGACCCGATCACCGCCACCTACCGTTCACGCCGACAGAACACCCCCAGCGTGTTCATGCTCGCCCTCCCAAGTAACGGCAAGTCCACGGTGGGCCGCAAACTCGTCAGCGGCGGCATCGCCCAAGGTCACATCCCGTTCGTGTTCGCCGACACCAAACCCGACTTCACCAAGGAAATCGAAATCATCTGCGGCGATCGCGGCAAGATCGTGCGCCTGGGACACGGCGAGGGGTACCTCAACCCGCTCGCGATCGGAGCTCTCGGGTCGGTGATTCCGCTGCTCGCGGACTTCCCCGACTTGCAGAAGAAAGTGATCAAACAGGTTCACCAACGCCGCAAGCGAGTGATGCAGTCGCTGTGCGAAATCGAGCGCGGAACAGCGCTGACACAGGCCGAACGCAACATCATCACCGCGGCGCTGCGCCTACTCGAAAAGGACCCCCGTTTCGGATACGACAACCCGCCGCTGATCTCGGATCTGCTCACGTTGATCGAGAACCCGCCGGAAGAGTTGATGCGCAAGGCGTACACCCGCGACAAGGACAAGTACCTCGCCAAGGTCGAATCCCTCCTCGAGACATTGTCCGCGCTGCTCGACGGCGATCTCGGTGAGGTGTTCTCCCAGCAGACGACCACCCCGATCGACTTCACCGGCGAGGATCGACCGACCGGTGTGTGCGTGGACATTTCAGCGCTCAGCCACGGTGACACCAAGCTCGAAGCTGCGGTGATGGCCGCATGCTGGGAGGACGGATTCGGCGCCATCGAAGCCGCACACGTCCTCGCCGATTGCGGACTTCGCGACCGGTTGCTCTTCCTGGCGGTGCTCGACGAATTCTGGCGAGTCCTCGCCGGCCCTGGAATGGTCAGCCGCGTCGACGCCCTCACCCGCCTGACCCGCACCGTCGGAACGGCGCTGGTGATGATCACCCACACCGTCAAGGACCTCGAATCGCTCGAAATGGACTTCGACATCATGAAGGCCAAGGGCTTCATCGAACGCGCTGGAGCGTTGATCGTGGGAGCCCTGACCTCGGACGAGATGGACAAACTCGACTCCATCATTCCGTTCACCCGCGCAGACAAGGCATGGGTCTCCGCGCTGTCGTCCCCAGCCGGCTACGACGCCCAACTCGAAAAGCCTGGACCACCCCCTGGCCGAGGGTTTTTCCTGCTCAAACAGGGCACCGAACGCATTCCGGGGCACCGTTTCGAGACCGTCCTGACCCCCACGGAACTGAAATACCAGTGGCACGACACCGACAGTCGGTTCGTCGACGCCACCGATGCCGGATACGCGGCACAGACAGCGAAGGACAATGCGGCATGAGCGGCAAACGCAGCACCCGCGGCAACCGCTACGGAGCAGAGGTGCGCGGTGCCACAGTAATTTTGGTCGACAAGCTGCGCCCTCAGTATCCGTCTCTGTGGGCGACTATCGAGCGTGTCTCCGCCGATACCGGGATCCACACCTCCACCGTGCGGGCATGGTGGCGGCAGCGGGAAGGCGCGGACGCCGTGAAACCGCAACCGTGCGCCCCGGATTCCGAAATACATTCCCTCCGCGTCGAACTCGAAGCGCTACGCGAAGTGAACCGTGGACTGATCGCCGCGAACAGAGGCCTGTAGATGACGCATATCTTCCTTTACAGCACCGCCACCGAAGTCGGTGAGCCGTCGGCCGCATTGCAGAGTGCGGTACAGAAGATGCACGACCTGGTCGCCGACCTCGAAACGAAACACCGTTTCGTTGCAGTACAAGGCCATTCACACACCGTCATCCCCGCTCGAGTAACGGGAACATCGTTGACAAGCAGGCCGCGGCCCGGTTACGCCGTCACATTGACCACCGTCGTCGAGATACCGACGGACAACACGTAAATCCGAAAGTTGGTAGTAACCACCATGTTTCGACGAATACTCACTTCCCCCGTCAGTGCCGCCGTCGACAGTAACGGAGATCAGTCATGAGTAAGGGTTCTGTGCGTGATCCCAGTCAAGGTGACGTGGCGTTCGAGGTGCTCGGTGTGTGCGCCGGGATCGCGGTTGCCGGCGTCGTCGGCGCCTCCGTCGCGATGCAGTTCGGCACCGAGCAGGATGTTCCGGTCAATCCGATGGCGATGGTCGCGGGCTTGATCAAGGGCGATCTCGTGTGGGAGTCCGGCGCGAGCGTAGTGGCGATTGCCTTCGCCTTGGCGTTGATCGTGCTGGTCGCAGTGGGCATGTGGTTGTTGATCCTGCGCAAGCGGGACAGCACCCGCGTCGACGAGCTGGCCAAGTACATGGGCCGCGGTCGCGACATCGCTTCGTTGACGGAACAAGCATGCCGGGCAAAAGCCGAATCCTTGCAGGTGCGGCTCCGTCCCGACGACGTTGTCGGCATCCAGCTCGGGTACCTGTTGCTGCCGAGCAAGCCGGTGTTCGGGTCCGCCCCGATGTTGCGCGGCAGCTGGGAGGACCTGCACGTCGATATTTGGGGTCCTCGCACCGGTAAGTCGACCAGTCGCGTCATCCCCGCAGTTCTCGATGCTCCCGGCGCAGTCCTGACCACCTCGAACAAGCGCGATGTCGTCGACGCGACCCGCGACGTTCGAGCGGCAATGGGCTCGCAAGTCTGGGTGTTCGATCCGCAGAGGGTCGCCAATGAGGAACCGAGCTGGTGGTGGAATCCGCTCACGTGGGTGACCGACGAAGTCAGGGCTGCCGACCTGGCCGATCATTTCGCCTCCGGTGACGACGGACTCGAAGCGAAGACGGACGCATTCTTCGATCCGGAAGGAAAGGATCTGTTGGCGGCACTCTTCCTGGCTGCGGCACTCGATCGCCGCCCGATCACACAGGCATATACGTGGGTCACGGACGTGCAGAACCAGGAAGCGGTGAAGATCCTTCGCCAACATGGGTACGGATTGCAGGCGGACGGCCTGGCCGGGCAGTACAACGCACCCGACAAACAACGCGGCGGTGTGTTCGGTACTGCCAAGAAGATGATCCGCTCGCTCAAGATCAGGACGATTCATCCCTGGGTGACGTCGGACGGTTTGTCCGATCCGCGGCCGCATTTCGATCCTCGTGAATTCGTTCGTTCCGGAGGCACGCTCTACAGCCTTTCCCGCGAGGGCAACGGTTCGGCCGGCCCACTGGTTACGGCGTTGACCGTCGCCGTGATCGACGCAGCCGAAGAAATCGCGACCACCTCGCCGAAGGGACGTCTGCCTGTTCCTCTCGTCGCTCCTCTCGACGAGGTGGCCAACGTCGTGCGCTGGTCCAAGCTGCCTAGCCTCTACAGCCACTACGGTTCACGCGGAATCATCATCATGGCGATCTTGCAGTCCTGGTCACAGGGTGTGGAGGTGTGGGGCGAACGCGGGATGAAGAAACTGTGGTCGGCGGCGAACGTCAAGGTCTACGGCGGTGGTGTCGCCGTCGATGACGGGGTGTTCCTTCGGGACATGTCCACCGCGATCGGTGACCATTGGGAGATCACCGGGTCGGTCACAGCCTCCTCGCAAGGCCGATCCACTTCCAAGCAGCGCACCAAAGTTCGTACGTTCACCGAATCCGAACTCGAAGCACTGCCACGTGGCCGGGCGATCGTACGTTCCTCCGGTAACCGGCCTGTGATCGTACGGACGGCGCCGTGGATGGCCGGCCCGCACGCCGACCGGATCAGAGCGTCAATCGAAGCCCACGACCCGGCAGCCCCGGCGACGTTGGCGGAAGCAGAAGAAGGCCTGTCCGAATGGCTCAAGCCAGACCACGCGGGAGCTGCGCGTGAGGCGGTGTCGCTGTGAACGCGCCGTTCGAGCCACCACCGGAGGACGATTTCGATCCGGGCGAGGCTGACTATCTGCCGCCCGAAGATACGGACTATCCACCCCCATCCGCGTACACGCCCCTCAGCGGGGGAGATGAACCGAGCGTCGAAGCGCCTCTGAGCAAGAACCTCGAGGCGATGGTCGGCCAGGCAGTTCTCAAACGCATCCAGAAGGAAGCCGACGCGATCGCCGAAGCGAAGTGGGCGGAAATCCTCACTCCGGAGCTGTACGCGCGACTCGAAGCCGCGGCGGCGGCCCGGTTGCTGGCGCAGCTCGAGATTTCACTCGCCGATCCGGAACCGGAGCCGGAGCAGCCGGCAGAACCGGAACTGGTGTTCGGATCGGTGGAGGAGTTCGTGCGCGAACGCATCGCCCCTGTCTATCGACGTGAAGTGATCGAGGGGACGTCAAGGAACTGGTGCACGCAGTGGTGGAAACATGCCGAAGCTATCTCCCGATTGGAAGCTCTGTGGCGAGCATGGGAGCGGCTGCGCCTGGATCCCTCGACCGGAATGAGTGTGTGGTGGCGCGATCACGCCGACCACCACATGGCACAGCTTTTCGATCCAGAGGGCACGTTCAAAGCGTGCTCGGTCCGCAGCGGTCATGCCGGCGGCGACTTCGCGATCGTGCCCTTGCCGATCGAACCCGCACCGTCGTCGATGTTCCCCGACATGCGACTTTCCCCAGAACCCACGCCCACAGAGGCATCACCCCACAAGGAAGGCAACAACTAATGTCAGAGCACGACGAAATCGGTGAGGTCAACCAAGAGCTCACGCGCATGTTCCGGGTCGGTTTGCAGTCTGCGTCCCGTCTCGCAGAGCAGATGGGCCGCGCACGTGAGAGGCAGATCCGCGACGCCGAAGCCAAAAGCGTGCAGGCGGCCCGCGAACTGCGCGAACGGCTCGTCGCCGAGCGCAGCGCGATCGAGGCACAGCTACGTCCGGTCATGACGGACCGCTGGTGGGAGGACGCTACCCACGCGCAGATCGCCGACAGCTGGCAGCAGGCCCGCGGCTGGCAAGACCACTCGCAGCCCGCAGCCGACGCCGCAGATCGCATCCGCAAGGAAGTCCAGACACGGTACGGAATAGATGCGGGCGCCCCCGGAGTCGATCCGCGAGAAATCGAGAACATGCTCCAGGCAGCCGAAGATGCCAAGCGGGCCGCTACCGCCGAACAGGACCTCTCCGAACGCGAGAACGTGAAGGCCTCCGAGTTGATGGCTGAGGCCGATCACCTCGACAAGACGGCGACAGAGAGCGAAGGCACGCCAGCCGAAACTGAAATCGCCGAAGACGGAGACACTCATCGGGTGGCCGCGGAAGCCGAGTACGACTCAGCTGAACGGCGCGATGCCCTCGCCGCCGACATGAACGCCGGAGGAGTGGACAAGGAAACGATCGGGGCCCGGATGACAGCCGACCTCGACCAGGCCAAGCATCCCCGAGGAGCGGTGCAGACCGGGACAGGCAAACCACCGGTCGCCAGGAAAGGACGCCCGACCAAGGGCCGCAGCCCGGAACGTCAACACTCCGGCCGATAACCGCACATGCTGCTATTTACGAAAGGAATCGAACGGTGTAACCGTTTCGAGAGGTGAGTTGTGGGACCGCAATGCACGCCCCCGCAGCGTGGCCCGCATTGCCGATTCCTGAATGTCAATGGCCACGAAGTTCTCCCCGTAGGCGGCCAGTAGTTCTCCCCGCTGGTGGCCACGGGTTCTCCCCGGTGGCGGCCAGTTGTTTTTCCCCACCCGCTTTCTGATTTGGGTTAGCTGAAGGGCTTCACCCCCTTGCCGGTGGTGGCTTCGGTGAGGCGGAAGGAGTCGCCGTCGGTGACGACGACGTGCGCATGGTGCAGGAGCCGGTCAACGGTGGCGGTGGCCAATGTTTTGGGCATGATCTCGTCGAAGCCGGAGGGGTGCAGGTTGCTCGAGACGGCAATCGCTCGGCGTTCGTAGGCAGCGTCGACGAGGCGATAGAATCCTTCGGCGGCGTCTTCAGAGACCGGGAGCAGACCGATGTCGTCGACGATGATCAGGTCGGAGCGGATGATCCTCGTCAGGGCTCGGGCGATGGAGTCGTCGGCACGGTGCCGGCGGACCAGGGCACCGAGGTCTTCGATGGTGAACCAAGACACCGCCAGCCCAGCTTCGACTGCGGCCTGCCCGAGTGCCTCGGTGAAGTGAGACTTGCCAGTTCCCGAAGGCCCACAGACGCAGAAACATTCACGCCGCCCGACCCACTCCAGGGTGCGGAGCGCGTCCTGGGTGGCGCGGGGAATCGACGATTTCGTTTCGTCCCAGTCGCCGAAGGTCTTGCCGGTAGGGAAACCCGCGCGTTTGCGGCGAGTGTGCAGGTTCGCCCGGTCCCGGCCGGCGGCTTCCTCAGCGAGGAGAACCCGCACGACTTCGGCGGGGTCCCAGCGTTGGGCTTTCGCGGTCGGGATGATATCGCTCAAGGACCTGCGGATATGGGGCAGTTTCAGGCGTTTAGTCAGGTCGATCGCCTCGGCCAACGGGTCGCCGTTAGCGCTGGTAACAGTGCGCAAAGGGGTGCTCATCAGGCGTCATCGCTTTCATCGTCAGTAGTGGCTGGGCTGGCCGGCGCTGGTGTCTGGCCGAAGGTGGACCAGGCGGCGGTGCCCGGTTGCAGAGTGTGGTTCTCGCTGCGACGGACCGGATCAGCGTGTTCGTGGGTGACTTGGTAGTCGAGGATCGAGATCAGGTCCCGATCGGCGAACCGGCCGGTCATCGCCGCCGTCCCCAACGCTCTGTCGACTGCGTCCGGGGAGTGCAGCTTCGAAAGGTCCACGGCCTCGGCCATCTTCGCCCTGATGCGGCGCGCTCCCGCGGCGGCAGCCTCGACCAGCCAGCTGTTGGCACCCTGGCCCAACTGTAGGAAGGCGAGCTCGGCGGCGGTACGAGGCTTGGGCACCCGGTCGGCGGCGTCGCGGTCTGGGCGGGGTGGGTAGTGGTCGTTGTCGAGGACCGGTGAACCGGGTTGGCCGCGGCGGTGCCGCGCGACTTCGACTGCACCGCCATCATTGTCGACGGCGGTCACGATCAGCTCCTCACCATGGAAGCGGGCCCAGACCCGAGTGTCGATCAACGTGTGCGGCACCGAATACCGCACCCCTTCCACCGAGATCGTCGACTCCCAGTTCACCCGCCGGGTAGTGCCGAACACCGCGGTGAACGGAGATTTCGGCAGCGGATGCAGCCGCTGCAACTCTTCGGCCAGCCGCTCGACCGGCCGCCGCCGAGTAGAGCTGTGGACGCGGGTGTTGACGTCGGTGCAGAACTGCCGGCAAGCCGACTCGAGCTCACCGAAAGAGTGATACTGCTCGCGCAGGTTCACCTCCTTCGGCAACAGGTCGGCTTTGGCGATCCGCACCGTCGCCTCACTTCCTCCCTTCGACTCCGGATCAGCAGGTAAACACGTCCGCAGCGTCGTGCCGTAATGCCGTGCCACCTCCACGATCTCCGGATTGCGGACCGCGATCCCGGCCACGTGATCGATCGTCGCGGTCTTCTCGTTGTCGGTGAGGACATAGACCGGAACCCCGCCCAAGCGGCGGAATGTCGCATCCAAACACGCCGCCACCGTCGGCAATGTCTTGTCCCAGATCGGGATCACCACCCGAAATCGCGACCACGCCAACCATGCGCAGAACAACGTCGTCTTCCGGCCGGAAATCGTTGGCCCGTCACCGAAGTCGTACTGTAACCACAGCCCAGGTTCGGTTACCCACGGCCGATACACTCGCCGCCGACCAGCCCGAAACTGGGCCTTCGCCTCCGCGACCGTCCGGCGCGTGGTCCGCTCACCGCCGGTGAACCCCAGCGCGACGATCCGTTCGTGGATGACATCCGCGCGGACCTTGCCCTGCGAGCGGACCACCAACTCCTCGATCTTCGGCAGAAAGTCGTCGATCGCCCGCGCTCGATGCCGCCGGCGGTCCGGCGGCTGCCCCGCAGCGCGCATCTGCACATACCGGGCCACCGTGTGGTGATCACACCCAGCCAGCTCCGCCGCCGCCCGATAACTACCCGTGAGGTCGTACGCCTCCAAAATTTCCATGATCTCCCTGCTCGATTTCATCCACCCAGCGTTGCCGGGACCGAATCTGACTCACAGCAGGTGGGGAACTATCTGGCCGTACGCGGGGAGAAACCATGGCCACAAAATGCGCCATAAATGGCCGCCAGTGGGGAGCTTACGATGGCCGTCGACACCTGAACATGGTGGTGGCCCGGAGCGTTCCGGTTCCGGGGTGCGGCGATGCCATCGGCCCAGTCAGATTCTCGACAGCTACCAGAGGTTCGGGCGGAATCCTGAGCTGACCGTTCGTCGATCACACGTCTCTTCGATCGCTGTGTTATCGGCACAAAAGCCAGATGAGCGGCCTGAGTAGACGCTGGGTCAGCTCGATTGGTACTTCTTCACGCTCTTCAGCCATGTATCGAGCACCTCGATCTCCTCGGTGAGCGTGTCGACGGATGGCGGCGTGTAGTTCAACTCCGGGTGGGGATCGTGCCGAGAAGCCCACCCAGAGATCTTGGTGTACGAATCGTCGTATGTTTTAACGTCGTCAGGAGTGACTCGACCTATGACCCTGAGCTTTCCGACACGAACTTCTAGGGCTCGATAATCCACAAGCGGTTCGGCCAGCACCTGGCTGATGATGCGTTCCCAGGTCTGGGACATATGGCCCGCGATCTCCTCGGTGGCTCGCTGGTACTCCTGGTCGGACATGCCGGCCTCGGCGCGTCGCAGCGAAGCGACCTCTTGCCGCAGAGTGTTCACGCGTTGCGCGGCATCCTGCGCCGTCCAGGGGTGCTTGAGGGTGGTGAATCCCGGGCCGATCTTGCGCTTACGTTCGATGCCGCGAGTCGCAAAGGGGACGTCCGCCGCTTCCGCAGTCTTGCGAAGGACCATCGTGAAAGCGATGTCGTGCGTAAAGACGATGACCTGCCGCTCCCCTGCCAGATCGATGATTCGGTTAGCGACGGCCTCGCGTCGCATATGGTCGAGCGAGGAGACAGGGTCGTCGAACACCAACGCTGACTTGCTCGTATCGAAGTGCACTTCGGTCAGGAATCCGGCGAAGCCGAGTGCCGTCTGCTCGCCTTCGGAGAGGACGTCGCCGAGGCGCGCGCCTGCCCGTGCGTTCAAAAAGTCAGCCTTGTGGAGCAGCCCCATCCCTTGGCGCGACCTGGTTGCCTTGAAAGTGACCCGCTCCAGTCCGAGTCGGTCCGTTTCGCGGGTGAATCGGTCTCGGGCTTCTTCGGTCACGTACTTTTTCGTCAACTCGCCCACCTTGTCGGTGATGGAGCGCGTGTTGGTCTCGGAGAACTTGTCAATAAGTACCGTCAACGTGCGCAGTCGGGCGCGCTCCGACTCGATCTGGGTCCTCCCATCGCGCATCGAAATGTGGTCGCGCAGGCGGCTCTCTTCGGTCTGGGCTTGGGCGAGACGTCCGGCGAAATCTGCGGCATCGATCGAGCTGGCGTGGTCGCGGAGACCGTTCGCTCGGGCAGCATGCGCGGTGATCTCCGCGGTGACACTTAAGTCAGCCGGCTGTTCATTGGCGATCATTGCTGCTTGGCGTGCGCGGAAAGCATCGAGCAGCGACTGAACGCGCGCGGCGAAGCCCGGTTCTGACTGCTCAATCGTCGCGATCGCGACCGCCATCGGCTGGCTCTCGACCGGCTGACGGGTGAAAGCCGCGAGGAACATTTCGAGGTCTTTTTTGGCCGTCTCGGCATCCTTGGCGGTCGTATCTGAGACGAACGCATGAAAACGCTTGAGCCGCCCCGCTCCTGCGCCGTCGAGGGACTGCTGACACAAGACGCAGACTGCTCCGTCCTCGGCGTGAGGGAAGTCATGCCCCGGGTACACGACGAGGGAATACTTCTCCGCTGCTTGCCACAGCACTTTCCACACCGGCGACCCGATGCCAGCGAGCGGCTCATCTCCGAAAGTGGTCACAGACGCAGCGTCCGCCGCTTCCTGGGCCACCTTCGCACTCTTACGCAGTTCACTTAGCTTTTGGTGCACCGCGGGACCGAACGAGCGGTTGAGACCGGACAGGTGTTCGGAGACCAGAGCGAACGCATCGGCAGTGCGGTTCAGCTTTTGCTTCTCCTGCACGGGATCAGCAGTCCGAAGCCGAGCCACTTCCTCGACCTGATCGTTCAGCTTCTGATCAATGTCGTGAGGGCAAGATGTAGCCGTAGTGATCTCTTCGTCGCTCGTCTTGGCCGTGAGAGCGCGGAGAAACGCCGCAGCCGAGCCCGAATCGGCGACGACGGGGAGATTTCCAGGCGTGCTCTTCTCAGTCTTCCACCCATCGATAACACGACGCACGCCTGCGGTCATTGTGGATAGGTCGTCAAGAAGCTGAACCGCCGAAGGCCGGTAGGAGATCTCAGCTTCCGAATTGAGGTACGTGTCTCCGCAGTGCTCGTCATAGAGGGCGACGCGCCCGAGAGCGGGATCGGCGGTGGCCCCGAGTGATGAGGTGTGTTCAGTCTCCCCGATGAGGAATGTCACCTCGCCCGACTGCGCACCTGGAGACTCAGCGAAGACATCAGGGAGGATGTCCGCCCGGTGGCGGGCGCGCACCATGGATTGCAGAATACGGGCGTACCCGGACTTCCCGCTGCCGTTGTTCCCGTACACGACAGTCAGTCCCTCAGGTGCGAACGTGAGCTCCTGGTTGTCTGCGAGTCGATTAACGTTTGCCACACCTTTGACGGAGGCGATCCGCACCGGCTCTTCATCGGCGCCCTGCGGGGCGGTGACAGATGCCAGCCAGCCCCCTTCCGGAGCAGCGGGTGGCTTCTCGAACAAACTCCTAGCGATCTCCTCGTACTCGTTCTCACCGATCTCCTCACCGCTCGCGATGCGAGCCAGTGCGCGTTGCTGCCACCAGGGTCGGGTGGCAATCCAATCGAGTACGTCTTCGTATGCGGTCACTCTGTCTCGTTCTGTCGAAGGGTAGTGATTGGCAAGGGTTTACGCGCACTGCTGGTTGCGCCGATATGGCCCGCGGCATCACGACGTGAGACTCCTCGTGGGCCATCCATGAGGTGGTCTCAAGCCTTTGCCGCTGCCATTCGAGCGCACATGTTGAACCCACCTTTGTGAGTCCAAGTTTCTGCACGGGAAGGAAGCCGTGAATTTGATCAATAGTTCCCCCTAAGATCGTTGATCATCCGATGAGACAGATAGGTCAACTGCACCCCTTCCATGGGCCATCAGTAGTTCTCTCTGACGTACTGATAGATCCGGTCGAACAGGTCGCCCTTGATAGGAAGGCCGTAGTTCTTCAGCACTGCGCGCAGCTCCCGGCGGACGGACTTGTCGCCCGAGTCGCTCGTGGTCCACCCGGTGTAGGCAACCTCGTGGACGATCCCATCGATGCGGTCCACGATCTCGGGAACGATCTGATGTAGCCCGGGCGGCGTGTTCTCCTCGACGATCTGAGTCAGAACGCCGCGTTTCGGGTCAGCGATTCGTTCGAGCGCCTCGTCGTCGCCGACTTTGGCTGCCCGGTCGGCAGCTACGACGTCCTGGGCAATCTTTAGGGCCTCCTCGAGGAACGTCAAAGAGTCCTCGACGTTCTCGATCGCCCTGGTCCGAAGCCGCTCGATCCGCTCGGCCAGCGACTTGTACACCGGGCTCTCGTTCTCTACGAGTCGACGCTTGAGCCGCGCCTCGATCGAGTCGAGCACCTGCTGATAAACGTCGACCTTGTCCTCACCCGCCGGGTCAGTCGCTGGCAGACGCAGCTGCTCGGCGATCCGCTTCACCAGTGCAAGACCGGCCGCGTCGAGGGTCACGGTCCTGGACCCCATCGACTTCACAGAGACCTCGTTCATGTGGCCATGGATGAGTTCGGTCGTCTTCGCCCCGAGGCGAGCCCACAAGAACGCCTTGGAGACATCCTTCGGGCGGATCGACTCGTACACCTTCGCGAGCCAAAGGTACTGCTGCTTAAACGGCAGCAGCATGGGGTGCGGATCAAGGAACTCCCACACGGTCTGGAGCGCCATGTATCCCTCCACGAACTCCGTGCGCTGCGCGCCACCGTCAGGAATCCGCTCGTGGGCCTCGGCGAGAGAGCCGAACGAGGAATCGGTGGTGTCGACCCCCGCGAACAGGTGGAGGAGCTTCGTCAGGTCAGTCACGAACTTACCCGCGAGCTTCGATGCGTCCACCACGTTCAGGTCGTCGTCTTCGTCTCTGCCCGCCGTGGGGCCGGCGATCGCCGTACCGATGGCCTTCGCGAGACCGATGTAGTCGACGACGCGGCCGTAGTCCTTACGTTGACCCGTGACCGGGTTCTTCCAAGGCCGGTTCGGGCGTGTGATCGTCTGGAAAAGATTGGCCTCCTTGGCCGGCTTGTCGAGGTAGAGCACGCCCTCGATGGGTGCATTGAAACCGGTCATCCACTTCGCCGTGACCACGACGAACGACATGGGATCGTCGACCTTCTTGAAGCGGCGCTTCAGCGCCTCCTCTTGCTCGGATGTGAGGAGATACTGGCGGTATTCCTTCGGGGTGTCCTTGCTATCGGCCACGTGCATCACCACGCCAACTTCACGGAGCCGCCCGTCAGGCATCGCTGCGCCGCGGCGTTCCAGTTCCGCCTCGATGGCCCGGGCGTAGGCGATGACCAGCTTCTGATTGAACGCGACGACCTGCGCCTTCTGTCCCAGCGGAGCGACGTACGAGAGGAAGTGGTCGACGATGTCCGCGCACACTGCGGCGACACGATCGGGGTTCGACAGGATCGTCTCGATGTGCGAGGCCTTGCCGGACAGGTAAACCTTCTCATCTTCGTCGAGGTTCTCCTCCTCCGCCAGCTCATCGAATGCCTCGTCGAGCGCTTCCTTGTCCAGGGTGAAGCCGATCGACCGGCCCTCGATGATGACGGGCTTCGTGAACCCATCGGCGATGGACTGCTCCGGCGTATACCGCGACATCACGAAGTCCGGGTCGGATGGGTCGCCGAATAGCTTGAAGGTTGAGCGGTCTTTGTTCTTGATCGCGGTGCCCGTCGCACCGAAGAATTTCGCGTTCGGCACCGCCGCGCGCCACGCGTCGCCGAACTTCCCATCCTGGGAACGGTGCGCCTCATCGACGAGGACCACGATGTTCGACCGGTCGTTGAGGTGCCCGGCCTCGGCGAACTTGTGGACCGTGGTGATGATGACACCGGGTTCACCACTGCGCAGCAGTGCGAACAGCTCGCGCCGGTTCTTGGGAACGCTCATGCGCGGCATCCCGGCGGTCTCGAACATCTCCGCCGTCTGACGAACCAGATCCTTGCGGTCGGCGATGACGATGACCGTCGGCGCGCCACCGAAACGTTCTATGACGACGTCATCACGTAGGAGCCGTGCCGCGGCGAACGCCATCAGCTCTGTCTTGCCTGAACCTTGGTGATGCCAGATCAGGCCACCGGGACCGTCAGCAAGAACCTTTGCGTGGATGGCCAGCGCTGCTTCGAACTGCGGGTAGCGCGGGAGGAATTTGATGTCGGTCTCGGAGGCGTCGCGCGCGTGCCGGAACATCACGAGATCCTTGAGGATCGGGAGGACAGTTTCTGGTCGGAGCAGCAGGTGTGCTGCGCGTTCGACGCGGGCAGGCCCGGTGATCGTCTTCGGATCATCTTCGGTCGAGCCCCACGGAGCCCAGATCTCCGAGTCTGGATCCGGGATAGCGCGGATCGGGGCTGTGCGGAACTCGAGACCCTCGGTAGCAACATTGAAGACGTTGGTCGCGAAGAAGTTTGGATATTCCTCTTCGTAGACGTCGTAGATGTCCTTTGCGGCGTTCACCCACGAGACTTGCTGCTTGACCGGCGTCTTGGTCTCGGCCACTACCAGCGGGAAGCCGTTCACGTAGTAGACGACATCCAAGCGCCGCGGTTTTACCGCGCCGGAGATCCTCACTTCGTCTGCCACCGTGTACCGGTTGTTCTCGAGAATTTCGAAGTCGATCAGTCTTCGCGGGACGTGTTCACCGGTGATCGTCGTGAACGCATGATCACCACGGAGCATCACGGTAAGCCGCTCATTCGCCGCGACGAGTCCGTTGTGGGCGTCGAGAACCGCTCGATTGATCTCGTGAAGGACGAGTTCCACCGACTCAGGATCGTCTGCGAGTTCCGAATTCAGCGCAAGCAGAGCATCGCGCGCCCAGTCGTCGATGACGACGTCATGTTCGTCTCGAGGCAACTCGTCGCCAGGCAGACGATCCCAGCCAGCTTCTTCGGCCCATTCGAGCAGAGAGCGCTGGATCGTGGACGACTCAGTCCATGCCATATCAGACGACCTCCTGCAGAAATCGATCATAAGACTGCGGGATCTCGATCTCCCGGTTGAGAAGTGATGCCAGAAACGAGGAGCGGAAGGCCCTGGAGGTGACGAGTTCGGAGTGGAGACTCTCAAGCTTCTCGTCGAATGCCTTCACTACCCCGCCGATCCTGGTTTGCACGTCTTTCGGCGGAATAGAAACCAGAATCTTTGCAAGATTCTCTCCTGAGATCCGTGAGACTTTGGTTCCGGCGGCGTACTGCACCTTTTGCGCTTGGAACTCCGGAGAGACGAAGATGCAAGAAGCAAAAATCGGGTCAAGATCGTGCTTGAAGATGTAGGCGTCGTCATGCACTGCCACCTCGTTATCCCCCAACCAGACGGTGGCGTTCGCGAGATCTTCAGTGTTTTCGCTTGTGCCTGCGATGACGACGTCTCCCGTGCTTGCCAGCCGCATGCGGTTACGGAAAGTCTCCGGGAGATAAGTCCGTGGGCTGGACGTGAATAGGCCGAAGTCTGTATGGAGCTGCCCATAGTGGATGCATCCAAGGCCCGAGCTCACATAGTCCGCTTTAGTGAAGCGCCGGCCTCGCGTGAACTTTCCGACTGAGCTCAGCGGCAACGCATCCCAATCGCCGCTAGCGATAATGAGGCCGCCGATCATTGGTCCCAGTGCTGCACGTCCGCGCTCATGCTCTTGTCTCAGAGCCTCAATCTGTGAATCCACCGCAGCCATGGCGTCAACGATGCGGCGCTGCGTAGATAGGGGTGGGAGAGCGACCTCGATCGTCAGGAAGTCGGATGGCTTCACACGCTCACGGCGACCACCCATACCAGTCGATAAGGCTCGCAACTGTTCCCAAAGCCGCCTCGTTGTGGTGAGAAGTCGGAAGTACTCGGGCAGCACACGCTCGGAACAAGTAAATGTTGGGAACTCAGGTGACGCGTACGCTTTGCCCAGATCATTCGGAGCAACTGTGATGGCTCCCTCGAACGCCTTCAAACGGCTGTAGACGATCTGACTTGGCCGGATACTGTTCAGGGCCTTGTACGAGGTCTCAACGCCGACGATCGCTTCCCGAAACAGCAGGCCTCGACCACGGTTCAGGACCCCGACGATGTCATATGAAGACGCTCCCACGACTGGAACTGTCTCCACATCGAGCGTCACGACCTCATCGAGCCGCACCTGTTTCCACTCATTCATCGATTGCCTCGAACATGCTCAGGTCGATCCCGACCGCCGCAAGGCGCTCGAACATGGTGTGCTCGGTCTCGATACGCTGCTGCCGAGCGTCCGCGTACGCAACGAGCGCCGAGCCAAAATCGGCGATCTCCTCGGCCGCGACCTTGATGTAACGACCGATGTTCAGATCGAAGCCGTTGCCCTTGATCTCATCGAACGGTACGAGGCGGACGTTCGCACCGCCGCCGTCAGGATCTACACCGGACCGGTACGCGTCAATGAGGATCTCGACATCCCTCTCGCTCATGTGGTTCTGATTCGAAGCCTTGTCAAACCTTGCCGATCCATCAACGAAGAGGACGTGGTTCTTTCGATCAGCGGGCTTCTGATCGCGAAAAATCATCAAGCAGGCAGGAATCGTCGTGGAGTAGAAGAGGTTAGGCGGCAATCCGATAACGGCCTCGAGGTTGTCCTGCTCGATGAGGCATTGGCGGATCCGCGCCTCAGCGCCGCCCCGGAACAGGACTCCGTGGGGCATGACGACACCGACGCGGCCCGTGCCGATGTTCATCGACGAGATCATGTGCTGAACGAACGCGTAGTCGCCGCTCTTCGCAGGTGGCACACCGCAGAAGGCACGTGGGTCCGCCGGCCACCGATCCGCACCCCAGTTCGACAGTGAGAACGGCGGATTAGCGATGACCACGTCGAAGGTTCGGACTGATCCCCTGGTGTCCTTGAATGCTGGGGCGCGGAGCGTGTCGCCGCGCTTGATGTCGAAGTCCTCGATCTCGTGCAGGAAGAGGTTCATTCGAGCGATCGAAGCGGTGGTCAGGTTAATCTCCTGCCCGTATAGTCGCAGCGATCGGTGATCTTTGCCCGATTCGCGCAGCTGATTGATCGTTGCGACGAGCATTCCGCCCGATCCACAGGTCGGGTCATAGACGAGTTCGCCGGGCTCGGGCTGAAGGATGCCCACGAGCAAGTTGACGACTGATCGTGGTGTGAAGAACTCTCCTGCCTTCTTCCCTGACTCGTCGGCAAAGTCTTTCAGCAGGTATTCGTAACCAGCGCCGAGCAAGTCATGGGAGACAGTCGTCGGGTCAAGTGGCAGCTCGTTGAACGCCTTGATCAGCCCGACGAGCGCCGACTCCGGAAGCCGCTCCTTATTGCCCCAGGAGGCGTCGCCGAACACGCCGGCGAGCGAGCGGGGATTGGCCTTCTCGATCCGCTGGAACGCCTTGGCTATCTCTGCTCCGAGGTTCTTGACCTTCCCTGTGGCCTCGGACCACAGGGTGCCTGCTGGCATATCGAACCGGTGGTAATCCGCCTCAACCTCGTCGTCCAGGTCGGCACCGAGCTTCTCGAGCGCCTGATTGTGTTCGTAGACCCAGGTGTCGGAGATCCACTTCCAGAACAGCATCGGGAAAACGTAGGTCTTGAAGTCCGCGGGGTCGACTGGCCCGCGCAGCGCGTTCGCTGCCGCCTTGAGCCGGGACTCAAGCTCTAGCTCGGTGATCGTCACAGGTGAGTGCTTCTTTCGTCGTCGTCGTCTCCTTCTCGCCGGAGCCCACTGACAGTCTCCCATCGGCCAACGCGGTGACCTACAAACGGCAATCTCAGAGAACCGAGAAATTCGCTGGGCCCGGGAACAGGCCGGGAACCACGTTCGCCTCCAATTGGTAAGCGGCACCGCCACTGTCCCAATCGCCCGGTGCGGACGTACTGAATCGAGGGTCGCGATTCAGGGCTCATGCCTACTCGTCTCCATCCGCCGAGCATCTGGCGATGAAGTCCTCGAAGAGTTCGAGGTACAAGTACGGTATGACCGCCCTGTACAGAATGGCCGAATCATCTCACGCTGAGAAACGAGCGAGTGCGTCTGAGTCGGTGAGGCAGTTTTCGCCCTGGCCGAGCCAAATGGGACCGTGGTATTCAGCGGCCGTAAGCAAAGAAGTCGCCGCACTCACGATGATTTCGGGTTTTCTGCCGGAGCATTAGCGCTCGGGGCCGTGGTCCTGGTTCTTTCCCGCTCGGGTTTGTTCTCGTTGAGGATCGAGCCGAGGAGGGATTGGTGTAGGGCCTCGTTTTACTGCTTCCCGCGCAGAGACAGGGAAGTCACCGGCTGCGATCGTTGCTGCGTTGTCTGCGGTTGATTCCGACGACGACGTCTCTTCCGTCGTTGTCCTTTCTTCCGAAACCGGCCGTTCGAGCACTGCGACGCTGCCCTCGGATTCGACCTGCTCGACCGCGGTACGAGGCTGCGGCATCCGACGGTGAATCACTTCGAGTTCCCCGCGGGCGGTCATCTCGAGGTCACGCGCCCGGGTCAGATCGCCGGCAGCGCGATGTGCGGCGGCGATCGCCTCCACCGTCTTGATCAGTTGGCGCATCAGCAGCGCGTACGCCGCTGCCTTGCCGAGCTGTGGGCTTGTTTGCATCAAGATCAGGGCCGCACCGCCGGCGGAGACGACGCCCGCCGTTTTCGGTGCGTGCTGATGTGCGGGGATTTGTGAGGATCGCGCGAGTTGTTTTGCAGCATGGGCGAGGGGTCCGGGTGTGGCCTCGACTTGGGAGGACCACGCGGCGAAGACACCGGAGGTTCGTCCGGCTGCGCGTGCCCATTGCGCTCGGTCGGTGGCGGGAATCGAAGTAAGGTATTTGTTCCAGGCCGCGATGTCTCGGGCAGCTCGGTCCAGCAGTTTCGGGTCGAGCATTTTCGCTTCACGCCCGGGTCGTGCAGCAGGACGCTCGCGCTGTGCGCTGCGCCATTCGTCGACGGCCTCCGAAGACGCCGTGGGGGTGTCTTCCCATTCTTTGCGGAGGCGGGGGAGGGTCAAGTCTTTGGCGAGATGACCGCCGCCGTAGAAGATCGGCTTTGAATCGGTTCCGGTTGCTTCGCGGTCGGGCCTGACGGCGACCTTGTAGCCGACTACGACGTCATCACGCCCGGAGGCGAAACGGGGCCGGACGATCAGCCCTTGCCCGCGAAGTCGGCGTACGAATTCCGCTTCGGACTTCGACGATGTCGCGCAGGCGCGGACACGTCGTGCGAGGAGATCGCGGTCGAGTTCGGTCTTCCCGTTGCGTACTGCGCGCGCATTTTCGGCTCGGTGGTATCCGCGTTCGCCGGTCTTGCTCTGGCGGGACTTGATGACAGCGAGGCCGTGTTCGCGTTCGATGCGAGCAGCCGCGACGCTGGCTCGTTTCCAGTCGCGGTAGAGGTTGACTTTGGTGCCGTCTTCGCGCACGGCGGATGCGGCGATGTGGATGTGGTCGTTGCCTTTCGCGGACACTCCGTGGCGGACGGCGACCCATCTGGCGGGGCTGCGGCCGGAGGTGTCGGTGAAACCCATTTCGTCCATGAACTCGGTGGCGATCTTGTTCCACTGCTCGTCTGTCAGCTCGCCTTCGTCGGCTTTGAGCGAGAGCGAGCAATGCCAGACATTTCCGTCGCGGTAGGGGTCGATCGGATCGCGGACCTTCTTGCCGTGACTGTCGCGAACGTCTTGGCCGGATTCATCACGAAGGTAGTTCGGGATCTTGATTTCGGTGCCGAACACTTTGCGGGGCTGGTCGATCTGCTTGCCGATCGCGAGAGCGTCGACGCCGCTGAGTTCATTGTCGTCGTGCCACGCCATGATCGCGTAGTCGCCGGCCACCAGATGGGGGTCGGTGTGCTCGTTGCTCTTGCCCGGACCGGCGAGGTACGACATCAGTCCGGTGACTTTGGCGCCGCGGGAAATCTTGACGATCACGGCGCGGACATCTCGTCGAGGGTGCCGTGAATCCGGTCCGCCAAACGCCGCACGCTGACCAGTGCGCCGTTCAGTTCGGCGGGGATGTCTCCGGTTGCGTTGGTGGCTTTCGCCATCTGGTTGATGTTGATAGAAATTGCCGACAACAACCGGAACGCGGAGAACAACTCCGCAGCCAGATCGCGCCGATCAGTAGCAGTTTCACCGGAGTCGGACAGGGCGGACTCGACCATCAGCCGCGCCACGGTGATGCGCGCTTCCTGCGCACGGCGCAGCAATTCGGACTCCTCCTCTGGAGTCACCTTCACCACGTGCCGGCCAGCTCGACCGCCCGGCACATTCTCCCGGCGTTCACGACGGAACCGGCGGGGTCGACCGACCTCGTCTTCACTCATGTCCGTCGTGCCTCTCTTCGGCCCAGCGCAGCGCCCCCACCACGTGGGGCTACACGCCAGTGTCTCAGGTCCAGAGCGCAGCGGCAAGACCTGACTCAACTTAGGGCACCTAAGTTACTATCTTGCTCTGCCGGGGCCTAGATTTCGGGGCCACTTCCGTCCTTAGTCGCGTCCCCCGAAACCTCAGAAGCGCCAGGACGAGCCTGCGAGTTCCTCCGATCGCGAATTCGTCCCCATTTCGGGGCTGGTCCCGATTGTGGGTGCCTGAGACGCAGCGGAGCGGAGAAGGAAATCTCGGGCATCCATATGAGGATCGGAGCAGTCCCTATCTGTGGTCGAATCTCGGAGAAAAGAGAATGCGCCGCGCGGAGCGCGTCGATACGCAGTCCGGGTGGTTGATGTTGCCCACAGGCGGGCACCGGGGTTCTCGGCATTGGGCACACACCAGATTCCTCCGCTCCGCGTCTGGTGTGCACACAACGCCGCCCCGGACACCCACCTGTGGACAACGGGTCGAGTGTCCGCGAGTTGCGCTTAGCGCACGTTCAGTGGTGCACGGTCGAGCGAGATTTCTCTTACGATGTAGCGCATGAACACGACACCGAACACACCGGACTTCGAAGCACTCGACGCAGCTATCAAGGCGGAAGCCGAAGAGAAGATGAAGATCATCCGTGTGGTGGCGACCGCACACAAGGAACTCCTCGACACTCGGGAGGAGTTCGCCCGCAAGGATGCCGCTAACGTCGGCAATCTCGATGCAGCGATCAGCGAAGCACTGCGCGTCGGATTCACCGAAGCCTCGATCAAACAGTGGCGCGTTCCGGCCGCACGGAAGTCAGCAGCCAAGCGGTCGGCGGTGAAGAAGCCGGTGACAAAGAGGATCGAAACTTCGCCGGCCGCTGAATCCGGTGAGCAGAAGAGCGCTTAGGACTGCACCCGATGCCCACACCCGTTCTCGGCTCGGGGTCGACGCCGATAACGGTCGTCCGCTCTCAGGTCAAACGCGTCACTACCGCGTGGTTCCGCCTCGCCCCGGCCCGCACTCAGCTCCGAATCTTCTCGACGGGATCTCTGGGCTTTGCGATCGGCTTCACGGCACGCGCAGCGAATGACCCCACGGGAGAGAACCTGAACAACGCGTTCTTCGCGTGGATCATCTGGTTGACGGTCGCTCTGGCTCCGCCATTCGAACGGGCCCGACAGTCGAATACCCGCTCGGTCGTCCGCTCGGTCGTCCGCTCGCTACGAGTCACCTGGGCGCGATCAATTCGACGGTTGGGCTTTGTCATGCCTCGCCCGACCTCACAGATGGTCGGGTGGAAGAAGATCGCGCTGTGGGTTGTGTTGGTCCCAGTTCTCGTCGCAGTCGGCCACTATCTGCTCTTCGAATTCGTGGTGAATCTGGAGACCTGGTTCCCGGTGACCGATGCGAACGTTATCGCGGCCAGGAAAGAGCGAGAGGACTACTTGCTCCGTGGCGGGTTCTTCACCGCTGCCACTGGAGCCTTCCTCCTCGCGGCTGTACCGGAGGAGATCCTGTTCCGGTCCGGTGTGCTCGCCGTTCAACGGCGGAGACCATCGAATCGGATACTGATTCTGTCGGTGGCGTCAGTCATGCTCGTGCTGTTCGCCGTCTGGCACGCGAGCTTCGGATTCGGCAATGTGGTGTTCGCCTTTGTCGGCGGCGCACTGTTCACAGCTCTCGCCCTGTACACCCGTTCGCTTTGGCCCGCGATCGTCGCTCACGGCGTCGGCAATCTGATCAGCGCGGCGCACTTGATCCTCACTTCCTGACCGCTGCACTTGCACCCCGCACACAACGAAAGGCCCAGCCGTGAATGACAAGAACATCCCTGTGGAACGATCCGCAGCCGAGGCCGCGATGTACCAATCGACGAAACATCTGAACGTGATCACCGATGCGGACCTTGCCGCTGTTGTCGAAGGATTGACTGGCGAACCCGTTGCTCGTGATCGGATCGATTTCGCGTTTCCCGCGCCGGGAACCACGGATCACTTGTTCGCTTGATCTTCGGCGCGCCGCATTGCACGGGTGCGCGCTAGGGAGCTGGCGCAGCGGTTGTTAGGGCTCGATGCCCGAACAACCGCCACCGCATACGGGAGCGGCCCCGACTTCTCCGCGAAGTCGGGGCCGCTGCCGTTTTTCAGCTGTCGAGATTGTCGACATCGACGCCGAAGGATCGCGCTGCCTCCGCGCTGATCGCGTGCAGCTGCGTGGTGACTGCGGCGGGCGAGACTGCGTGCTCGAGTGCGAAGTCGAGCAGGTTGCGCAGCGGGGTGTCGTGTTCGCCGTTGCCGTCGATCACTGCGGCTTGGGCGGCCTCCAGTGCGATGCCGGTACTGGGTCCGTCGCCGCTGATGT
Organism: Rhodococcus sp. IC4_135; assembly: GCF_011602025.1. Lineage (NCBI taxonomy): Bacteria > Bacillati > Actinomycetota > Actinomycetes > Mycobacteriales > Nocardiaceae > Rhodococcus > Rhodococcus sp. IC4_135. The sequence continues at coordinate 74,889 of NZ_JAAOLG010000024.1, forward strand.
ATGAGCAGTACGCCGCGACGGTGAGAATCTGAATGCGAGCGTTGCCGCGTACCTGGCGGGCGATGGTCGCGAACGCGTGGGCGGCGGCGTGCTCGTTTCCGTTGGCGGTGAACATCAGGGCATCGCGTGCGGTCGGGCTGATGGTGGCGCACAGTCCGACACGGGCGGCCAGCTCGGCGTCCGGGTTTCCGCGTGTGCGGATGAGTGTCACGAGTTCGGTGACGGCGTAGCGAACGAAGTCCGTTCCTTGCGCGTGCAGCGCTGCGTGTGCGGGTGCGGTGTCCGCTTCGACGGTGACGGCGTAGCGGGCGGCGATGTCCTCGCGTGAGGCTGCGGTGGTGCGGCCTTGCTCGACGGCGTTGTGAATGCTCAATGTTGAGGCGTTCGGGTCTTCGGTGAGTCCGGTCGCATACGTGTCGAGGTCGGTCCACAACGCTCCGGCTTCGAGCGCGGTGACGTGCAGGGCGAGCATGTCGTGGATTCCGGCGTCACGGAATCCCTGGCGCAGGATCGCGATCTGGTCGAGCGCGATGACTGCGGCGGCGTCTTCGGCGACGGCAACGCAGATCGTGGCGGTGGTCTCGGCGCGTGCGGCGGCTTCGAGGTACGGGGCGGGATCGAATCCGGTGCCCTCGCCGGTGGCTGCGTCGGTGCGTGCGACGAGGGCAATCTGTTTGGTGGTGCGGCCGTCGACGATTTCGTCTTTGAGCATGATGACGATGACCGATGCGGTCGGGATGAATCCGAGCATGGTGGGGATGGAGGCGAGTACCTCGGTGGCGGTGTTCAAACGGATGCGCTGCATGTCGTTCCCCTCGCTGATGAAAGTGACCGGGCCGGGTGCCCCGCCAATTTTTTTCGCCTGCTGGCAAAGGAGAATCGCGTCGGCATGAGGGGGCCGGAGTGCCACCCCTGGGCCGAGAAAATTTCGGCGGGAGCTTGCGAGTGACGAAAATTTCTCGGAGCCGTCGGCCGGCGCTTGCGCCGCCAGGGGTTGCGCGCAGGTCACCGCCGACGAGAATCGGAAGGCCAGAAGGAGAACAAAAAGATGTTCTTCATCAGGACGCAGCGCAGCGGAGTTCATTTCGGGGGACACCGAAGGTGGCCGGCCGCCGGGCAGGCGTCACTTTTCCGCCGGCAGCGTGCAGTCGCGGCACTCCCACTGACCACCGACGCGGGTACAGGTGCGGCGTTGCTCGCACAACCAGCACCGTTGATTGCGCCGGGTCAACACCTGCGCTCCGGTCGCGGCGGGTCGTGGGTGTTCGGTGGTCTCGGCGCGCTCTCGCTCGGATACGGGCCTGATCATGTCGCCGAAGATGCGGCGGCACTGCGAGCAGATTTCTCCGTCCTCGGCCACGATGTTCGAGCATCCCGCAAGAACGCATCCGGTGAACATCTGCGGATCCACCATCGTCTCTGCCTTCGGGGCGCTCACCATCGGAATCGGATTCCGTGCGGTGCGGCGGCGCGCTCAACTCGGCCGTAAACCCGATTCACCCGTGAGGGTGCGATCTGTCCGGCGTCGTAGGCGCGGCGGGTCGCGACGGCGAGCAGGGCGACAGCTTCCCGGGCGGTCACTTCGTGCGCGAGGGTGAGCCACCCGATTTCCGCTTGCATCCCTGCCACGCTCGTGGCGGCGGTGATCTTGCCGGTCAACGTCTCGAGGATCTCGGCGGCCGCCATTCCTGAGGGTGCGATCGCGGGATACGCGGCGTCGATGGCGTTGCTGTACATCGTGTCGGCCCGCAGCTCGTCGGTCGTGATGCTCATGTCGTAGCCCTAATCGGTAGTTGGGATAGGAGCTGACCCCGTATAGGGACAGTTTGTGTTCTGGTGCTGCTGTCGGGGCGACGCCTGTTGTTGCCCGGACATTCGATGTCTCACGAAAGAACGGTGCGCCCCGGT
>NZ_JAAOLG010000025.1:0-68631 GCF_011602025.1 Rhodococcus sp. IC4_135
CACCGCCAAGATTCGGGACTTCATCAACGGGTGGAACCCACGAGCGCAGCCATTCATCTGGACGAAAACCGCCGAGCAGATACTCGCGAAAGCCGACCGTCGAAAAACTTCAAGAACACCGCACTAGAAGAACTGTTCCGGTTATGCGCTCGAGTGCCTGTCGTACTCGGGGCTTCTCGAAGGTGCTACGCGCCCGCGAGAGAAGGACCACGTAGCCACTGAGCCACACGATGGTGATGGCTGCATGGATGAGCACCAGCAGCGCAAGCGATGGTCCCGTCGGCCATCCGGCCGGAACCAACTGAGGCAGCAGTCCGGTGTAGAAGACGGCGATCTTGGGGTTGAGCAGGTTGGTGGTAAAGCCCGTCTTCCATGTCCCGGCCTTCGGCGCGCGCGGGGCGTCGGCATTGTGTTGCATCCGTGAGGTCCGGCTCTCCCACAGTGCTCGCACACCGAGATAGATCAAGTAGGCAGCACCGGCGAGCTTGACCACGGTGTACGCCTCGGCCGACGCGGCCAGGATCGCCGAAAGCCCGAGGACAGTCAGCAGACCCCACACCAGAAGGCCCGAGACGATGCCGGCCGCTACCCGGAAACCGGCGGATCTGCCCGCGCCGAGAGCTGCCTGCGTCACGACGGCCATGTCCGGCCCCGGGACCAGAGTCAGTAGGGCGAGCACGGCTGTGGCGGCGAGCAGAGCGGTCAGCATGCAACAAGTATGAAGTCGGGGTGGGGAGCGAAGTCGGGCGGTGGTGTCGTGCCTGTGAACAAAGAGTGGCGCCGCGGTGTGAACTGCATGGACACGCCCGGAAACCGGCGTCTCGTGAGCACAGTTCGACAAAGTTATGCACACTGTGGGGAAACGGAACGATGCAGGTAGAAGGAATACCTCTGTTGTAATTCATCCTTTTGTCCACAGGTTATGCACAACTGGGAAGTGGATGTGAATGAAGTTATCCACACCTGTGTGTGCATCGGTGGAGAACTGTCCAACTCCATTGGATACCCGCGAGTAATAAATCCCAACCAGTGGGTTGACCCCGGGACGTTCGTCCTGTCCAATCGAGGGTTAGCGGTAGTCGTGCGATGCTCAGGGGGCGCTTGACGGATGCGGAGATTTGGGTTTGTCGGGATTGTGTTGGTCGTGCTCGCGCTTGTCGTGGGCGCAGTTGCGTATGCCGATCCGGCGCCTGAAAACCCACCCGGAGATTTGGCCGGTCAGACCGGTGCTCACATCAATCGCATCGAGCAATTGTCGCCCACTCGCAGTGCCGTGTTCGTCGAGTCGCCGGCCATGCGACGCGAGGTGCAAGTGCAAGTTCTGCATCCAGCGACCAGTGCAGGTTCGCGTCCGTCCTTCTACCTACTCGACGGAGTAAGTGCCGGTTCGGAATCCGGGTACTCCGAGAGCACCTGGACCCAGAAGACCGACATCGAAACGTTTTTCGCCGACAAAAACGTCAACGTCGTTCTCCCCGTTGGCGGTACCGGCAGTTTCTACACCAACTGGAAGAACGACGATCCGAACCTCGGTGTGAACAAGTGGGAATCGTTTCTCGCTGAAGAGCTTCCGGCGTTGATCGATTCTGCGTTCTCCGGAAACGGGACGAATGTGGTCGGTGGGGTGTCCATGGGTGCGCTCGGCGCGGCCAACCTCATCACGCATCACCCGAAGCTCTACACCGGATTAGCCTCGTACAGCGGCTGTCTCGACAACTCCGAGTCGTCTTCGCAGGATTCCGTGCGGCTGACCGTGGCCAGTAAGGCAGGCGACGCCACCAACATGTGGGGCCCGGCATCGGACCCCGACTGGCAAAAGCATGACCCGTCCACCAACGCGGAAACGCTGCGTGGGAAGACGATCTACGTTTCTTCCGGCACGGGCGCGCCCGGAGAGTACGACAACGTCTTCACGCCGAGTGGACTGCAGACTGCCATCGAAGGCGGACCGCTCGAGGCGCTTGCCAACACGTGTACACAACTGTTCGAAGCGAGGTTGGGGGAGTTGTCGATTCCCGCAGTGTTCGCGTATCGAAACGACGGCACCCATTCATGGCCGTACTGGCAAGACGCGCTTCACGATTCCTGGCCGACAGTGAAGACCGCCCTGGGAATGTGAACTGGACTGCGAGCTGAGAACTACTCGGCCAGTGCCAGTTCGAGCAACTGGAGGGCGCCGTCACGGGTCTGCGCAGCCGCGATGAACCCCGCCTTGTGGCAGAACACCGAACCGTCGACGCCCGTCTCGGCAGCAAGGTCCGAGCCGTTCAGGCCGCGCCACGGCTCCGGCAACAGCTTTCGTGAACCGAACTTGGAGTCCGCAGGCTTGACCGTCTGAATCGACCAGCCGCCGTTGGTGTTCGGGAAGATGGTGAACAGAAGTTCCGGCTGGGCCGACGCGGCGCGGCCGTGGGGAACGAAGCGTTCCAGCACGACGAAGCGCGGATCCGACGCTTTCTCGTAGGTCTCGGTGAACTCGCGCTCGGCTGCCGCGTCGCCGGCGTACTTGGCGCGCAGGCGAATCAAGACCTGAGTTGCGAGAACCACGGCCAGCTCGAACTGGGTGTCGAACTCCTCGTCGGTGGACGAGATCGGGTTGAACAGGTCCAGTACCGAAGACAGATCAAAAGGCTTGGTGCCGTAATCGTTGAGGGTGTAGATCTCCTGGCCGTTGTCGACGGCGTCGATGCCCTCGACCAGACGACTGTCGATTCGGCGAAAAACGGAGGCGTCGCCTTCACAGAACTGCAGGCCGTATTCCTGCCAGAGCAGACCGAAGGCGGAGTACAGGATGCCGTTGCTGCGCTCGCCGGCATCGCGCTGATGATGGTCGAAGCGACCCTCGGCCGGGTTGTAGCGACCGCCGACGTCGAGCACGATGTCCGCACTGTCGAGGACGGACTCGTCACGGCTGCGAACGACGGTGGCGTCGGGGTACAGCTGCTTGAGCAGCGATACGCCGAAGACGTCGTCTGCATGGAACTTGCCGTTATGGGTCGCGATGATCACCCGTCGAGACTAGGCAATCGAGCGCGGGGATGCCTATTCAGCCGACGGTGCGGATGCGATCGGTGGCAGGTGGCGAGACCGGGGACCCGGCTGCGAACAGGGCAGTCAAGGCGTCGAGGTCGTTACCCGCACCGGTCATCTGAGTGGAGTTCTTCAGTGCGGTGAAGCCGTCCCCGCCCTCGGCGAGGAACTTGTTCACCACGACGCTGTAGACGCCGTCGGGGGCGATGTCCTGCCCGTTCAAGCGCATTTCCGAGATTCGCGAGCCCGGCGCTGCTCGCCGGTCCATGGCGTAGGTGAAGCCCGCGGACGGGGAGAGGATGCGCTCGGTAGCGGTGCCGTCGAGGTCGATCTGGAATTGCTGTTCGAGAGCGTCCTTCAACACCGCTCCTGTGACGGAGAGCACCTCGAGGCTGTTGCCGAAGGGTTGAACACCGTAGGCCTGGCGGTAGGTGACCTGGCCGGAAGTGCCGAAGTCCAAATCCTCGCGCATGCCGCCCGGGTTCGTCAACGCGAGTTGAGCGCCTCGTGTCGATCCGGCGGCGAGTTGAGCGTCGGCGACCAGGTTGCCGAGTGTCGATTCACCGCTGGGGACGCGGTCCCGTGTCAGATCGGCGGTGATGGTCCCCACCGGTCGCTGAGCGCTTTCCGACGCCTCCGACCAGGCTCGGTCCGCGAGAGCCTGAATATCGGGATCCGGCGAAATATCGTGTGTCACTATCTGATTGAAAGCGGACGTCTGATCGCGAACGACCTCGCGGGTGTTGCGATCGATGGTGACGTCTGCGACGGACACGATCCGGCCGTGCGAAGCGCCCTGCATGACGACTCTGGGATTGCCTGCGGGATCAGGGAATTCGCAGTTGTACTGCTGGTGGCTGTCGGCGGTGAAGATGACGTCGACTTTCGGTGAGGCACGCAACGCAATGTCGCGGGCCGGCCCGGACTCGACGTTGCAATCGTTGGGTCCACCTTCGACGGCCGGTTCGTCCCCACGGTGCAGGAGGACGGTGATGGCTTTGACGCCGAAGAAGTCGAGGACGTCGGCGGTGCGGTTGATCGCTTCGACCTCGTCGCCGAACTGCAGATCGGCGATCCCGCCGGGCGTGACGATCTGCGACGTGTTGGCGGGGGAAATCGCGATGACTCCGAGCGGAATGCCGTCGACCATGTTCACGGTGAAGGGCAGCGTGGCCGGAGTGCCGTTGGTGTACGTCATGTTCGCGGCCATCAGGGGGAAGTTGGCGCCGTCGAAGGACGGGCTGAACGTGCATGCATCGACGGCGGAGCAGCCGCCGGACTGCATGCGACGGAACTCGGCGAGTCCCTTGTCCAGCTCATGATTACCGATCGCGGAAGCGTCGATCTTCATCCGGTTCAGCAGTTCGACCGTCGGCTCGTCGTTGAACATCGCCGATTCCAATGCCGACGATCCCCAGTTGTCACCGACCGAGTACAGCAGCGAGTTGGTGGCCTGACTGCGAAGCTGTGTCACGTAGGCCGCGAGGTACGCCGCGCCACCGGCCGGGGTCAGTGAGCCGTCGGCCTGCCTGATCTCGCTGCGAACACCTTCCGGCGGGCGGAGACTGCCGTGCAGATCGTTGAACGCCAACAGACGTACCGACACCGTGTCCTGGGACTGGGCGGTGGCGACACCGCTCAGGGAGGTCGCGGTGGTGGCGAGAAGGGTTGTCGCGAGCACGGCACACGTTCGTGTCATGCGTCGCGTCATGCGTCGTGCTCCCTCACTCGGACCGGCTTCGAACCTCCCTGAGTGTGCCCGTCTGCCGAAACGAATTCCAGTCCTCGGCGTAACAGTTATGTATCGAGTGTCACGCGGTCACGCCGATGCCGGCTGCCCGCTTCGCGACGTCGGTGTTCGCGAAAGCGAGGAACGCATCGTTCTCGTGCGGATCGCCGATCGTCATCCGGACGCCCTCGGTGCCGTACTGGCGGATCAGAATGCCCGCTTCGGTACTCGCCTCGGCGAAACCGGGGGAGAGCTCTCCGAGAGGGAGGTAGACGAAGTTCGCCGACGACTCGGGGACGGTGTAGCCGGCTTCGATCAGCGCGGTTCGAACTCGCGTCCGCTCGGCGATGACGCCCTCGGTGCGGGCAAGCAGTTCGTCTGCTGCAGCCAGAGAAGCGATTGCGGCGGCCTGCGCGACAGCGCTCACGGTGAAGGGGGTGTGCACCTTGCCGAGGGCCACGATGATTTCCGGATCCGCGACCGCGTAACCCACGCGGATTCCTGCGAGGCCGTACGCCTTCGAGAAGGTGCGCAGAACAACCACGTTGGGGCGGCTGCGGAACAGTTCGATGCCGTCGGCGTCCGAGCGTGAGTATTCGAAGTACGCCTCGTCGAGCGCTACGACGACGTGTGCCGGGACAGCGTCGAGGAAGCTTTCGAGCTCCGCCTTCGACAGCGCATTGCCGGTCGGGTTGTTGGGGTTGCAGACGAAGATCAACCGCGTGCGATCGGTGATCGCGGCCAGCATCGCGTCGAGGTCGTGGCCGAAGTCCTCGGTCAGCGGAACCTTCACCGAGACGGCGTGGCCGACCTGGGTCACCACGGGGTACGCCTCGAACGACCGCCACGCGTAGATGACCTCGTCCCCCTGATCGCACGTGATCTGCACGAGTTCCTGGCACAGCGTCACGGAGCCGCAACCAGCGGCGACGTTGGCCGGCTCGACCTTCAGGAACGCGGCCAGCGCCTCGATGAGTGCGACAGCGGCATTGTCCGGGTAACGGTTGGCATTGGCGACTGCGTCGGCGACGGCGTCACGCACACCGGGCAACGGCCCCACGGTCGTTTCGTTGCTCGCCAGTTTGATCGCACCCGGGAAATTGCGTCCGGGAACGTAGGCGGGGATAGAGGCGAGGTCGGGGCGAATGTGTGCGGTCACGAGTCGATTATGCGCGCACTGATGTGGTGCGTTGCGGCCGTCTGCGTGTCAGAGTTAGAAGATGTCGGAAATCTTCCGGGCCACGGCGTATCTGCGCGGAGCCGAAGGGGAGGTCGCCACGGCTGTTCCACTGACGGTGGTGGAGCCGGACGGCCCGACGCGAGGCGGAATCGTCGTCTTGCACGAAGCCCGGCAGTTCAGCCCGGCTCTGCTCAATCTGATGTGCTCACTGGCCGGCGAAGGGTGGGTGAGCGTCGCACCTCACCTGTTCCATCGCGAACCCGAACACATGCAGGGCGAGGTGTTCGGTGACAACCTCTTCGCCGACTTCGACGCGACCCTCGATTGGCTCGTCGGCCGTGAAGTTCTCGCAGACACCATCGGGGTGCTCGGATTCGACGACGCCGGAACCGCTGCGATGCTCGTGGCCACCAGCCGTCCCGTCGGCGCCGCGGTGAGTGTCGCCGCCCGGGGAATCGTCGAAGCGCTGTCGGTGGATGCTCAGGCGCTCGTCGACGCGGCCACTTCCTTGCAGGCACCGTGGTTGGCGCTGTACGGCGAGGACGATCCCAGCACGCCTCGCGAACACGTGACTCTGCTCCGGGAAGCGACCGCGAAGGCCGACGTCGCGACGCTGGTAGTCAGTTACGCCGGACTGGCTCACCGGGCCGACGAGCCGCCACAGCTGTCCGAGGACGCCGACCTCGACGACCCGGATTCGGCCTCGATCATCGAAGCGCAGACCCGGATCTTCGACTGGTTCGACAGTCACCTGCGGTAAGTCTGCAAAACAAGGCGCTGACCACACGTTTTGCCTTTGGTGGCGAAGGGTGTGTAATCTTTCGATCCGGCGGTCCGAAAGGATCGGAACCCCCAGGGAGGCGTGCCAGAGCGGCCGAATGGGACTCACTGCTAATGAGTTGTCCCTTTTACGAGGGACCGGAGGTTCAAATCCTCTCGCCTCCGCCAAGCCGGTGATTTTGACCGGCGGGTTAGAAATGATAGAAATTACGACGGCAGGATACGCAAGACCTGCTGGACAACAGAACATGCGCCCGTAGCTCAACGGATAGAGCACTTGACTACGGATCAAGAGGTTAGGGGTTCGAATCCCTTCGGGCGCACAAGAAAGAAGGTCACAGACTTCCGGTCTGTGGCCTTCTTTTGTTGTAGCACATTCGCAGTTTCTGAATGTGTGTGACGTCACCTCGACAAATTTCGGGCGGTGATCCTCGCGATCGTAGGAACCGACAACCGATCCCCGCGACCTATGCTTTCTCCGGAGCAGCCGCGCGAACCGAGGAGAACCCGTTGGAGACCGTCGACAGTCGGACGCTCCCGGTCTACTCGGCCGGGGCGGTCGAGGTGCCCTTTGTCATCGCGGGCATGGACGAGCTCGTTTCCCGCGAGACCCGGTGGGAGGCGCACTCGCACCCGACCCACGAGTTGTTGTGGAACGAGCGGGGAGCGTCGAGCGCCACGGTGGGGGCACGAACCTGGACGATCACACCGACGGTCGGTCTGTGGATGCCTGCCGGTGTCCTGCACTCGGCGATCGCACCCGCCGGTACCTGGTATCGGGCCGCTCAGCTCGACATCGCGTCAGTTCCTTCTCTGTCCGACGTGCCGGTGGCGATCGAGGTCACCCCACTGCTGCGGAATCTCCTCGAGCGACTGGCAGACGATTCACTCGGAACCTCCTCCCGCTCGCTCACGGAGCAGATGGTGATCGACGTGCTGGCACCGTCGCCGAACGAGTTGCTGGTTCTGGTGCCGGACTCGGCGCTTCTGAAACCCATCGTCGACGCGATCGGTGACGATCCGAGTGACATGCGCACGCTGTCCGACTGGGCAAGGCTGCTCGGCGTCAGCCCGCGAACCATCACCCGGGTATTTCGGTCGGAGACCGGGATGAGTTTCGGACAGTGGGTCTCGGCGGTGCGGGCCCAACGGGCCGTGACCCTTCTTGCGCACGGCTTGGATCTGCAAGAGGTTGCCGAGCGGGTGGGATACCACTCGACCAGTGCGTTCGGGGCTGCTTTTCGACGCACCACAGGGGCTACGCCAGGGATGTTCCGGGCCAGCTGATGGCCATCTCAGCCTGACTCGATCGCTACACAGGGTGTCCCAAACACGCGATTGCGCCACAATGCTCTCCCGTATACGGTTTAGGCAAACCTCACCTAAGTGCCTTTTCGAGCCGGGTTGAGGGCCGTACCCCTACTCGAGAGAGTTCTGTTTTCATGCGTTCAAAACGCTTCTTGGCGGTGGCCGCAGCAGCGGTCGCAGTTGCACTCGGTATGACAGCCTGCAGTTCCGACTCCTCGGACACCGCCGACGGCGGCAGCACCGGAAGCGGATCCAGTTCCTTCCCGGTCACGATCGAGCACGCTTTCGGAACGACGACGATCGACGCCAAGCCGGAGCGAGTCGCCACCGTCGCCTGGGCCAATCATGAAGTGCCCCTTGCTCTCGGCGTGGTTCCCGTTGGAATGGCGGCGGCGACGTTCGGCGACGACAACGGCAACGGCATGCTGCCGTGGGTCGAGGAAAAGCTCGACGAACTCGGCGCGAAGCCGCCGGTGCTCTTCGACGAGACCGACGGCATCGACTTCGAAGCCGTCTCCGATACAAACCCTGACGTCATTCTTGCCGCGTATTCCGGTCTGACGCAAGAGGATTACGACACTCTCAGTGAGATCGCCCCGGTCGTGGCATATCCGGAGGGCCCGTGGGCAACCTCGTGGCGTGACGTCATCAAGTTCAACAGCATGGGCCTCGGCATGGAAACCGAAGGGCAGAAACTGATCTCGACCATCGAGAAGGAGATCGCCGACGAGGTTGCCTCGCATCCGCAGCTTGCCGGCAAGGCAACCATGTTCCTGACTCACGTCGACACCGCTGATCTGAGTCAGGTCAGCTTCTACACCGCGAACGACACGCGCGCCGCGTTCTTCGAAGACCTCGGACTCTCGACGCCGAAGAGCGTTGCCGACGCCTCGACGGGTGGTGAGTTCTCGAAGAAGGTCAGTGCCGAGCGTGTGGACGTCTTCGACGACGTCGAACTGATCGTCACCTACGGTGACCAGGCGCTTGTCGACGCACTCAAGGCTGACCCGCTGCTCTCGCAGATGCCTGCCGTCGCCAACAACTCGATCGTGTTCCTCAATGGAACCGGGCCGATGGGAACGGCGGCCAATCCGACTCCACTCGCAATTTCGTGGGTACTCGGCGACTACGTCGATCTGCTCGCCGGGGCTGCTGGAAAGTCGGAGTGACTGTAACCTCGCAGGATTCGACGTCGGGCGCTCGCGATACGCGACGCCCGACGTTCGGCAATTCGTTGTGGCTGATCGCCCTTCTCGTTGTCCTCGCGGTGCTCATGTGTACATCTATTGTCGTCGGCTCGCGTGAAGTCGACTGGTCCGACATCGTCGCCGCGCTGGGCGGTTCCACCGACAACATCGGCCAGGGTGCGATCGCGAAGCGCATTCCGCGGACGGTGCTCGCGATAATCGTGGGAGCTGCGCTCGGGCTTGCCGGCGCAGTGATGCAGGGCATCACCCGAAACCCGTTGGCAGATCCCGGAATCCTGGGCGTAAACATGGGCGCTTCACTCGCGGTGGTGATCGGAATGGCGTGGTTCGGGCTGTGGACTCAGACCAGCATGATCTGGGTGGCGATACTCGGCGCAGCCGCCGCGGCATTGTTCGTCTACGTAGTCGGCTCACTCGGGCGAGGTGGAGCCACGCCACTCAAGTTGGCTCTCGCCGGGGCCGCAACATCGGCTGCGTTTGCTTCGTTCATCACTGCGATCATGCTGCCGCGAAACGATATTGCCGGCAACATTCGTTCGTGGCAGATCGGCGGCGTCGGTGGTGCGAGTTTCGAGGTGATCCGGCAGGGTCTGCCTTTCCTCATTGTCGGCTTCGTGATCTGTCTGCTGTCAGCGCGCAGTCTCAACTCCCTTGCGCTCGGCGACGAGGTTGCATCAGGGCTCGGTGAACGTGTTGCGGTGGTCCGGGCAGTGTCAGCGCTCGGTGCAGTGCTGCTCTGCGGTGCAGCCACTGCGATTGCCGGACCGATCGGCTTCGTCGGTTTGGTTGTCCCGCACCTGTGCCGATTGTTGATCGGCATCGACAACCGTTGGCTACTACCGTTTTCTGCGCTGACAGGGGCCGGCCTTCTCGTCGCCGCCGACATTCTCGGACGAATTGTCGCGCGGCCGAGCGAAATCGACGTCGGCATCATCACCGCGCTCATCGGAGCGCCCTTTTTCATCTACATCGTCCGCCGTCAGAAAATGCGTGAGCTGTGACCACCACATTCGTTACTCCCGAAGTCGAGGTCGACGCAGTCGGAGCAAGCCGTATCCGGCGAGGTAGACGACGCCGCATCGTGATTGCAGTGCTGGCGGTCCTCGTTATCGTCTCGTTCGCGGTCACTCTGATGGTGGGAAAAACCTTCTACCCGCCGTCTGCAGTGCTTCGTGTCGTTCTGGGGGAGAACGTGCCCGGCGCCTCGTTCACCGTCGGCCGCCTCCGTCTGCCTCGGGCTGTCCTCGCTGTGGTCGCCGGAATCTGTTTCGGCTTGGGCGGCATCACGTTCCAGACGATGTTGCGTAACCCGCTCGCGAGCCCCGACATCATCGGAATCAGCTCCGGGGCAAGCGCTGCAGCAGCTTTCGCGATCATCTCGCTTTCACTCGGCGGCTCGCAGGTCTCGATCTTCGCCATCGCGGTCGGTCTGGGCGTCGCAGTGTTGATCTACGTTCTCTCCTTCCGGGACGGTGTAGCAGGCACTCGGCTGATTCTGATCGGTATCGGCATCGCCGCAATGCTCGACAGCGTCACCGCCTACCTGCTCAGTACTGCCGCCGCGTGGGATCTGCAGGAGACGATGCGTTGGCTCACCGGCAGTCTCAACGGTGCCAACTGGGGTTCGACGGTTCCCGTGCTCCTGGCGTTGGTTGTCCTCGGACCGGTGCTCTTGAGTCAATCGCGCAATCTTTCGACCATCCAGCTCGGTGACGACGCAGCGCAAGCACTCGGCGTCAGAGTGGAACGCACGCGCATTCTGGCGATCGTTGCGGCCGTCGGACTCATCGCCTTTGCCACTGCCGCTGCGGGTCCCATCGCCTTCGTGGCATTTCTCTCCGGCCCCATCGCCGCCCGCGTCGTTGGTCCAGGAGCATCGCTGTTGATCCCGTCGGCGCTGGTCGGAGCGCTGCTGGTGCTCGTTGCCGATTTCTGCGGGCAGTACGCCTTCGGCACCCGCTACCCCGTTGGTGTGGTGACCGGTGCGCTGGGAGCGCCGTATCTCGTCTACCTCATCATTCGCTCCAACCGAACGGGAGGTTCGCTGTGACCGAATCCCATACTCTGACTGTCGAAAACCTCGAACTCGGTTACGGAGGGCGGACCGTAGTCGAATCGCTCGACCTCGCTGTGCCGCCGGGAAAGATCACGACCATCGTGGGCGCCAACGCGTGCGGCAAATCGACGCTGCTGCGGTCGATGTCGCGGCTACTCAGTCCCCGAAGCGGTCATGTTCTGTTGGACGGCAAGGATGTTCATCGCCTGCCCGCGAAGAAGCTCGCTCGCACGCTCGGTCTGCTGCCGCAGTCACCGATCGCACCGGAAGGGATAGTCGTCGCCGATCTCGTCGGGCGAGGTCGGCATCCACATCAGCGGGTGCTGTCGAGGTGGAGTCGCGAGGATGACGCAGCTGTCGCCGAAGCGCTTGCGGCAACGGACACAACTGGATTGGCCGAACGATCGGTGGACGAGCTTTCCGGTGGTCAGCGCCAACGTGTGTGGATTGCGATGGCGCTCGCCCAGCAAACCGATCTGCTTCTACTCGACGAACCGACCACCTTCTTGGACGTGAGCCACCAGGTGGAGGTCTTGGACCTGCTCACCGACCTGAACCGGACCCGGGGTACAACGATTGTCATGGTTCTGCACGATCTCAACCTCGCTGCCCGCTACGCCGATTACCTCGTCGCCATGGCCGATCGCCGGGTCTATGCTGCGGGCGATCCTGCCGAGGTGCTCACCAGCGACAACGTCCGCACCGTGTTCGGTCTCGACAGTCGAATCATCCCCGATCCCATCTCGGGTAAGCCGTTGGTGTTGCCGCTGGGGCGCCACCACGTCCTCGACGACGTGTTGACGTGACGGCGTCGAGTGTCCCGAGCGGGCGGATCGAATCCGTGGAACAACTCAATGCGCTTCTCGGACAGCCCCATCCGACGATCATGGATAAGCACACCGCCTACACGACTCCGTTGATCCGTGAATTCATCGAGCAGGCACGGTTTTTTGTGCTCGCGACGTCCGATGCGGCCGGAAATTGCGATTGCTCGCCGCGTGGAGACTTGGTCAGTCAGGTTCTGTTTCCCGACGAGAAGACGCTGGTGCTTCCGGATCGTCCGGGCAACCGGCGCGCTGACTCGTACCGGAACATGATCGAGAATCCTCACGTGGGGATCCTCTTTCTCGCGCCCGGCCACGACGAGATCGTGCGCGTCAACGGCACGGCGACCCTCTCGACAGATGCTGATCTGTTGGAGTCGATGGCGATGAACGGCAAGCCGGCGCAGCTTGCGGTGATCGTGAAGATCGACGAGGCGTATCTCCATTGCGCGAGAGCGATTCTGCGGGCCAAGCTGTGGGATCCGTCGACGTGGCCTACTCCCGAGGACGTACCGAGTCTGCGCGACATGATGGCCGAGCAGCACACCCTCCAGGTCGAGGATCTGGAGCCAGCTCGGCAGGAGGCGTATCGCAAGTACCTGTACTGAACGCGGATTTGTCACCTATGTCCGATAATGATCCGTGCCTTCAATTGCCTCATCGCTGTTCTGGATTGCGCTGATCGCGGCCGTCGCGCCGATAGTCGCGGGCTTGATCCCACGTCGGCTCGTTCCCGAAGTGGTGTTGCTGCTTGTCGCGGGCGCAATGGTCGGGCCGTTCGCCCTCAACATCGCAGCTGACAGCGAAGCGATCGGGATCTTGCGCGAACTCGGCCTCGGCATGCTGTTCCTCCTCGCCGGTTACGAGATCGACCGACAGGAACTCAGTGGCCGGGGTGGCCGTCGTGCGCTTTACACGTGGCTGTTCTGCCTCGCGCTGGCGTTCACGGTGGTCGCGCTGCTGGGCATGAGGAACGTGATTTCCGCCGAAGCCGCTGTTGCCATCGCGATGACGTCGACCGCTCTGGGCACGCTGCTGCCGATCCTCAAGGACAACAAACTCCTCGACACACGCTTGGGCAAGACCGTCCTCAACCACGGGGCCGTCGGCGAACTCGGTCCGGTCGTCGCGATGGCGGTGCTGCTGAGCGCCCGTGGTGCCGTCCTGTCGCTGATCGTCCTTGCCGTCTTCGCCTTGATCGCTGTCATCGTGGCGGTGCTGCCCGGCAAGCTGATTCACGAAGGCTCGTGGACACATCGACTGGTGCGGGCAGGGGCGGACACCACTGCGCAGACGACGGTCCGCCTCACCGTTCTGTTGTTGGTCAGCCTCGGAGTGTTGTCGGCCGTGTTCTCACTCGACGTCATTCTCGGTGCGTTTGCCGCCGGCTTCATCCTGCGGCGACTGATGCCAGAGGGCGACGAGCGCCTCGAGATCAAGCTCGACGGGATCGCCTTCGGGTTCCTCATCCCGATCTTCTTCATCACGTCGGGGATGGCGATCGACGTCTCGGCGGTCGCAGCCAGCCCCGGCATACTGATCGCGTTTCTGATCCTGATCGTTGTCGTCCGCGGCGTGCCGGTGTTCTTCGTGACCAAGTTCGAGAAGGTCGAGCCGCCCTTCACCACGCGCGAAAGTGCGCAGGTCGCGTTGTACGGAGCGACCGGCCTACCGATGATCGTGGCGGTCACGGGCGCTGCCGTCGACGCGCATCAGATGTCTTCGGACAATGCGTCGATTCTTGTGGCGGCGGGCGCGATCACGGTTCTGCTGCTGCCGATGATTGCCACGCTGTTGACGAAAAAAGAGAAAGTGGCCTGATTCAGAGATCCAACTGCTCGTCGAGCCAGTCGAACATCCGCTGATCCGCCTTGCTTGCTTCGATTGTCACGGGCCAGAGAAAAAGAGATCGTCCACGTCGATACCGGTCTCCAACGCCGATATCTCGTGGGTTCCCGTCCTGTTTTCCCACCGCAAGGGAACCCCGGTTTCCGCATCGAAGGCAACCGTGGAGTCACGGCCGGCCCAATCCGGTGGCATCTCGAATTCCCAGGCAGGGCGCCCGTCGACCTCTACTCCCTGCCCTGTCGTGTCGGGTGGGAGTAGGTCGGCAAAAGGTGTGTACGGCCAGGTCCGGTGTATCTGGAAGAGTTGTTCGATGTAGATGTCGAGACTGTAGCCACCGCTCCGTCGTTCGAGTACACCGTCAGTGCGGAACCACGTCTGCTTCTGCCGGTTCTGCAGAAACAACACCCCCTGCTCGTCTGCGAGACGGATGCAGGTGCGGGGCTTGAACCAGAATTCGAGTCTCGCCGAGGGAACACCGCCGGGAGGTCGCCCGCGGAACATCATCCCGTGTAGCGGTATCCGTTCCGCTGCTTTGTAACGGCGAGCCACCTCGCTCCACTCGGCGGGCGATTTCTGTGGAGAAGGCTCGGGTGGCACATCTGCCGGGGGCGACTGCCTTCTCGTGGGGACAACGACCACCGTAAAGTTACCTGTCTCGAACAGCGAGGCGGGGACTGCGACGCCGGTGATCTGCTCGGCGAGAGCAAAGGCACCCTCCAGTGCATGCTCGCCTGGATAGCCTTGGGCGTCATCGTCGATTCCGATTCCGCCGACATCAAGAATCAGATCCACCATCCGATCGTCCCCGACCACCGGGCTTGATCCGAAGAGTTCGAATTCAGCCACACGTGTCCCGGTCGACCACCAGATGAACTGACTGTCGGCATTGACGCCGAGATAGTGCGAAGCCACCTCGCGATCGGATAGAAGTGGCCGCATCGATTCTTCGGTGACGGCGAAGGAACCGCCGTCGATCTGCATCAACAGTGTGCTGTCGTCACTCACCGCTGCGAGGGCAACTACCGGCCCAGCCCAGGCTGTCTCGGGCTGTTCAGTGAGATCCGACATCACCTCTCCGAGTTCGGCAATCCCGATCGCCTCGGATTGTGTGTTCTCGTCCGCGCCGAGGGCGCTCAACACCTGTGTGGGGGTGGAGTCAGGGATGAGTGCGGCGCAGTATCCGAGAGACAGGCTCGTGTTGAAATACTGCTGAATCCATCCATAGTCGTGATAGGTAGGCACACTCACAAGCTTCCACAGATCGATACCTGACCACTGCCGAATGCCAACGAACGCATGGCAAAACACGCTTCAGTCGATCGTTGGTTCGCGGACCTGAATCAGAGATCCAACTGCTCGTCGAGCCAGTCGAACATCCGCTGATCCGTCAGACGCCTCGCCATGGGCTGACAGTGGAAGTTCGCACCCTCGGCCGCGGTGAAGGGAACCACCGTCGTCGGTCCGCCGGAGAGGGCGGCAAGCCGCTTGGATTGTCCAGGCCAGAACTGCTCGCCTTCCGGATCGGTGATGAGCAGGGGAGTGGAGATCGAACCGGCGACGTGTTCGAGGTGATACTTCCGAACGGTGGTGAGAGTGTCGTAGTAGCCACCGGCGAGGTACGGACGCGCCCGGAAACGCCAGATCCGGGCGGTGTCCTTGGAGAACTTCATTCCAAGCCCAATCGCCATGTCGCGATCGAACGCCTCCGACTTCTCCTCGTCGAGTAGCTTCTGCATGTTCTTGGGGATATGGGCGAGCCATGACGCGGCCACATCCACAACTCCCGGATCGGCGATCGCCGCCGCGATCCGATGCTCGAATGCCAAAGACTGCGGCACCCAGTAACCGCCCTGGCTGATCCCGTACATCGCCAGCTTCGACGCATCGACGTCCGGCCGGTCCACGAGATAGTCGACGACAGGCGTGATGACGGCTTCCCAGTCGTGACGGAACGGGATGTTGCGCTCGAAGAGCATCGACTGCTGGCCGGGACCGTCGAACATCAACACGTTGTAGCCCCGCTCGAGTGCCCCGGCACCGCCGCTGCCCCACAGCCCGCTGATCGGGCCGTCGCTACCGTTCACCATGATCAACGTCGGCCGTCGCACGTCGCCGGGTGGTCGGAAGAAGTACCCGGGCAGGTAGGTGTCCTCGTAAGGGATTCGGACGCGTTCGACGGGTTGGGCGGTGGTGTCGACGAAGCGGTCCCACGCCTGTCGGTGACGTTTGAAGGTGGGGACCAGCACGGAGTCGTCACTTAGACCGTCGACGGCGTTGATCGCCACACCGAAGTACGACGCCGCCCGCAGGTACGCGTTGGACGCGCTTCGCGAATGTCCGGCCTCGGCGGACTGTTCGGCCTGCCCGAATACCCGTGTGCCGAGGTCGAACCAGGCCTCGTACCAGCCCTCGAGGTCCTTCTCACCGACATGTGCGATGGCCGAGAGCACTTCGCCGGTGTCTGCCGCGCCGTAGGTGGCTTGTCCGAGGACGACTCGAAGCTCGAAGTCGAAGGATTCGTTTCGATAGAAACCAGCGGTGAACGCCTGGTGTGGGTGGGCGAAGAACGACGACGCGAGAGACATGGGCACACCTTCGCTAGTTCGGGGCAGCCATTTTCAGTTGTACTTCCAGGATCGCCCGAATCGCTTGCCGGAAAACCTTGTCAGCGTGGTGACGCTGTACCCCACGTGGACACCGGCTTCGACATCGCAAATGCCAGGGTGCACAACCACAACGACATTCCCAACACCTGCGCACGTTGCGCGATACCCAGTCCGAGATTACCGCCGCCGGAGACTTCGATGCTGTTGGTCGTCAACATCCACACCGTCGCAAGGGAAGTCAGGATCAGAATGGTCAGACCCGTCGTCCGCAAAGAAGGGTGCTCGCGATACCTGAACGCTCCCACGGTGAATGCGATCATCGCGGTGAAGATAGCGAAGACCGCCACGCTGCTCGTCAACGCGTGAACATGGTGGAGTTGCGGAAGCAGACCGTCGGGTGCGCTCGACGGGCAGCCCTCACCCGAGCATTCGAGGGGGAACGACGCGTCGGCGATGGTCGCGATGCCGAACACCGCCAGCGCAATCCAGCCGGTGACGTAGAGCCTCCGCCGGGGCGTGATCAGCAGGCCCAGCGCTCCGGAGATCAACATCAAGATCGCGGACAGTACGTCGGCATTGCCGAAGACATCGCGGTATTTCTGGTTCTCGGCATCGAGTTCGCTGAGGAACGATGTCACCGGATCGAGGCCGGTGTCCAGGAAGAATTCGAGAATCCACGACGAGTAGACGATTCCGCCCAGAGCCAGCGCAGCCACCAAACCCCACCGCGCAACGTTGCGTTCCTTCACGAAATCGAGCTTACGGACCGAGCAGGGCTTTCTGGACGCGTTCGGCTGCTACCAGCGGATCTTCGTGCTCCCAGATGCGGATGACGGTCCAACCCTGCTCTGCCAGACGTGCATCGGTGTCGCGGTCACGAACCACGTTGGCGGCCAACTTGTCCGTCCACCACTGCGCGTTGTTCTTGGGAAACGTCGCATGCTGCGGGCAACTGTGCCAGAAGCATCCGTCCACGAACACCGCGACTTTGCGGCGCGGAAACACCAGATCAGCACGTCGGCGAACACCTTTGACAGGCGCTCGGTCCACGAAGTACCGGAGTCCGCGCCGATGAAGCTCGCGTCGAAGTGCGATCTCGGGTTTGGTGTCGCGCCGACGCTGAGCGCTCATCCGGGCGCTGGTGGCAGGATCCGTCGCAGGCACCGTGGTTCCCTCAGCCGTCGGAATCGTCGCTGTCTTCGGGATCGGACCAGGTGGGCGCAAACCTGTTGCGACGCTCTACTTCACCGTGCACGACGGTCACGAAGTCGGTGAACGAGAGCGTCTGACTCTCGGTGGGGCGTCCGTTGCGCGGCGGCGGTTCGTCGACGTCGAAGAACCGGACTGCGCCATCGGGTTCGTAGAGACCGATGTAGACCTTCTCGAAGAGGTCGTAGCGGGTGTCCTCGGCGCCGAGATCCACCCAGGCTTTTCCTGGAACGCCGACCACCGCGCGCTTGCCCCGGCCCGAACGCTTCGAGAGCGTCGTGACGTGGTGTGCAAAAGAGGATTTGCCGGTGTCGCTGGTCTTGGTCGGGTCGCCGTCGTCGCATGTGGCGTACGGCTCGAACATGACGGCGACCAACACGCTGTACGGCTGACGCTGATGCAGAACCATTGCCTCGCCACGCAATTCGTGGTCGTTGCGGACGATGTTCTTGGTCCAGCGTCCCAGCTTGCCGCTGCGGGGACTGTAGTCCTGGAAGTTGTACGTCTTGATGGAGACGCAGAGGATCAGGCCGAGAGTGGGGTCGAGTGCCTTGACGTCCAGGCGCTTTCGGCCCTTGGCGACATCAACGGTTGCCTCCTGGCCTTCGCCGGACGCTGTGGGGGTGATGTTGGGATACAGCGGACGCAGAGCGTCGGCCACCGTCTGTGCCAGTTGATTGGACAGTCGCTGGGCGTAGTTCTTCTTCTCGCCGCGATCGGCGTCGGCCGGGGGCTTGTCGCCCGCGAGTTGCAGTGCGCTCCAAAGAGGTTCGTGTTCCGGCTCGGAAAACAGTGTTTCAGGTTCGGGGAACAGCGATTCCGTCATGCTGCGGCCTCGGGGTAGCCGCCCATCCGCTCGAGGTGGCTTTCGACGTCCTCGATGAAACCGGGGATGAACCGAAGATTGCCCATGCGTGCGCGCTTGAGGAAACCGGCCGTGGCCCGCGCCGACAGCAACCGAGTGTCTTCGAGGAAACCGCTCAGATCTTCGTAGTCGTACTGGACCGGCCAAGTCGAGGTATGGACGCGGAAGGCCTGGCGGTTACGACCCCAGGCCGCGCTCGGCCATGCGTCGCCTGGTTCGAGCGGAGTCTCGCCGGCGGCGTCGTATGCGATGGGATCGTTCAACCGGCCACCGACCCACGACGCCATCCGCACGCTCACGGCATTGCCGACGAGCTTCCACCGGTGGCTGTGGCGAAGGCCGGGAACCTCGACGGACGGCAGCGTCCAGTCCGGATCGAAACCCTGCAAGCGCTCGGCGTCGACGAGACCGGGAGTGACGATCTCACCGGACGGCAACCGGACCGCCGGTTGGCTGGGGATGCCGACGGACGAGCCGCCCTTGAGCGTCGGCACGGCGTTGACGGCCCATCCGAGTCCGCGGGTGCCTTCGGTCCAGTAGAAGCCGCAGGGGTAGTCCGCGGGATCGCCGCCCAAGCGCTCGCCGGCGTCCTGGCCGAACAGGATTTCGCGAGGATCGTCCGTGCGCGAGGCGAGCATGATGACGCGCTGGCGACGCTGGGGGAGTCCGAAGGCACGGGCGTCGACCACCCGGTATGCCCAGGTGTATCCGAGGTCTTCGAGGGCGTCGGTGATGTGCCGCATGGCAGCGCCCTTGCCGAGTTGCAGCATGAACGGGACGTTCTCGATCAATAGCCAGCGCGGGCCCTTCTTGCGCTTGACCAGACGGAACACCTCGTCCACCAGGCCTGAGCGCGCGCCGGTGATGCCTGCCGTCTTGCCTGCTTGAGAGAGGTCCTGGCAGGGGAAACCGGCGGCCACCAATTCGATGTCACTGGGCAGCGCGCGCAGTTTGGTGACGTCACCGTGCAGCGGCACGTCGGCGAATCGCGCACGGAGAACTGCCTGGGCGCCCGGATCGATTTCACACAGCAGTTCGGTGTTCCACCCATGTTCCGATAGCCCCAACTCGAGCCCACCGATACCGGCAAACAAACCCACCATGCTCCGCGACGACGTCACAGCACCCTTCCTCACGAACCGACCTAGAAGCACGGTACTCGAGAACTCCGACACCGTTTGCCAACTATTCGGTCCGCGGCGTGCTCCTTGCGGGAGAACCGTTGTGAAACGGCTAACACCGGACTCCACGGAAGCCGATCGAGTCCCGAAAAGGTCCCTGATCCGAGCAATAACCCGAACCAGCGGTGCTCCACGCCCGTCCGTCCATTACCGTGGTCGGGTGAGCATCCAACCTTCCGGTGACGCGTCCTGGCCCGCGGTATTGACCTGGCAGGCCCACAACGCTCCTCGAATGGAGTCTGTTCGTGTGCAGCTGAACGGAAATCGCATCAAGGCTTCGGGCCGGATCATCGGTGGAGCCTGCAGCGAGCACCCGGCATTCAGCGCGTCATACGACCTGGTCACCGACGAGGCCGGCATCACCCGCCGGTTGTCCGTGCGGACCGCCCTGGCTGCCGGTGAGCGTCAGATGTCGATCAGCCGGGACGAAGAAGGCACCTGGATGGTAGAGAACGGCGCGAGTCATCAGCGCTCGGCGTTCGATGGCGCACTCGACGTCGACGTGATCCTCAGCCCGTTCTTCAACACGCTGCCCATCCGCCGCGTCGGGTTGCAGAACGACATCGAAGACGTCGAAGTTCCGGTCGTCTACGTCAACCTTCTGGACCTGCGCGTCGAGGGTGCGACCATCACGTACAGCAGCGGTACCGACGGAATCAGTGTGTTGTCCCCGGTCTCCAGTTCGACGCTGTCCGTCGACACCGAGGGCTTCGTCCTCGACTACCCCGGACTGGCCACCCGCATCTAGGTTTCGGATCGGCGGATGACGCCGCCGCGTCGACCGGCGTCCCGCATCCGCTGGGGCCAGTCGGGTTCTCCGACCTGGACATCCTCGATGTCCCAACGCTCGTGCGACTCGTACGCGCTACGCGCAGCGAACCCTGCGTCCACCAATCGTGCCGTCGAGCCGTTGTCCAGCAAGTCGGTACGTGCACCCTGCAAAAGGTCGAGCGCTTCGTCCAGCGCGATCAGCAGGGCGTCGCGGTTGCCCTCGCACATCGCCCGCACCAGGCCGGGTGCGCTTCCGGCTACGCGAGTGCCGTCGCGAAATGATCCGGCAGCCAGCCCGAGTGCCAGTTCGCCGCCGGCAGCTCCCGTGATCGCGAGTGTTTCCGCCAGCAGGTGAGGCAGGTGCGAGATACGTGCGACTGCTCGATCGTGCTCGAGAGATTCGGCCGGCACGACCACCGAGCCGCAATCGAGCGCGAGGTCGGCGACCTGCGACCACACCTGCGCGTCGACGCCGTCGTCGGTGGCCACTACCCACACCGCGTCGACGAACAGATCGGCATCCCCGACCGCCCAACCCGAAGCAGACGTCCCGGTCATCGGATGACCGCCCACGAACTTGGCGCTCAGACCAGCCCGTTCGACGGCGGCCTTCACCTCGCCCTTGACGCTGACGACATCGGTGATCGGGTTGTTCGGCGCGTGCGCGGCGATGGCCTCCAACGTGGCGTCGACGGCCGGCATGGGCACGGCGATCACGATGACGGCACCGCTCTCGTTCGCCCTGCGCAGTGTGGCAACCAGGTCGGTGTCGGCGTCGAAACCGTCGGCTCGGGCCGCGTCGGCGGACTCGCTGGAACGGTTGTACCCCCACGCCTGACGGCCGGATCGGACGGCCGCTCGAAGGAGCGAACCGCCGATCAATCCGAGGCCGAGAACGCAGACTGGTGGGGCGGAATCGATCGCAGACACGAGTTCAGGTTGGCACATCGATGCTCGGACTTCACTCACTGGCACCAGGCGGGCTACCGTTGCGCCATGGGTGCACAGCGCGCGGGTAACAAGAGCGCCTCTTCGAACCAGTCGGAGGAGCTTGAAGGCTTCGGTGTCGCGGTGGTCCGTGAAGAGGGGCGTTGGACGGTCAAGGCACTGACGCCCGACGCGTTGACCTCGCTCTCGGCCGCCGAAACGCAGCTGCGTGAGCTGCGAAGTTCGGGTGCCGTGTTCGGCCTTCTCGACGTCGACGACGAGTTCTTCATCGTGCTTCGTCCGGCGCCGTCGGGCACGCAGTTGCTGATTTCCGACGCCACCGCCGCCATCGACTACGACATCGCCGCAGACGTCCTCGACGCCTTGCACATCGAGATCCCCGACATCGACCCGGACGACCTCGACGATGTCGAGCCCTGGGAAGAGGGCGATCTGTCCGTGCTGGCCGATCTGGGCCTGCCGGAACCCGTGCTCGCTGTCATCGCGGCCGAGACCGATCTCTATCCCGACGAGCAGTTGGGGATGATCGCGCAGCGACTCGGGTTCGCGTCCGAGTTCGGCGCAGCGCTCGACAAGCTCCCGCGCTAGATGACTCTCGCTGACGATCAGCGCATGATCCGTGCGGCCATCGTGGCCGCACGCTCCGCCTCCGACGCGGACGTTCCGGTCGGTGCCGTGCTGTTCGACGCGGACGGCGTCGAAGTGGCTCGTGCCGCGAACGCCCGGGAAGCGTCGTCCGATCCGACCGCGCACGCCGAAATCCTCGCGTTGCGTGCTGCCGCGAAAATCTACGGCGACGGCTGGCGTCTGGAAGGCGCGACGCTGGCCGTGACCCTCGAGCCATGCACGATGTGTGCGGGCGCTCTGGTCCTCGCCCGGGTTTCGCGGGTCGTTTTCGGGGCGTGGGAGCCGAAAACCGGAGCCGTCGGATCATTATGGGACGTAGTTCGAGATAAAAGATTGACCTATCGGCCGCAGGTGCGCGGCGGGGTCCTGGAGGACGAATGCGCTGGGCTTTTGGAAGATTTCTTCCGCGAGCAGCGAGCCTGAAATCGGTATTCCCCAGCGAGAGTGATCGCACACTCGGGTAGCCGGATCCGGCAATCGAGGGCATGGTGGAGGCAGATGCCGTCAGGGCATCGGCGGATCGTCGGAAGGCGATTCGTTCGCGTTCACAGAGGAGTACTCATGGGAATCGCAGACAAGGCTCAGAACAAGGCCGAAGACCTCGGGGGCAAGGCCAAGGAAGCTGCTGGCAGCGCTACCGGTGACCGGGACCTCGAAAACGAAGGCAAGGGCGACCAGGTGAAATCGGCCGTCAAGGATGCAGGCGAGAAGGTCAAGGACGCCGCGTCCAGCATCAAGGACAAGCTCACGTAATACCGCTCCACCTGGCGATTTCAGCCACGGGCACTCCATCCGGTAAAGTCACCAACGGTGGCGTGTCCGAGCGGCCTAAGGAGCACGCCTCGAAAGCGTGTGACGGGTAACCCCCGTCCGAGGGTTCAAATCCCTCCGCCACCGCCAAAGCTCCCCACCTGTTCACGCAGGTGGGGAGCTTTTTTGTGCCTGGACCTGGACTGGATCAAGAAACAATTGAGCAGAAATCTGCCATTCGGACGAAAGTGGCCCCCGGCCTCGGCGGAGGTCGGGGGCCGCAACTCAGTCTTACAGGGGAGTAGTCGCCCCAGTCGCGGTGTAAAACCCGTTCATCGACCAACCCACTCGCTCCACGATTGGATCGTTGTCGTTCTCCTGGGACCTGTTTCTGATGGGCGACCGACTTGTCCCTGCGTGATGTTTGCGATCACCAGTAAGAATTCACGTACTACTGATCGTCAGCGAGTTCTCTCAGGCTCTTGCGAGACACTTTGCCGGCGGCCGATCGCGGAAACTCATCGACGAAGATGTATTCGCGCGGTCGTTTGAACCCGGCGATCTGCTCACGTACGTGCTGGTCCAGCGCAACGCGAAGGCCGTCGTCGTCGCTGAATCCTGGCGCCAACTGGACGACTGCCACCACTTTCTGGCCCCACTCCGGATCGGACACCCCGATGACACCGACATCTGCGACGCCGGGATGTCCGAGCAGTGCACCCTCGACCTCCGCCGGGTAGACGTTCACACCGCCGGTGAGAATAAGATCCGCGCGGCGATCCAGGACGTACAGGTAGCCGTCGTCGTCGATGCGTCCGACGTCTCCCGACGTGGCGAAGTCACCCCAATGCGCGGCAGCGGATTTCTCCGGGTCACCCAAGTACTCGAACGGGCCGGACTTGAAATAGATGGTGCCCTCTTCGCCTGGAGCCGCCTGTTCTCCGTCCAGCGCTCGAAGCACGACTGCGTCGGGATTCGGCCGTCCGACAGTTCCAGGATGTTCGAGCCACTCTGCCGAGGAGCACGTGCACACTTGCCCCTCCGTGGAGCCGAGATATTCCCACAGAATCGGTCCGACCCAATCGATCATGGCGTACTTGGTCGCTGGGGGACACGGAGCACCGGCATGGAGGATGGCCTGTAAACTCGAGACGTCGGCGCTGTCTCGAAGATCGGCCGGCAGATCGAGAAGCCGTTGGAAATGGGTTGGAACCATGTGCGAGGACGTGATGGCGCTTTCGCCGATTGTTCGAAGCACAGCCTCGGCATTGAAACCCGGCAAGATGTACAGCGTATGCCCGGCATGCAACAGGAAAAGTGAATTACCGCCTGGCGCAGCGTGATACGCGGGAGAGCACACCAGATGACGCCCAGGCTTTCCCGGCGGGATTCCCACCTTCGACAGATGCTGAACGCCCGATTCGAGCGAACTTTCGGGCGTTGCATCCGACAGCGGGCGACGTACACCCTTCGGTCGTCCCGTAGTGCCGGACGTGTACATCATGAGCGAACCGAGCGACCGTGCGGCAGGAGTGTCGTCCGAGACGTCGGTGAAGGACTCGTAACTGGACCAGTTGGCCGGGGCGCTGCCGATAACCGCGCGGTGCTGCACGGCGTCCTCCACGCGGCCGACGACCTTGTCTGCGAGTTCTGCGTGCACGACCAGAACGGCCGCCTGGGAATCGCGAACGATGTACTCGACTTCAGGCCCGGCCAGATGCGTGTTGATCGGAACGAAATACAGACCACTCTGCGTGCAGGCCAGGGCAATTTCGTAGTACTCCGCGCCGTTCAACAGCAAGCCCGCGACAACGTCGCCCTTGCGTAAACCCAGACTGGCGAACTTGTTGCTGAGCTGGTTGACCTTGCTGATGAGCTCGCCGAAAGTTTTTGTCTTGCCGTCTATTACGATCGCGGGCCGGGTCGGATCGTGCTGGCCCAGAAGCCAGGCACCGAGCGTCGAGGGATTAGGTGGTTGTTGGTGATCCCCGCGTTCGCTGTTGACCACGGTAGACATGAGTGTCCTCTTTCTGAAGAGATTTCGGGGACTGGGTCGGCTGGCCGCCTCGCTGTATCCCGCTGTCGAGGGATCGTCGCTGACGATCGGAAGGGGAGACCGCTACTGACGCGAAGGTCCGGCGATCACCTGTAGCTCGGTGAAACCGTGTAGGCCCCACGGGCCGTTTTCCACTCCGATGCCGCTGTGCTTGTGTCCGCCGAACGGGAGGTGGGGCAGGACACCTCCGCCGTGCATGTTGATCGAGACCTGTCCGGCTTCGAATTGTGGTGCGAGCTGCGCGGCGTGGTCGGCATCCCCCGACCACACCGATGCGGTGAGGCCGTACTCACTTCGGTTGGCGCGGACGATGGCGTCAGCTTCGTCTCGGAACGAGATGATGGGAAGCACGGGGCCGAATTGCTCTTCGTCGACGATCCGCATTCCGTCGTTGACCTGGTCGAGAATGGTCGGCTGATGAAAGTAACCGTCCCTGTCGATGGGTTTACCGCCGGCGGTCGCTCGCGCCCCGTTGCTCACAGCGTCCGCAATCAATTCCTTGACTCGATCGAACTGTGGCTTGTTGTTGATGGGCCCGAGATCTGTTCCTTCGACGGTGCCTTCGTCGACCTTGACGGATCTGGCGATTTCACTGAGAGCCTCGACCAGTTGGGGCTGGATACTTTCGTGTGCGTACACGCGCTTGACGGCGAGGCAGATCTGTCCGTTGTTGGTGAACGCGCTTCGGAAGAGGCTGGGCGCGATCTTCTCCACGTCCACGTCGCCGAGAATGACGGCGGGATCGTTTCCGCCGAGTTCCAGAGTGACGCGCTTGAGGTCGTCGGCAGCCCCGAGCGCGACCTTTCGCCCGACCGCGGTTGACCCGGTAAAGCTGACTTTCCGCGGAATGGGGTGTGAAACCATTGTTGCGCCAAGAGGATCAGGCCCGGTAACCACGTTCAGTACACCGTCGGGGAAGGTGCCACGGAGAATTCGGGCGAGCGCAAGTGTTGCCAGCGGTGTGTACGGCGAGGGTTTGACGACGATCGTGTTGCCCGCCCGCAGTGCCGGCGCAATCTTCCACATAGCGAGCGTGATCGGGAAATTCCACGGGGTGATGGCACTGACAACGCCCAACGGTCGACGGGTGACTTCCTCGAAGGCCTCGGCGTCGTTTCGGATGATTTCCCTCGGGATCTCCAGGTCGGCGTAGTAGCGCAGCCACGTCGCCGCAATATGGAATTCCAGCGTAGAGTCGGCGAGCGACTTGCCCTGCTCGAAGGTCAGGATCGGGGCAAGTTCGCTGATCCGACTTTCGATGACGTCTGCTGCCAGGCGCAATGCGTCACGACGGAACTGCTCGTCGATCCGCCATGACAGGTATGCATTCTGAGCCGCGGCGAACACCCCGTCGAGTTGATCCGGTGTGACGGACGGAGCCTGTGCGAATACCTCGCCTGTTGCGGGGTTGATCACGCCGAAGGTGCCGGCGGTGAGAAGATCGCGTCCATTCGACGTTGCTGCCGTCGATAAAGTTAGCGAATCCGTTGAGGTCATTCTCGATCCCATTTCGTGGTCAGTGTTGTGCCGGCGTCAGCACCGGCTTGATGGTCTTGCCCGAGAGCGAATCCTCCACGGCCTGGTTGATCTGTTCGAGCGGGTAGGTCTGGACGAGCTTGTCGAAGGGGAACCAACCGCGCTGCCACAGATCCAGGAGTTGGGGAAGGAAAATCTGTGGGGTCGAACTTCCGTCAAGTGCGAACGTCACGGTCCGGCCCGTCAGCAACGTCGGGTCTATTTCGAATTTCGCCTGGCCTCCGCCCACCAACACGGCTTTGCCCGGGATGTCGAGGATGCTGACCGCCGTCGTGATGACCGAGGCCACAGCGGTTGTCTCGAAGGAGAAGTCGAAACCGCGTCCGCCGTTCTTGATCGCTTCGACGAGGTCAGGTGTGTCGCCGCGAACGGTACGAGTGGCGCCGACTTCCAACGCTGTTTCGAGCCTGGCATCGACCAGGTCGACGACGACGATGTCGCGGGCACCTGCAGCCTTGGCAGCCATTACGGCCGCGAGGCCGACACCCCCCGCCCCGAACACCGCAATGCTCTGTCCAGCAGCCAGTTTCATCTCGTTCATAACCGAACCGGCGCCGGTCTGCAGGCCGCAGCCCAGTGGGCCGAGAAGCTCGAGTGGGAGCGATTTGTCCACCACGACCAGATTGCGCTCGGTTGCGATGGCGTGCGTGGCGAAGGAGGACTGCCCGAACCATCGGTTCGCCAGCGGGAGGCCGTTCCGATCGATCGCGCTCGTGCTGAGGTCCGCGCGGCGGCCTGTCGTATTGCGAGCAAAGAACTCGTCGCAGTAGGACGGTATTCCGGCTCGGCAGTTACGGCAGCGGCCACAGGAATCGAAGCTGATCAGTACATGGTCGCCAACCTCGATACCTCTGACCGAGCTACCGACTTCCTCGACGATGCCAGAACCTTCGTGGCCGAGAATCAGCGGCCCCATCTGCGCAATGTATTCGGGATTGCGCATCAGAAGGTCGGTGTGGCACATCCCCGCACCGATTACCTTCACGAGAAGTTCGTCCGATGCCAACGGTCCGAGCTTCACCTCCTCGAGTTCGAACTTGCCGTCGCCGTCGCGCAGAACGGCGGCAATTGCGTTGGTGGTCATGATTTCTTCTCCGTTGGGTCGAGGAGCTCGAGCGCATCTGCATACGTGCCCTTGTTGGCGATGATGCGGCGCAGCTTCATGATCTTGCGTTGTTCATTCAAGGTGGCGGCGCCGACCAGACGGTCACCCGAGCGGTACAGTGCCACGAATTTGTCAGCCTCTGGATCGCCAGAGGCGAAGACAACTTCGTCGGCGACTGCGGTGCCTACGAACTGGATACGGCTCTCGTACCAGTCGCTCCAGAAGTAGGGGACGGTCTCGTAAGGCTTGGCATCCTCTGGCGCGACAGCATTGACAGCTGCCCGGTTCGCTTGATCAGCAGCATTCGTCCAGTTCTCCAGACGGACCGAGAGTCCACCGAATGCGGGGTTGGGCCAGTGGACCACATCGCCTGCTGCATAGACGTCTTCAAGCGAGGTTCGAAGAAACTCGTTTGCTATCACCCCGCCGTCTACTGGATGGAGCTCGATGCCGGACTTCGCCAGCCACCCGGTTGCGGGTGTCGCTCCCACACCGACGACGACCAGTTCAGCGGGCAGTGAAGTGCCGGTACTGAGCCGGACGGCCTCGACGTGGATGGTGCCGATCAGCTCTTCGACCTGGACGTCACACAAGAGCGGAATTCCGTTGCGTTCGTGCAGCTTTGCGAGTGCCTGGCCGACGGTCGCACCGACTGCGCGGACGAGTGGAATTGGAGCAGCTTCGACGATCGTCACGTCTGCGCCTCGGTCTCGGGCGGACGACGCGAGCTCGGACCCGATGAATCCAGCGCCAACTATCACGAGCTTCGTTCCGGGGCGAAGTCTTTCGCGGAGCGCGAGCGCATCATCGATCGTGCGAAGCGCGATAACGCCGTCCAAATCCGGAGTGTTGGGCAACGAGCGTGGTGACGCGCCTGTCGCAATGATCAGCTTCTCGTAGGGAATCCAATCGCTGTCTCCGACTCGCACACGGTGTGATGTCGGATCGAGTTGTGTCGCCGGCGCCCCGAGTAGAAGTTTCACATCGAGGGCGGCGAGTTCCTCGGTGGTCGTGTGAAAGTCGACCTCAGCGCCGTCCTTCAGGAATTGCTTACTCAGGGGCGGTCGGTCGTAGGGAAGATGGAATTCGTCGCCGACCAGAGTGATCGGTCCTTCGTACCCCGCCTGCCGGGCAGACTCCGCGGCCCGCAGACCGGCCAGAGACGCTCCGACGACAACGAGTCCCGCACCGTGATCGATATCTGTTGCGCTCACGATCAGGTCTCGTCGAGGGTGAGCGCTTTGGCGGGGCACGATCGAACAGCCTCCCGGACAAGGTTTTTGTCGTCGTCATCGACCAACTCCTTGTGCAGAATCAGCGATCCGTCGTCGGCTACCTCGAAATAGTCCTCGGATACGGATTCGCAGATTCCGATTCCTGTGCACCGACCGCGATCGACAATGATCTTCATAGCGTCGTTCCTGTTCTCTACTGTCTTTACTGGGGCTTGTTACACGCGGACCGGGAGGCGCTTGATCCCGTTGATGAACTCGCTGTAGAGGTACACCGGCTCCCCGACCTCCATGCGCGGTAGTTTGGTCAGAATCTGTGAGTACAGCGCTCGCAGTTGAGCTTTGGCGACCATATGGCCGAGGCAGTAGTGGATTCCGCCACCGCCGAAGGCAACATGGTTGTTGTTGGGGCTGCGCTGTAGGTCGAACCGGTGCGGATCGTCGAAGGTGTCCTCGTCACGGTTTCCCGAGCAGTAGAACAAGACGACCTTGTCGCCTCTGTTGACCAGGGTTCCGCTCAACTCGATGTCCGAGGTGGCCGTGCGTGCAAATTCCTGGACGGGAGAGGTGTGGCGAATGAACTCCTCGATCGACTGGGCGATACGTCCGTCGAAGTCCTCCGTCAGCCATCGCTTCTGGTCCGGGTTCCGATCCAGTGACATGGCAGTGTGGCTGGTGGTCTGTTTCGTTGTGTCGTTACCGGCAACACTGAGTAGGAGCATCATCGAACCGATTTCGAGCTCGGAGAGCGGTTTGCCGTCGAATTCAGTGTTGGCCAGTGCAGTGGCGATGTCGTCGGCCGGATTTTTGCGACGGAAATTGACCAGACCGTTGCCGATCTCCGACAACGCCGCGACCTGTTGCATCGTGAACTCGATCGGGGTCAACCCCTCGGGGAGCATATCGGGGTCGGCGGCACCGACCAGGTTGTCGCCGGCCGTTGCGAAGTCCTGAACCAGGCTCTCCGGGACGCCGACAAGATCGGCGATCGTGAGCATCGGCAACTTCGAGGCGACTTCGGAGACGAAGTCGAATTCGCCTGCGCCGACTACCCGGCCGACGATTTGCTCGGCGCGTTCTTCGATCTTGTCACGCAGACGCTTGACGGCCTTGGGTGTGAAACCAGAGCTGATGATTTGGCGATACCTGGTGTGATCGGGCGGATCCATCATCACGAAGTTCGGGGCGCCGGAGAGTTCTGGATCGTTCGGCGCGAACCCCACTCCCCGCCACTTGAGCTGATCCGAGCTGAATAGTTCGTGGTTCTGGCTGACGAACGCGATGTCCGCGCTTTTCACGATGGCCCAGAATCCGGTCTCACCGTGGTCGGGTTTGAAATGGGGGCGGTCCATCGGCTTGTGCCAACTCACCGTCGCATTCTCGCGCAGCCACGCGAATGTCTTGTCCCGCTCGACAAATGGTTTGCTCCAGAACTCGACGCTGGTGAGGTCGATGTGCGGTGCTGTCAGTGGGTGCTCGGTGGATGGAAGTGAGGTGGTCATGCAGGTACCTTTCTGTCGCTCCCCCCTGGGATGGGCTGTTCGGTCGAGGAACTACTCCTCGTTGGGTGTTGCGTTCGGCGAGAAGAAGATTCCCGCTCACGGACGCCGGTTCGAGAGCACCAAACTGCCTGCGGCACCGAAGTAGAACCCGACTCCCTGGACAAAACTGATTTCGACTCCGGGAACTTGCTCGCACGCCTCACCGCGTAGTTGGCGCACCGCCTCCTGTATGGCGAACATCCCGTACATGCCGGTATGGGTGTACGACATGCCGCCGCCGTTGGTGTTCATCGGAAGCCGGCCGCCTTTGGATGTATTTCCCTCGGCGACAAAGTCTCCCGATTCGCCGTGGCCGACAAAACCGAGATCCTCGAGCATGAAGAGCGGGACGTGCGCGAAGGCGTCGTATGCCATCAGATGGTCGACGTCGTCGTGGGTGATCCCAGCGGTGGCGAACGCTTCGGCGCCGGCGAGTCGGAATGCTTTGAAGGATGCAGGATCCTGCATCTGAGAAACCATCGGGGCTTCTGCGGATTCACCGGACCCGAGTAGGTACACGTGTCGGTCGGATCCCGGCATGTCTGCTGCTCGTTCGGCACTGGTCAGGATCACGGCGCCGCCGCCGTCGGTCAGGACACAACACATGTCCCGGGTAAACGGGTACGCCACGCGAGGACCGGCCAGAACTTCGTCTACTGTCGTGGGTTTGCGACGGAAAGCTCGTGGATTGTCCAGAGCCCAGTTGCGCTGAGCAACCACGAGTCCAGCCATGTGTTCGATGGTCATTCCGCGCTCGTGCAGAAAGCGCAGTGCCGGAACAGTGAAGGTCGAGTACGGCGTGTTCGCGCCGTACACGGTCTCGAATTGACCGCTCATGGAATTCAAAGTCAGCGGGTACGGCGGGGCGCCGATTCTCGACCGGCCGGATTCTCCGTGGGTCACGAGAACAACGTCGGCGGCACCCGAAGCAATGGCGGCCGCGGCGTGACGCACGTGCAGCATGAAACTGCATCCGCCGACGCCGGTTCCGTCCAGCCAGCGTGGGGTTATACCCAGGTGGTGAGAGACCTCGAGGGAAAGCAGTCCGGTGGTGGCGACGCCGTCGATGTCCGCGGGTGTGAGGCCGGCGTCGGCCATTGCATTGCGGGCAGCGTCGGCATGTAGATCCAGGACGGACGTGTTGGGCAGTACGCCGATTTCCGTGGTCTCTGCCGCGCCGACGATCGCGATGTCTCCGTTGTGCATCGATGTCATCGAGCAGACTCCTGTACCGGCGTGAACACGGGGAGCTTCATGTCCCCTCGTGCGATGAACGTGACTTCGAGTTGTTGGTCGAGCTCGAGGTACTCGGGGTCGGCCTCCACTCCGACCACATTGCTCATCAGGTGCGGGCCCTCCTCGAGTTCGACCAGTGCGACGACGATGGGTGTCGCGGGGTCGAAGGGTGGAGTCGGTCGATAGTTGATCACGTAGGACAACAGTCGGCCTCGGCCACTGACGGGTGTCCACTCCACGTTGTCGGAGTTGCAGTTCGGGCAGAAAGGTCGCGGATAAAAGTAGTGCTGTGTGCACTCCAGGCAATGTTGAATGGTGAGTTCCTCCCGCTGCGCGCCCTCCCAATAGGGGGCGGTGGCAGGGGTCGGCACCGGTACAGGCCCTGTCAAGGGACAGTCCTCTCGTCGTGTGAATCTGTGATGGATCATCAAGTCTCTCAACGGAATACGACCGTCGAGTCGAGTGAATGAAACACGTTCCGCGAGTGCGCTTCTGCGGAATACCATCCGTTCCGCTTCTTCGAAGCGGATTCAGTTCAGGACCCTTTGCTTAAACGGAACGCGTTTCGTAACGATCAGAGTGATCCAGTTCATCGTGTATGTCAAGGTCTGTCGAGAAATTCCGTTAGTTCGGCTGACTGCTTCGAATCGAAGGGCTTGCCAATCACATACGTAACGTGTTCTCTTTAGGTGGAGTGGGTTGTCGGACAACGTTTTCGGATACCGTTTCGCGATACGCGACACTTACCGTCCGGTAACCCCGCTCCACTCCTGCACATGCCTATTCGGATGAAATCGAGGTTCTACATGCCGATCGACAGCTCACTCGTCGGACTCACCGGCAAGCCTGTCTGGAAGAGTTGGACGTCGAAAGACGCGTTGCTGTACGCCCTGGGTGTCGGCGCGGGTCAGCCTGACCCGCTCGACGAGCTGGAGTTCACCACCGAGAACAGTGAGGACATCCAGCAGAAGGTTCTTCCGACGTTTGCGAACGTGGCGTTCTACGGCGACGGCGACGGCGAAGACGACGGCTTCGCGCTGCCCGACGATGTGGACTACAGCAAGCTGCTGCATGCATATCAAGCGTTCAGTTTGTCCGGCCCGCTCCCGACAGACGGCCGCGTTGAAACCACCCGCAGAATCACCGGCGTGTACGACAAGGGTTCAGGGGCCTTGCTCACGACGGAAACCGTCGCCCGCGACGCTGTCGGTCAGATCGTGGGAACCATCGAGTCCGGGTCGTTCTTCCGCGGTTATGGAGGTTTCGGCGGCGAGCGCGGGCCTTCAACTTCCTGGGAACTGCCGGCCTACAAGCCGGATCACGTTGTCACGTACACAACTCGAGCGGACCAGGCGCTGCTGTACCGACTGAGCGGTGACCGGAATCCCCTCCACTCGGACCCGACATTCAGCGCACGCGGCGGGTTTTCCACTCCCATCCTGCACGGTATGTGCACCTACGGTTACGTCGGTCGGGCTCTCCTGCACGCTGTGGCCGATTCGGATCCGACGCGCTTCACCGGGATGTCGGGACGGTTCACCAAGCCACTGTTGCCCGGACAGACAATCACTACCTCGATCTGGGTTGCCGGTGGAGCTGTTCGATTCCGCACGGTCGACGACATCGGCGATGTGGTCATCGACCACGGCACCGCCGAAATTCACTGACGGCGCCGCCGAAATCCACTGACACTCAACCCGTTACATACTCGCCACGATGGTGTTCGTGGCATGAACAAAGGAAAGATTCATGGGTTCACTCGAAGGTCGCGTAGCGATCGTGACCGGAGGCGGCCGAGGCATCGGTGCGTCGATCAGCAGAATGTTCGCTGCCGAAGGTGCAAAACTGGTCATCAACGATCTCGGTTCGTCGCCGGACGGTCAGGGCGGAGATCAGGGCCCGGCGCGTGACGTCGCGGCCGAGATCGTGGCCAATGGCGGTCAGGCCGTTGCCGACGGCGGCGACATCGCAGACGTCGCGACCGGTCAACGCCTTGTCGATCTCGCGCTGGAGCACTACGGCAAGCTGGATGTTCTCGTCAACGTGGCAGGCATTCTCCGAGACAAGATGATTTTCAATCTTCCGGAAGAAGACTGGGACGCAGTCATTCGAGTGCATCTGCGTGGCCACTTCAGCACCATCAAGCCGGCCGCGGCGTACTGGCGTGCGCAGAAAAACCCCGAAGGCCACTACCGCATCATCAACTTCACCTCCGATTCCGCGTTGCAGGGTTCGCCCGGGCAGCCGAACTACGCCGCTGCCAAGATGGGAATCGTCGGCTTGACTGCATCCACGGCCAATGCGCTCGGGCGATACGGCGTGACGGCAAATGCGATCGCTCCGGGTGCCGTCACCCGTCTGACTCAAACTGTGCCTGACGAGAAGCGGATGGGAGACGGCATCGACGAATCCGTCTCGCCGGACAACATCGCGCCCATCGTCACCTACCTTGCCGGTACGAGTTCCGATTGGTTGTCGGGCCGCACGATCGGCGCGATGGGCTACGAGGTGAAACTGTGGAATAACCCGGAAGTAGTTTCCACGGTCGCCTCGGATGGACCGTGGAATCTCGACGACCTGACCGCCAAGGTCGAGAAGGAATTCCGTCCGTTGGCTGACGGTCTTCACCCGTCCATCTTCATGGCTCAGCTTCCGTCCTGATTCGTAAATACCTGATGAAGGGTGGGACTGATCCGAGTGCCTGAGTTGGTGCTGGTGCAGGGGCGTTATCGTGGAGGCAGATGGCGCGTCGGCGTCAGTCTCGGAACATGATGGGGGACAGACTGGATGTCCGCAGTGAAGGTGAACGGCCGCACCGCTGAGGCAAAGGCGTTCCGTGTCGAGCGAGTCGTGAAAGCCACCCGCGAGTTGGCGTCCGCGGGCGGTTACGAAGCTGTGCAGATGCGGGAGGT
The DNA here is from genome assembly GCF_011602025.1 of Rhodococcus sp. IC4_135. Taxonomy (NCBI): domain Bacteria; kingdom Bacillati; phylum Actinomycetota; class Actinomycetes; order Mycobacteriales; family Nocardiaceae; genus Rhodococcus; species Rhodococcus sp. IC4_135. The sequence continues at coordinate 34,539 of NZ_JAAOLG010000025.1, forward strand.
CGCTCGAGTTGCCCAGACTGCCCTGTCGACCCTTTACAAGTACTACGCGTCCAAAGACGATCTCATCACGGTAGCCGTTCGGTCGGAACTGGACTCCCTGGCTGAGGACTTTCTCCGCCGTCCGTCGAGACAGCGGACGGCGGAGGGGCGCGCAGGAGAAGTCTTCGTCCGGGCGTTCCAGGGGATGGTCCGAGATCCTGGGTTCGCACACGCTGCGATGTGCGCGCACCAAACGCTACGCGAGTACACCCCCGACCGGGATGAGCTCGATGTAAGGAACAACGAGATGACGCGTTGGGCCACCCCCTTCGGCTATATTGCCGTCACTCAAGCGTGGGGGGCGGATCACCGATGCACTCCGATGCAGTCCCGCACACTCGGCATGTTGGAGACCTTGTGGAGTGCCAGCGTTGTCGGGTGGCTGAACGGGGACACGTCGGTCGACGAGGTGAAACGGCGCCTTCGACTGGCGGCGAAGCTCTTGCTCGGCGCGAATTCTGTCGGCTCGAAAGTCAATGCGGAAGAAGAAGACTGAGGCGATCGTGCTCGAACCCGACGGTCTTCACGAGCGTCGCCCTATCCACTCCGCAGCCGCAGCGTCGATGTCCTGCTGCAACTTCTCGAAGAAGGACGGCGTCGGGGTAGGTACCAAGTCTGCGGCCGTTGTCAGTGATCGGCCGAGGGCGATTCGCCGCTCGAGCAATTCCTCGTCCGTCAGGAGCGTCAGATCCGGCATCGCGGTCCCCCTTGTCCGGTGCGATTTCTGTCGGGGCAGACCGTGCGCATCGGGATCGATGCATGATTCGATGCGCACGGCCGAGGCATTCCAGGCTGGGGGCCGGAATGCAAAATCTACTTTACCAAATGATTACCAATTGCTGTGGATAGCATGTCGCGCTCGGTTACCGCGGAGTGCTTTCACAGCGTTCTCCCAGGTGTTAAGTCCTGACAATCGTTGAAGCTGCAACTATCGTCGAAAGCATGAAAAAGATCTGGTGGATAGGCGGAGCAGTAGTTGTGGTCGTACTAGCCCTGCTTGTGGGGCCGTGGGCGTACGGGAAATTCATCGCCGAAGACGATGCGCCGGCGGCCGTGGTGTCCACACAGGGGGCCGAGGCGGCGTCCGGATCGATCGACGGGCAGTGGACCGTCGTCCCCGGGCAAGGGGACAACCAGACCGCAGCCGGGTACACCGTCCACGAGATTCTCAACGGATCGAGTGTGACCGTCGTCGGAACCACCGGCGAGGTGAGCGGAAGCGCGGTCGTCGAGGGTGAGAAGCTCACGGCCGGTGAAGTGACTGTGCAGGTGGCGAGTATCAAGACCGACTCGGACCGGCGCGACGGCCAGTTCACGGGCAACGTGATGGACACCAGTACCTACCCGACGGCGACGTTCACGATCGACTCCCCAGTGGATCTGTCGGCCGTGCCGACCGATGGAACAACGGCAACGGTCACGGTGTCAGGAACCTTGACTCTCAAAGGGCAGTCCAAGCCGGTATCGGTCGACATGACCGTGCTGCATTCGGGCGATTCGTTGATCGCCTCGGGCTCGATCCCGGTCACCTGGACCGATTTCGGCGTCGAACCCCCGTCTCTCGGCTTTGTCACCGTCGACGGCAGCGGGTCGGTGGACTTCCTGGTCTCGCTCGCCTCGAGCTGAATTACGTCCACCCGATTCGCACGGCTTCGGGACGGGCAGGGAAGATTAAGGACATGACCTTCCCTTCTTGTTGTCCGTCCCGAAGGCAGCGCGCGAATCGTGCCCGGACGGAATGAACGAGTGATGCCCAGGTGGAGGCCCTTCCGGGCTGGTGAAGACCCCGACCCACGTTTCACTCTCGCCAACGAACGGACATATCTGGCCTGGATTCGCACCGCGACGGCCTTTGTCGCGTCAGGGGTCGGACTCGAGGCCTTCGGCGGCGACATCCTCAACCCGACGGTTCGCGCCGGCTTGGCCGCATTGCTGCTCGTCGGCGGCGCTCTGATCGCCATCACTTCTTTCATCCACTGGATCAGTGCCGAGCGCGCGCTGCGTGCCGAGCGCTCGTTGCCGGTGCCGCTGATGGCGCCGGTGGTCGGCATCGTGCTGGTGATCTGCGCGACCGTCCTGGTGGTCGAGGTCGTGAACTGATTGACCGCGCTGGAACCTTCGGAAGGACTCACGCCGCCGGACCGGGGCCTGCAGTCCGAGCGCACATCCCTCTCGTGGGTGCGGACGAGTCTGTCGATACTCGGCTTGTCGGCGGCCTGCTTGAGATGGTTGCCGCCGTTCGGCTCGGTGGCCTTGATCGGTCCGTCCGTCGCGGCGGTGCTCGTTGTTGTAGTGACGGTCTACGAACGTCGGGCGCGACCCAGGCGGTTGGCTCAGTTTTCAGTCGAAAAGGCAACGCCTGCTCTGGGTATGGGCGCAGCTCTCGCGCTGGGCCTTCTGCTGCTCAGTGCGACGGGGCTGTGGATTCTGTTGAAGTGACCTCGGCTTTCGGTGCCCAGCCGGGCGGGCCGAACACGTAGCCGGCTCGCTGCCGCCACGAGGTCGACGCCTTCCAGTCGCGAGCGATGGCAGCGTACTCCCGCGTTTGGAGCTTCCAGATGTTGTACGTTCCGACCGGCGTCGTGAGTCCGTAGGTGGGCCTGTGGGTTTCGGCCGCGAACGTGCCGAACATCCGGTCCCAGACGATGAGGATCCCGGCGTAGTTGCGGTCGAGGTACTCGGCGTCGGAACCGTGATGGACTCGGTGATGCGAAGGCGTGTTGAAGACGAATTCGACAGGACGCCAGAGTTTTCCGACTCGCTCGGTATGGACGAAGAATTGGTAGACGAGGCTGACGGAGAAGCCGACGAACACCATCCACGGCGGGATGCCGAGGAACGGCAGCGGCAGCCACATGATGATCTCGCCGCTGTTGTTCCACTTCTGCCGCAGCGCGGTACTGAAATTGAAGTACTCACTCGAATGATGAGCTTGATGTGTCGCCCAGATGACTCGAACCCGGTGTGCGATGCGGTGATACGCGTAGTAGAGGACGTCGATTCCGAGAAGCAGGATCACCCAGGTGTACCAGGCCGTCGGCGACAGATGCCACGGTGCGAGATACACCCAGATTGCCGAATAGCCGATCAGTGCCAGTACTTTCCAAAATGTGCTCGTGGCGATGGACACCAAGCCGAGGAGGACGCTGGTCCGGGCGTCGGCGCTACGGTATCCGCCCTGAGCCGGCCGCGCACGTCCGTCGGCGTCGTTCGGATGATCTTCGAGTGCTCGGGCGGCGAACCACTCGATGCCGAGGAAGATGACAAACGCAGGGATTGCGAGAGTGACCGGGTCATGGAGTGGTTCGAGAAGTGACCGCCATGACTCGAGAAGCGTTTCCCACATGCGATTTGTCCTGTCCTTTTGCTTCGTTCGTTACATCATGCACCAATATGTAACGTCAAGGAACCCCTTTGGGACAAGAATCTGGCGGGTTTGTTGCGACTTTTCATAGAACAATGGTAGGAATTGCCGGTGCATATCACCGCGAAGGTGGACTACGCCGTGCGGACTCTGGTCGAGCTTGCGGCAGTCGGTCCAGACCCGGCCAAAGCCGAGTTTCTCGCCAAATCCCAGGTCATACCTCACAAGTTCCTGGAAGCGGTGCTCTCGGACTTACGGCGCGGCGGCCTGGTCAACAGTCGTCGAGGCCCGGACGGTGGATACTGGCTCGCCCGATCCGCAGACGAGATCACGATTGCTGACGTCATCCGCGCCGTCGAAGGACCGCTTGCGTCGATACGGGGTCAGCGCCCCGAGGACGTCGACTACGGGGGGCCGGCAACGCCACTCAAAGAGGTGTGGATCGCAGTGCGCGTCAACCTTCGCGCCGTGCTCGAAAACGTCACGCTCACCGACGTCGCGGGTGGCGAGTTACCCGAGTTCGTTCACGAACTGACTGCAGACCCCGGGGCGTGGAATCGTCGCTGAAACGGCGCGGTTTCACGCTGTTCGTCGTGGCGTTCACACTGTCCGTCGGGGGCGTGAAACAGTTGTCGGCGCAGTGTTCGCGGCGTTGCCGCCCGCAGATTTCGCGTCGTACATCAGATGATCGGCCGCGATTATTGCCCGGGAGAACTCGTTGTAGTCGAACTCCTCTTGATGTGGGACGAACGGTAGCGTCGCTGCTCCGACGCTGACCGTGGCCAGTGGGCGGTCGGAGGCGTTCACCACTGCTTTGGGCAGTGTTGCGATTCGCTTGCGCAATCCGTACGGGGTGCCGATCATCACGACGGTGAACTCCTCGCCGCCCGTGCGTGCGGCGTAACCGAAACCGTTCACATGCTCCTGCAGGCGAGTTCCGGTCCGGCTGATGACGGCGTCTCCGACTTCGTGGCCGAACGTGTCGTTCACCGCCTTGAACTTGTCGATGTCCACGACGGCAACAGCGATGTCGGCACGATTTGCCGACGCGACCGACCAGATGTGTTCCGACATGTCCCACAGACCCCGTCGGTTCAGCAGGCCGGTGAGCGCGTCCACTTTGGATCCCGTTGCACGCGAGAGTAACTGGCGCCAGGTGAACTGAATCGTCGCCGGAATGAAGATCACGGCGCACAGTACGACGTCGGTACGCGCAAGCACGCTGGTCGCCGAGTACTCGCCGTTCGTCAGGCCGAGCACGGTCAGGGCGATGACAAACGTCGTGGCGAAGGCGAGGTGGAAGGCCAGCCAGCGATAGTCGAGGAAATAGGTGAAGTAGGCGCCGGTGGCGACGAAGAGCACCGCGCCGAACAGTGCGGCGTTATGGCTGGTGAACGTGATGAGTATCGAGGCGGTTCCGAGATCTGCCCACAGTCCGTAGAGCTCGAGTGTGCGTGCCCCTCTGATTCGGCCCACGAACCAGAGAAAGGTGGGAATCAAGTTGATCGTCGCGATGCCGATGACCCACGCTCGTGCAAACGGTCCGTCGGGGCCCTCGGTGCTGAAGAGAAACAGGTAGGCCACGAGCGAGAAATTGAGTGAGCAGAATCCGATGGTGAGATGAACGAGACGTAGGACCGTGCCTCTTCCGGTCTTCGATCCCCACAGCATGACCGAGGACGAAACCGGCCAGGTGTGCAGGAGCGGATCCATCAGATTCCTTCGCCGAACTCGTTTGGTTAATGAAGAGCAAAGTATGTCAGCCTCTGTTGCTTTACGCGTCAACTCGGGTTGGAGTTTCATGCGGGGCGTCACCGGCAACAACTACTGACGTGTTCGTTGGGTCGTAGGGCGAGCAAAGGTGTGAGCCAGGCCTCGAGAATTCGAGCGGTGTGTTCGAACGCACAATTTTGCAGAGCTCTGCAAAGTTGCAGAGGTCTGCAAGTTCGGTACGGTGGTGGAGTGATAACCGAGCCAAGCCTTCGCGACCGCAAGAAGGCAGCAACCCGTACCGCACTCAGTGACGCGGCGGCACGACTGGCTCGCGCTCTCGGGATCGAATGCGTCACCGCTGATGCGATCGCCTCCGAGGCGGGGGTGTCGACGAGGACATTCCACAACTACTTCTCCAGCAAGGAGGAGGCGGTTCTGGCGAGTTTCGAGGAAACAGTGGCTCTGTGGATCGAGGCGCTTGCAGCCCGGCCCGCGGATGAGCCCATCCTCGACGTGCTCGAGGATCTCGTGGTCGAAATCGTGAGCGATTCCGGCTCGAGCGTGAAGGAAAAAGTAAACATCTGGATGTTGTCGGATTCGAGTCCTGCTCTCTATCGGGATGCGGCCGACATGCATCAGCGGATCAACCGTGCAGTCACTCGGGCATTGGCCGAACGCACCGGCACGGACGCCGAACGGGACCTGTATCCGACCCTCCTCCTGGGGGTGGTGGCCGGGGCTTGTAAGTCGGTGATCGACATCTGGTCTGGTGGAAAGTCGGAGGCTTCCAGTCCGGAAGAGTTGGTCCACGACGCTTTTCGGCAAATTCGTGCGGGATTGCCTGCGCCGCCACCTCGCCCCTGAGACCCACTCGTAATACCTGTCCACGTACACGCACCGAAACAGCAAGGAGCCCGTCGTGGCCACCTATCTCTATCGGATCGGCAAGTTCGCCTATCGGCGAAAAGGCGCGGTCCTCAGCGTTTGGCTGATAATCCTGGTCCTGATGGGCGTCGGGGCAGCCACCCTGTCCGGCCCCACCAAGGATTCGTTCTCCATTCCGGGTACGCCGGCGCAGCAGGCGCAGGACCTGATGGCTGAGCGTTTTCCCGATGCTCCCAATCCGATGGATTCGCTGAGCGCCCGATACGTCGTACAGGCACCGGCAGGCACGACGCTGGCGGACCCGGCGAACGTCAAGGCCATGGACGACATGCTCGCGAGTATTCGCGGCATCGACAAGGTCGCCGACTCCGCCAAGGTGGACCCGGCAACTGCCACTCCGGAACAGGCCGCGAAGGCGTTGGTCAATCCGGTTGCCGGCAACGACTCCATGGTTGCGATGTTCAAGGAGAAGGCCGCTGCAGCGGGAACTTCCGAGGCGCAGGCTGTTGACGACGCGCGGGCGTTGTCGCCGCTCAGTGCCGACGGCACAGTCGGGTATGTCGAGGTTCCGTTCAGCGGAGACTTCGCCGATCTCGATCAGGCGTTGCGTGATTCGATCAACTCCGCAGCCGATGTCGGACGGTCCGAAGGGCTCAACGTCCAGGTCAGTGGTTCGGCCGCCCAGGAAGCAGAAATGCCCGGTGGTGTCACCGAGCTGATCGGTATCGCCGTCGCCGCTGTCGTTCTGGCCATCACGTTCGGTTCGCTTGTGGCCGCAGGGCTTCCGCTTCTCACGGCGATCATCGGTATCGCGATCGGCAGCCTCGGAATCACAGTCGCCACCGGATTCATGGATCTGAGTTCCATGACTCCGACGCTGGCGATCATGATCGGTCTGGCAGTGGCGATCGACTACTCGCTGTTCATCATGTCCAGATTCAGGCATGAGCTCACGCTCACCGACAATCGTGCCGAAGCGGCGGGCCGCGCTGTCGGAACTGCCGGTTCCGCAGTGGTATTCGCTGGATTGACGGTCATCATCGCGCTGGTCGCGTTGCGCGTCGTCGGCATCCCGTTCCTTTCGGATATGGGTGCGGCAGCAGCCTTCACGGTTCTGATCGCGGTTCTGATCGCCCTGACCTTGCTGCCCGCGATTCTGGGTATGTTCGGGCGCAAGGCTTTTGCCGGCAAGATTCCCTTCCTCAGCAAGCGTGCAGAGGAGTCCGAGGACGAGGATTCGGGCAAGCCGAAGTTGGCTCTGCGCTTCATCAGCGCCGTCGTCCGTCGTCCGCTCGTACCGCTGATCGGTGGTGTAGTCCTTCTGGGCGCATTGGCCCTGCCCGCAACGGGATTGAGCCTGGCATTGCCGTCGGAGGCCACCGGTGACCCGGCGACGAGTGCGCGTCAGGCATACGACCTGATCGACGAGGGCTTCGGTGACGGTCGAAACGGGCCGCTCATTGCGGTCGTCGACGCCAAGGGTGCCAGCGTCCCGGCAGGGGAGGCCTTCGCGGAGGTCGTCTCGACCATCTCGAGCTTCAGCGACGTCCAGAACGCACAGGTCGTCGGGGTCAACACGGCCGGCGACACCGCGCAGGTGCTGATCACTCCGAAGAGTGGTCCGACCGATCCGGCGACCATGGATCTGGTGTCCAGCCTTCGTGGAGCCGAAGGTGGACTCAACGATTCGATCGGCGTCAGCTACGGCATCACCGGCCAGACCGCACTCGAAGGTGACGTCTCGGACACGCTGAAGGATGCATTGGTGCCCTACCTTGCGGTAGTGGTGGGCCTCGCATTCATCTTGTTGCTCTTGGTGTTCCGCTCGATCCTGGTCCCGCTGACGGCGACGCTCGGCTTCCTGCTCAGCGTGCTCGCGACATTCGGTGCGACGGTGGCGATCTTCCAGCACGGTTGGTTGGGCATCATCTCGAACCCGCAACCGCTCGTGAGTTTCATGCCGATCTTCCTGATCGGTGTGGTGTTCGGACTGGCGATGGACTACCAGGTGTTCCTCGTGACGCGTATGCGTGAGGAGTACGTCCACGGCGCGACGGCGAAGGAGGCCGTGACCATCGGCTTCAACCACGGTGCCCGGGTGGTCAGTGCGGCCGCGGTCATCATGATCTCCGTGTTCGGTGCCTTCATCGCAGAACCGAACTCGTTCATCAAGTCGATCGGATTCGCGCTCGCGGCGGCGGTGTTCTTCGACGCCTTCATCGTGCGCATGGTCATCATCCCGTCCGTCATGGCGCTGCTCGGGGACAAGGCGTGGTGGTTGCCGAAGTGGCTGGACAAGATCCTGCCGAACGTCGACATCGAGGGTGAGAAGCTCAGCAAGGCCCTCCGTGACGAGAAGGAAGCGGAACTGCAGTCCGCATCTGCTTGATCTCTGCTGTGCGCCTTTATTAACCCCCCGCGGTTAATAAAGGCGCACAGCTGTTTTTGCGTATCGAAATATCCAGCGGCACATGTCGGCCAGGATTGGTAACCTTCGCTCACTATGCTGATCAGGCTGCTGCGCACTTATCTGACGCCGTACCGGGGTGAACTCACGGGCGTTGTCGTCCTGCAGTTTATTTCGACTATGGCGGCCCTTTACCTTCCGAGTCTCAATGCCGACATCATCGACAATGGTGTGACCAAAGGCGACACCGGCTACATCCTCTCCACCGGCGGGATGATGCTCATGGTCACGCTGACGCAGATCCTCTGCTCGGTGGGTGCCGTCTTCTTCGGTGCGCGAGTCGCCATGGGCGTCGGACGCGACCTGCGAGCGTCGGTGCTGCATCAGGTCGGGACGTTCTCGGCCAGGGAAGTCGGCCACTTCGGTGCGCCTTCGCTGATCACCCGAAACACCAACGACGTCCAGCAAGTTCAGATGATGGTCGTGATGAGTTGCACCATCCTCGTCATGGCGCCGATCATGTGCGTCGGCGGCATCATCATGGCTCTGCGCCAGGACCTGAATCTGTCCTGGATCCTCGGCGTCAGCGTCCCTCTCCTCGTCATCTCGATGGGTTTCCTGATCGCCCGGATGGTGCCCGGTTTCCGGGTCATGCAAGGCCGTCTCGACGCCGTCAACCGTGTTCTTCGCGAACAGATCACGGGCATCCGGGTTGTCCGAGCATTCGTGCGGGAACCGTACGAGGTCGAGCGTTTCGGCGACGCCAACCGCGAACTGACGGAGACGGCCCTCGGCGTCGGCCGCCTTATGGCACTGATGTTCCCGCTCGTGATGCTGATCAGCAACGTCACCAGCGTCGCGGTCATCTGGTTCGGTGGCCATCAGATCAACGAGGGCTCGATGCAGATCGGCTCGCTCACCGCCATGCTCAGCTACATCATGCAGATCCTGATGGCCGTCATGATGGCCACCTTCATGGCGGTGATGCTGCCGCGTGCGTCGGTGTGCGCCGAACGTATCTCCGAGGTGCTCGACACGGATTCGTCGGTGATCCCGCCCGAGAATCCGATCCGAGAGCTGAAGGATCCGGGCGTCGTCGAACTTCGTGGCGCTCAGTTCCAGTTCCCCGGAGCCGAGGAACCCGTGTTGCGCGACATCACCTTTCGTGCCGAGCCCGGAAAGACGACCGCGATCATCGGCGGCACCGGATCGGGAAAGACCACTCTGCTCAACCTGATTCCACGATTGATCGATTCCACCTCCGGATCGGTATCGGTGGGAGGAGTCGACGTCCGCGACATCGACACCGAGTTGCTCTGCTCGGTGATCGGTCTGGTTCCGCAGAAGCCCTATCTGTTCTCCGGCACCGTCGCCACCAATCTTCGCTACGGAAACCCAGAAGCTACCGACGAATGGCTGTGGGAGTGCCTCGAAATCGCCCAAGCTGCCGACTTCGTCCGTGCCATGCCCGAAGGCCTGGACACACCGGTGGCACAAGGCGGTACGACGGTATCGGGTGGTCAGCGTCAGAGACTCGCCATCGCCCGAGCGTTGGTACGTAAGCCGCAGATCTATCTGTTCGACGATTCCTTCTCGGCACTCGACCTCACTACTGATGCGAGGCTGCGTGCGGCGCTGCGGCCGGTCACGCAAGACGCCTGCATCGTCGTTGTCGCGCAGCGTATCTCCACCATCGTCGAGGCCGATCAAATCATCGTGCTCGACGACGGCGCCATCGTGGGGATCGGCACGCACGACGAACTCGTGGTCAGTTGTCCCACCTACGGCGAAATCGTCGCCTCTCAGCTAGCCGTACAGGACGCATCATGAGCAATCGACCGACTTCCTCGCCTCCCATCGGCCCGCCCGGCGGCGGCGATCCCACCAAGAAGGCCATGAACTTCGGCCCTTCGCTCAAGCGTCTCCTCGGTCGCTTGAGTCCGGACAAGCCGATCGTCGTCCTGATCTTCGCTTTGGTGACGGCAAGCGTCGTACTTTCATCGATCGCTCCGAAGATCTTGGGAAACGCCACCAACCTGATCTTCGACGGCATCGTCAGCAAACAACTCCAGCCGGGGACGACCAAGGAACAGGCTGTCGAAGGATTGCGCGCTTCGGGGCAGGGTCAGCTCGCCGACATGGTGTCCGGCATGGCCGTTGTGCCCGGAACCGGAATCGATTTCGACGCCGTCGGCAAGGTCTTGATGATCGTGCTGCTGTTGTTCGTCTGTGCGTCGCTGTTCAGTTGGCTGCAGGCGTATCTGCTCAACATCGTGGTGCAACGTACCGTTCGCCGTCTGCGCGAGGACGTCGAGCAGAAGATTCATCGACTTCCTTTGCGGTACTTCGATACCCACGCCCGCGGCGACGTTCTCTCGCGCGTGACCAATGACATCGACAACGTCGCGCAGAGCCTGCAGCAGACGCTCAGCCAGCTGGTCATGTCGGTGATGACCGTCCTCGGCATTCTGGTGATGATGCTGTGGATCTCGCCGTTGCTCGCCCTGATCGCGGTGGCAACCGTTCCGCTGTCGATCATGGTTACGGCGTTCATCGCGAAGCGTTCACAGAAGCACTTCGTGGCGCAGTGGAAGAGCACTGGCGGCATTAACGCACAGGTCGAAGAAGCGTTCAGCGGCCACGAGTTGGTCAAGGTGTTCGGCCGCCAGCAGGAGGTCGAGGAGCGCTTCCGCAAGCAGAACGAGGATCTGTACGAGTCGAGCTTCAAGGCACAGTTCATCTCCGGTCTGGTCATGCCGGCCGTGATGTTCCTCGGCAACCTCAACTACGTTGCCATCGCGGTGGTGGGCGGCATGCGCGTCGCATCCGGAACGATGACGCTCGGCGACGTGCAGGCGTTCATTCAGTACTCGCGGCAGTTCACCCAGCCGCTCACGCAGATCGCGTCGATGACCAACCTGCTGCAGTCCGGCGTCGCTTCGGCCGAGCGGGTCTTTGCGCTGCTCGATCAAGACGAGCAGTCGGAGGATCCGAGGGGCGCGAAGTCGCCCACGGTCGACCAGGGCCGCGTCAAGTTCGAGAACGTCACCTTCAGTTACAAACCGGAACAGCCGCTGATCGAGGACCTGTCCCTGACCGCCGAGCCGGGTCAGATGGTTGCGATCGTCGGACCCACCGGAGCAGGCAAGACCACCCTCGTCAATCTCATCCTGCGGTTCTACGAACTCAATTCCGGCCGAATCACTTTGGACGGCATCGATATAGCCGACATGACGCGAGACGATCTGCGCTCACGCATCGGCATGGTTCTGCAGGACGCGTGGCTGTTCGGTGGAACCATCCGTGAGAACATCGCGTACGGCAAGCCCGGTGCCACCGACGAGGAGATCCGTCGCGCGGCAGAGATGAGCTACGTCGACAAGTTCGTGCACTCCTTGCCCGAGGGCTACGACACGGTCATCGACGAGGAAGGCAGCAACGTCAGTGCCGGTGAGAAGCAGCTCATCACCATCGCCCGCGCCTTCATCTCGCAGCCGTCCATCCTGATCCTCGACGAGGCGACCAGTTCGGTGGATACACGTACCGAACTGTTGGTCCAAAGCGCCACCGCGGTTCTGCGCAGTGACCGCACCAGTTTTGTCATCGCGCACCGTCTTTCGACAATTCGTGATGCGAACCTGATCGTGGTGATGGAGGAAGGCCGGATCGTGGAGCAGGGGAGCCATGAGGCGCTGCTCGAATCCCGCGGCGCGTACTTCCGTCTGTACAACAGCCAATTCGTGGGCGCGGAGATCTAGTTTCCTCGTTGCAGTCCCTGGATTGAGCTTCAGGTGGAGAGAGACTTACCGAGTTTGTGGCACTCGGGCGGCGGAGCGAGGGAACTGTTGGGATCCGTGGGCCTGTTTGCGTAGCTTGCGGCTTCGGGTTCCGGCGCGCATCTCTTCGCAGAGCTGTTCGTAACCCTTGGTTACTTCGTCCCACCTGTAGGTGGCAGCCGCATGCGTCCGTGCCCGGAGACCGCGTTCTGCGGCGGCAGTTGGATCGGATTCAGTTTCCTCGAGTGCTGCGCTGAGTTGGGTCAGTCCGTTGAAGAAGACTCCGTTGTCTCCCAGCACCTCACGGTTGAAGTTGACGTCCCAGGCGATGACATTTGCACCGGCCCCCATCGCACGCAGTAATGACGGATTGGTACCGCCGACCGTGTGCCCGTGCAGGTAACTTGCCCCTCCCGCGTACAGCGTGTCGAGGAGGTTCTGATCCCAGACGCCGCCCAGTTGGCGTATGCGGGAATCCGACGCGGCGAGCTCGTTGACTCGTTTCTCGTGTTCACTTTCGTACGGAACGGAGCCGACAACGATCAAGGGCAACTGTGCGTCGCTTTGTAGATAACCCTCGATGATCCTGTCCACTTGATTCTCGGGCTCGAGGCGGGCAACGACCAGATGGTAGCCGTGCTCGGTCAAATCGAGCTCCGACAGACGACTCAGATCGGTGGCGTCACGGATTGGTGCTCCGTAAGGCAGGAACATGCTCGAGGTGTTGTATCGCTCGCGATAATAGTCCGCAATTCCCTCGGCATCGGAGATCAATTCGTCTGCAAGCCAGACGGATACGCGCTCATTTACCAGGTAGTACCGGCGGCCGACAGGGCCCCACTTTCCGCGCTTCCATTCCAACCCGTCGACGTGCACGGCTACCGGGATGCGAGCTGCGCGGATTGCGGGCAGCAGTGGTGCATTAGCAGCGTTGAAAACGATCGCCGCATCGCACCGGTGACGAAGGAGATGCCCGACTGATAGTGCTGTGTGGCTCAAGGTCTCCAGGATGGGGTGTTTCAAAGCGGGTAGCGGTACCCTTTCCATCCCGCGGTAGCTCGGTGATCTGTTTTTGCCGCGGCAGTAGACCACTACTTCGTGGCCACCTTCGACCAGTCGTGAGCCGATTTCCTCGACAGCCGTTTCGAATCCGCCGTAGCGTGCGGGCACTCCCCGTGTCCCGATCATTGCGATTCGCATGAGCGAACCCCCCCTTGTTGTTTTGTGCTCGGGAATTGTCGGATGCGGCGTCCGATGCACGTGTCATGTCGTGCGCTGAATAGTCCGAGGATCCCGAGATTTGGAAAAGGCTATCAAAAATCGAAACCTTATCCAAGTAATAGACAACCTTCAGCAAATAATTTAGTGCAGTTAAAACGTACTATTCATAAGAATTGAGACAAATGGTTATTCATAGGCGAATCGTCTGTTTAATCTCGAAAATGCTGAATCTCCCGGTACCACTTGGGCAACGCGGCGCACAGAAACAGGGCCGTGCCGATCAGGAGTAAGGCGTACGAAATGGCGAAGATCGACTGCCAGGCGAAGAGAACGAAGATCCCGCACAGGACGCCGTAGTCGGTGGGGATGACGAGAATTGATCGGAGGGTGGCACTGGCGCTGGTATCTGCCGGTGCAGGTGCGCGATCCGGGTGTGCGCGTCGCAACTGGTCGGTCAGGATCTGGACAAAGAAAAAGACGGATGCCACCAGTGTGAAACCGATGGGAATCAACAACAATCTGACATCTGTGACGTCGTAGTGGCGATACCAACCGATCAACACCGCGAGATGCAGTGCGGTGGTCTTGATGCTGTCGACCACATGATCGAGCCACTCACCAGCAGGCGTGCCACCCCCGCGCAGGCGTGCGAGTTGACCGTCTGCCGAATCGAATGCGTAACCGGCCAGCAGTCCAATGGCGATGAGGATGCCGACCCACCAATGTGGCTGTGCCAGTGCGATAGCCGCGATAGCGGCGGCACTGAAACCGGCGCTGATGAATGTTACTTTGTTAGGTGTCAGGCCGACTTGGTACGCGGCTGCTGCGATGACGCGTCCGATCTTTCTGTTGACGAACCGGGAATATGCGGGCGACCCCTTGGCTGGTGGCTTCTGCGCTCCTGCCAGTCGTCGCACGGTATCGGTGAACGACTCCTCCGGTAGTGAACTATTTTGGTGGACGGTCATTTTCGAATGCTCCTGATTGTCGCAGTAAAGGCCTCGGCGATGTCGGCGCGGTACCGTTCCGGCGAGAATCTGGTCAAGGCCTCGGTGCGCGCACCGATTGCCTGTTCGCGCGTGGTGCCCCAACTCTCGATCGTCGATTGGATTGCGTCCGCCAACGCAACAGCGTTTCCTGGCTCGACAAGGCGACCATTTCTGCCGTCTTCGATGATCTCGGTGAGGCCCTGAACTGCAGAGGCCACTACAGGTCTGGCAAAGAGCTGAGCTTCGACCGCAACATTGCCGAACGGTTCGGCTCTCGACGGCACCAGGGCAATATCTGCGGAATCCATTGTTTCCCATACCTGTTCGACCACGCCGAGGTATCGGATGCGGTCGCTGACATCCGAGGCAGCAGCGATACGACTGAGATCGTCTTCGAACCACTCGTAGCCGGCAAAGACGCCGCCGACCAGATCGAGTGTCACATCCACCCCGCGTCGAACGAGGATTGCGAGTGCTTCGACCGCAACGTCTGTGCCCTTGCGTGGGGCGATGCGCCCGACCAAAACGAGTCGAGTCTGCCCGGTCAGGCTCAGCCTGGGGGCAGTCGGCTCGGTACTCGGGCCGGCGACGCCGTTGTAGATCACGCGAATCCGGCGCCCCAGTGTCGGGATGTCACGCAGGATCAGTTCACGGCACGCATTGCTGTTCGCGATGACCCGCTGCGACAACAACAGTTGGGCGCTCAGACCCATTCGGATCGGCTTGGATGCAGTGTCTTCAGCTTCGTGCACATGGAAGATCACTGCGTAGCCGAGGAGCTTCGCGACCACGGCCAGCCAGGGGATGGTCACGGTGCTGACGTACACGACGTCGGGCGAGAAGCGTCGCAGCGTCCGCACGATGGACGGCGTCGAGCGGGCTGCCTCCACAGCAAGCGAGAGCAGGCCGGTCGGCGACATCTTCGACTTGCGCAGAACCGGTATCGGCATGATCACGGCGTCGGCGCCGGCTTCTTCCACAAGTGCTGCCAACGGTCCATGGGACCCCAGCATCACGGTCACGTCCCAGCCCGTAGTTGTCAGGGCAGTTACCGATTCCAGCACTATTCGGTCCGAGCCGTACAGCTCGGCACCCGGATGAGCTACGAGCGCGCGGTGGGCTGGCGCCCCGATGTAAGCCAAGTATTCCCCCCGGAATGTCCAACTCAGAGTCAACCGTCGGTGCCGTCTGCCGCGAAAGCGGGGCGCAGGCGGATGTAACCATATAGTTGCGGAAAGGCTAGTCTTCATCGTGGGGCAATGTCCACTTGGTCTCCGAAACTCGGAAGAAAGAGAAGAATGAGTGGAAAGTGTATGGAATCTCGCTCGTGCGAGATGGCTGCTGCTGATTGCGGGTGTATTGCTCGGGGCGGTCGGTGGTGCGGTCTACTCGGGAACAATCACGGTTGATCACCGCTCGACTGCGGTCGTCTATTTCGCTGTCGACCGTGCCAAGACGGCGAGCGACTACACGGCGGGAAGCTCGTTCGCGCAGAGCGTCATGCCTTCGTTTGCTCA
Source organism: Rhodococcus sp. IC4_135 (assembly GCF_011602025.1). Classification (NCBI taxonomy): domain Bacteria; kingdom Bacillati; phylum Actinomycetota; class Actinomycetes; order Mycobacteriales; family Nocardiaceae; genus Rhodococcus; species Rhodococcus sp. IC4_135. The sequence goes on from NZ_JAAOLG010000025.1 coordinate 50,450, forward strand.
GATCGTGAAGTCACCGATCGTTCTCGATCCGGTGATCGAGGAACTTGACCTCCAGACAACGGCCCGGAATCTCGCCGGTCGGATCCAGGTAGACGTGCCGTCGAATACCACGGTGATGAACGTGACAGTCACAGACACGTCCAGTCTGCGCGCGGCGATGACGGCCAATGCGGTGATCCGACGCCTTGACGAAGCGGTCCGCACACTCTCGCCCCGCGGTGAAGAGGACAACCCCGCAATGAGAATGTCGTCGGTATCTCCCGCGGTTGCCTCAGAGAAGCAGTCGACCGTAAATCGGGCGACATTCGAATTGCTCGGCGCGCTGGGCGGTTTGCTTGTGGCAGTGGCGATCGTGGGAATCTGGGAATCGGTGACCAGACCTGTTCGGTCGGTGTCCGACGTCGAAAACGTGTCGTCGACTCCGGTACTTGCAGCCATCACATTCGACGGTAAACGGTCGGTGGCACCCGTCGAACCTCGTGGATCGGAGAGTGCTGCCGGGACCTTGGTGCTGCACACCAACATCGCAGCGGCGTGTGGGAAACGAGGGGGCGTGAAGTCAGTCGCCGTAGTTCCGGTGACTGCGAGCGACGACGCGCGGGCAGTCGCCGTCGACCTCGCGTTGGTCATGGCTCGGGCACGGGATCGAATTCTGTTGGTCGACGGTGATTTACGATCGGCCTCCGTAGCGGGCATGCTCGGCGCCGAATCGGCTCCTGGCCTCGCGGAGATCCTGGTGGGGTCAGCAGACTTCGGTCAGACGCTCCAGGTGAGGTCCGGGTTGGATTTTGTCGCCGCAGGCAGAGCTGAGGGAAATGCCGCGGAGTTGTTGGTGAGTACGCGACTGAAACCCTTTCTCAAGGTCGAGTCGACGCGCTACAAGATGCTCCTTGCGGTTGGTGGTGCAGCAACACCCGTAGCGGACGGTGCGACATTGGCCGCCGCTGCCGAGGTCACGGTTTTGGTGGCGCGGCGTGGGCAGACCACGCGTCGTGACCTCGCTGCGGCGGTCGACAGGCTGTCATCGGCGGGAGGAATTCTCGCCGGTGTTGTTCTTGTACAACGGCGCTCGGGACTCGCACGAGTTCTGATGCGCAGTAGGAAACGACTTCAGGACGGTAGACGTTGATCGCCGTACGGCGGAGGAGTTCTTCGGCCGGCGTCTCGGTAGGCGCGGATATGCGCGCGGCCGAGTTGCGGCCATTTCCTGGCGGACAGGTCAGGGGATTCGGCAGGCGACGGGGCGGCGAGCGCGGTATCAAGTGTCGCCGTGGTGAGGGGGCCCTGATAGAGGTGGATCCAGCCGGTCCCGACCTCGTCGGCCAGTGCCCGGGTTATTTCGGTATCCGGAACGAGCACGGGGCGTTCGAGTGAAAGCGCGAGCAGCAATGCGCCCGAGTTGTGCATGTTTTGATACGGGAGGACAACCAATTGCGCTGCTGTGATTTCCAGCGACAAGGTGCTTTCCTCTACATAGTCGAGGGCAGCAGTGATTCGGCTGCTTTTGTGCGCCGCAGATTCTACGACGGCGCGGAGTTCGTCGGTGCTCGGCTTGCCGACGATACGCAGGCTTGCGCCGGTAGTGGTGACGTGGGCGAAGGACTCGAGCAGCGCCTCGGTTCCTTTGTACGGTCGGATCAATCCGAACGAAATGACCCGGCCGGCAATGGGTTCAGATTTCGGGTATCCCGCAAACCAGTCGGCGTAGTCGCCGTGAGGAATGAGTACCCGTTCGGTTCCTGTTGGTACAGGGGACAATTCGTTGAGCACGATCCAAGTTCGAGTCTGTCGATCGCACCACCGCAAGAGTGCGGTCTCCGTGCGGCTACCGGTTTCGTGTGCTCGAACATTGTGTGCCGTACGGACGATAGGTGTACCGGTGAGCCGCAGGCGCAGCATCAACAGGATGAATCGGACTTGGGCGGCCGCCCGCGCGAGGGCGCCGTCACGGCGGATCATTACTTCGGGCCAATGGATGTGCAAGATGTCGTAACTGCCGAAAAGAGCTGTTTGCCAACTGAAGTACCGGACACTTGCGCCGCAGGTTCGAATCGAGTCGGCCAGTTGTACGACGTAGGGGTTGGTCGTCTTGAATGGCCCGCGAGTGGACAGCAAGACTCTCAACGCGTCTTCGCCGGACTGGCCGTCGTTGCCGATTCGAGGTGTCATGCGACCGTATCCTAAACCTAGTGAATCCCTGGGCGCACTGGTGGCTCGCTGCGAACAAATCCGGGAGTGCTCGTGACCTCCAGGCATTTTCGGCCGGACGTCACGGTCACGCTGATCGTTCTCGTGTGGGCGATGTACACGACGCCACGGCTGGTGCAGTCGCTGACAGGAGTGAAACGGCGGGCGACGGTGGGTGACGCGTTGCCGATGAACCCGTTGGCAGTCAAGCTGGAAGTGCTGCTACTGCTGCTCGTATTTGCCCTGTGTGCGTTCGTCATTCTCCGTGGCACAGCGGCGTTGCCTACCGATCGGCGCATGCCGTTGGTTCTCATGCTTGCCCCATGGGTGTACGTGGTGGTCAGAGATCTGTACATCGATCATGTCCCGACGCGCGGAGGAATGCTCTATCCGGTACTGGTGGTCGCGATCTGGATCCTGCGGCCACAATTGAGGAAGCTCGCCGTGCTCGGGTACCTCGTAGTCCTGACGGCAGTGATGTGCATTGCGTTGGGGGTCTTCCTGCCGGAAAGTGGAATTTTCATTTCGAGTGCAGGTACCGCAGTGGCACCAACGAAAGAGATTTTGCCGCTTGGTATTTTGATCGGAATTTTCACCGACGGTAACAATCTCGGGCAGTACCTGGTTCTCGGTCTGCCGTCAGTGATGCTGATTCCACGTCGCGTGGTGCGTGCGGCGGGCATCGCCGTCGTCCTGTTTGCGATCGTGTGGACGTCCTCGCGATCGTCGTTGGCCGCGGCTGTCCTCGCATGCGGCATGTGGGTGCTGATGACGGTCACACCGTCTGTGCTGCGCAGACCAATGTCCTGGGGGCTGGTGGGAGCGACCGGGGCGGTGATGATTTGGTGGCCGCTGTCCACTCCGGCAGACGATGCGTTGACCAACCGCGGTGCAATCTGGCGTCACAGTCTCGATGCCTGGGGGAACACGCCCTGGTTCGGTTCCGGATCGAATTGGTATTCAGTTCTGCCGCAACACGTCGGGAGCCTCGGCGGCTTTGCGTTCCACGGGCACAACCAGTTCGTACACACACTCGCAACGGGCGGATTGATCTTCCTGTTCCTCGTGGCGGCGATGTTCGTGACGATCGCATGGGCGGCATCGCAATGGAGTGCGCGTGGCATTTTCCAACCGGCAACGCTGTTGGTGGCTCTATTCGCTTCATCCACATTGGAAGTTTCGTTCGGGTTCGTCGACCGAGCATTTCTTCTTGCTGTGACCGTACTTCCGTTGATGTTCGCCGTGTTTGCCACTCTCCCCGAGCATGGTTCGCGGCGTGGGCACACGAAGCCGCGGGTGGAGTCAACCGCCTAGTTGTGCACGCCACTGGTCAGAGCCGGTGCGTCGGCGACTCAATTGCCAATCCCACGAAACGGCGGCGATCACCGCGAGCATCAGCCCGGTCGCGGCGCCGGTCAGCAGGATCAAGCCGCGGCGCGGCGTAGACGCGAATTCAGGTACGGGTGCCCGCGTGACGGTGAGCCCCAGCATGTCTGGCTGTTCTATTTGAATCATCCGACCGGTGAGATCGGCCAGCTGCTCGGCGACGGCGTCGGCGATCTGTGCCGAGCCGTCGGCCGTGTTTGCCCGGACTGTGAATTGCATGGTGACGGTATCGGTCGGGATGGTGACTTCGATGTCGCGGGCCAGGGATTCGGCGGAGGTGTCGAGCCCTAGGCGCCCGATCACCGGTTCGAGGACGGCGGTGGACGTGGCGAGTGCGGCAAAGGAACGGGTGAGCGACAGCGCTTGGGGATAGCGATCACTTATCTGGCGCGGAGTGCCGACGACGCCGAGTTGCAGGGCTGCCTCAGATCTGGCGATATAGGTGTGTGGCGTCAAGGCTATCGTGGAGAAGGCGACAGCCAGTGTCATCACCAATACCGTCATGAAAATGCGCCATCGGTTCTTGACGATAGTCAGGTAGTTCCACAGCGTCATAGTGCTCGCCGAATCTGTGGACGCGAGCCTGCGGTCGTCTCGTCCGCCAGAGCCGAGCGGTGAATTTCGGTCGACAGGTTCCTTCGGAGGACGAGGAGGACGGCCAACGGCTCTTCTCGCGAAGTCGAGCATAGTGGTCAAATCGCTTCGGACAGTGGGAAAGAGCGTTGCGGAGAGGGTAGCTCCGACCAGGGCGGAGAATATGCCGGCTGCCAAGGACGCGGATGGTGCGACAAACAGGTGAGATCCGACAAATGCGAGCAGTCCGGCCGGTGCGCCGAACAGGAGGATCGCGCGCAAGGAGTTCCGCAGCAACATCATGCTGTCGACACCGGCCACACGGTGCACGTGCCACAGAGTGACCAGCCAGTCCACGAGAAAGCCGATCGACGATGCTGCCGCGACTCCGACGGCGCCCCACGGGAGACCGGCAAGCGTGATCACGATGACCGCAGGTCGGAGAAACAGATACAGGCGCAACTGCGCGCCGGTCAGTCCATGAGACAGATAGACCCAGTAACAGATTTGGGCGACCGAGCGGAATACGCCACCGATTGCAAGGAGCGCGAAAATCGGGGCAACGGCAGGCCACTGTTCACCGAAGGCGACGGTGATCAGCGGCTCTGCGACGCCGGCGCTGACCGCGAGAACCGAAGCGGTGAAGTACCCGCCGATCAATTGTGCTCTGGCCAGGTACCGCCCGTAGATCACCGGGTTGTCCTGAACTTTGGACAGGATGGGGAGTGCGACGTTGGTGAGTGGGGCGTTGATCTGGTTGAGCGGAGTCATCAGCAGTTGGTATGCGCGGTTGTACAACCCGAGCGTGGTTGGCCCGTACATCGCGCCGATAGCAATGCTGTCGATGTTCTTGGTGGCATACCCGAGCAGTTGGGTTCCGAGTAGCCCGCCACCGAAACGGAAGAACCGTTTGATCGATACGCCTCGGCGTGGAAGCCCCGGGCGCCACCGACAGATCACGGCACTGAGAAACAGCGTGGCAACAGCAACCATGATCAACTGCGCGACAATCGCCCAGTATCCGGCGCCCGAAAGCGCAAGCACCACTGCTGTGCCGACTCCGATGGCATTTGCCAGAACATCGGTGGTGGACAGTGCTGTGAAGCGCAGACTGCGCATGAGATCAGCGCGGAACTGGGTGGCCGCACCGGTGACGATGAATACGCCGGCGACGGCAAAGACGATAGGTAGGAGTTCGGGCTTGTCGTAGATCCATACGATTAGTGGCGCCGCGGTCGAGACGACCACGCAACAGACGAAACCGATGCCGGTGTTAGCCCAGAACAGGTTTGTCCGTTCAGCGTCGCTCAACTGCTTGGCCTGCACGGCGGCGAGTGAGAGTCCGAAGTCGCGGATCAGATCTGCAGCGCCCGTAATGGCGACGACCATCGTGACAATGCCGAAGTCTTCCGGCGTCAGCAGTCGGGCCAACAGGATCAACGACGCGGTCTGAACGATGAATTTCACCGCTTGGAACGCAAGCGTGACGCCGCCGCCCCTTGCGGCCTTGTCCGCGAGGTTCATTGATACTCAGGCGCCGATCGGACGGCGGTACTCGAGGTAGGTCCGGCCGAAGGCGCCCGCGACGATTCCCGCGCCCCGAGCGGCGATTCGGATACCGTGTGCGCGATTACGCGGGCTGCGACCCAACACGCCGAGCGTCGCGCGAGCTGTTCCGCCCGCCACTCGGGTCACCCCGGCCAGTAGCAGGCCTCCGCGTAACCGAACGGTCTGCACATTGCCCGAAATGAGTGCCAATTCCGTACGAGCCCATGAGTTTCCGATTCGATAGCGTCGACGTATTACCCAGTCGCGAGTGGCCCGTTCTGCTGGAACGACATCGGTCACCACTGCCTCGTCACACCACACCAGCGTGAAACCGGCTCCGGTGTACCGGCGCGTGAACAAGCTGTCGGATCCGCCGCTTGCGCTGAAACTTTCGTCGAACTGCAACGAAATCGAGCGGACCAGACGCAGATCGAGGAGCAGGTTGTTGGTTGCGGCCACACGCACTTCGGTGCCTGTGGGTAGGCGTCGGCGATCGAAGAAACCACCGTCGGCGATCCAGGGGTCGAGTGGTGCCGCAAATGCCGACACGACCGGGCCGACAACTCCGCCGGCACCGGTGCGTATGCGGGTTTCGAGCAGTGCTGTCAGCCAGTCGGATGTGGGACGTTCGTCGTCGTCGATGAACACGAGGAGATCGACGTCGACTGATTCGGCGAGAGCGCGGTTGCGGGCGGCAGCGATACCGGGAGTCGGTTCGTGTACGTAGGTGACGCCTGTGCCGAACCGGTTTGCGGTCTCACACGCACCACCAGCAGGATCGTTGTCGACGACAAGCACGGTTGGTGGTCGAATACCGTACCCGACGGATGCCTGACGGCAATGGTGCAGCAATTCGGGAAGCAACTCCATCAGGTCATCGGGGCGTCGGTATGTCAAAACGGCCACAACAGCCGATAGGTTGGACGCGTGATTTCCGGAAACAGAATCAATGGTCGAATTGTTACGTTCACTGCTGATCACCAGGAATATGATAGCGCTACATGTTTGCTGAAACGCGTCAATGGCGCAATGCTGGGGGAGAATGGAAGTTCTTCAATGTTGTGGAGTACTCGCCCTAAACGGTCCCTTCGTGCAATCGGTCTTGCTTTTGCCGCGCTGCTTGCGGCCGGTGGTTTGAACGTAGGTATGCCGGCGGAAGTCGAGGCTGCGGTGCCGACGACATTCGGATTACCTGCAGGAACACCGCTACGAGTGCACAACGGGGACCTGACGATTCGGACGCCGGGCACGGTGATCGAAAATCTGGATATCCGTGGTTTTGTCCGGATCGAGGCCAGTAACGTGACGATCCGCCGGTCCATCATTCGCGGACGTAATCCGGGGCAAATCAATGAATCACTGGTCGCGGCTTACGGAGACCATCGAAATTTCAGGATCGAGGACACGACACTGCGGCCGTCGACGCTGTCACCGTACGTCGACGGAATCAAGGGTCGAAACTTTTACGCCAGGCGGCTCGACATTTCGGGCGTCGTCGACTCGGTGGTGATTTTCGGGGACAACGTCGATTTCGGTTACAGCTGGTTACACGACAATTTGCACTATTCGCCCTGGCCTAAGCAGTGGGACAACCAAACCCACGATGACAATGTGCAAATCGAGGGTGGCAGCAATATCTCCGTGCACAACAGTCGTTTGGAGGGTGCGTACAACGCCGCGGCGATGATCACGCAAAACTATGCGCGGGGTGTGAACATCCAGATCAACGACAACATCCTGTCCGGTGGTCAATGCACGATCAATGTCGATGAAAAGGGGAAGGGCGCGATCGGTCTGACGATCAAGAACAACAGGTTCGGCACGTCGGGAATCCGAGATTGTGCGATCCTCGCGCCCAAAACGTCCGTTGGTGACTGGCCGCGGAATGTGTGGCTTTCTACCGGCGCTCTCGTACGGGTTCGCAATCCCCGAAAAACGAAGTAGCCTAGGGGTTGCTGACGGCGGTTTCGTCGGTGAATTCAGCGCATAACGGGGGGAAGATTCCGGGTGCGTTCCTTATTGCAACCAGGAGTACGAATGGTCGACATCGCCGGTATGCGCGCCGACGGATATCAGGATCACCGGAAGAAGTGGCGCGGTTTGGTCAACGCGTTCGTTTCGGTGGGGACAGTTCTAGCGGTGGTGGGATCGCTGGGCATCGGTACAGCAACTGCCGATACCGCGCCGACTGTCCCCACAATTCCGCGGACGGTGTCCGCGGATGCATTACCCACCGTTCAGGTGGACGGCGTGGTCTGGGCGCAGATCGTGGTAGGCAATACGGTGTACGTGACGGGCAAATTCGCCAACGCCAGGCCGGCTGGTGCCCCGCCGGGCACCAATCTCGTTCCGAGGTCGAACGCGCTGGCATACGACCTCGATACCGGCGAACTCAAGCCATGGGCTCCGGCACTCAACGGGCAGGGGCGCGCCCTCGAAGCGTCCGAAGACGGCAAAACCGTCTTCATCGGCGGCGATTTCACCAACGTCAGTGCTGTCAACCGGTACCGGTTGGCTGCCGTCGACGCGGAAAGTGGCACAGTACTCAATACTTTCAAGGTGCCGCTCGACGCCGGTGTGCGCGCTCTCGAAGTTCGGGGCGAGACGCTGTACGTCGGCGGGATATTCAACAGTGTCGGCGGACAGGCGCGTCAGCGATTGGCGGCATTCAACGTCGTGACCGGTGAAGCTCTGCCGTGGGCGCCGAAGGCCAATGCCGAGGTGATGGCCATCACGGCGCCACCTGGTAGCAGCAAGGTCGTGGTCGGCGGTCGCTTCACGACGCTCAACGGTGTGAACAACGTCGGCGTCGGCTCTCTAGACGGCACAACTGCTGCGACTATCTCGTTTCCCACCAACACAATTGTGCGCAACTCTGGTGTCGACTCCGCGATCTACAGTCTGAGCAGCGACGCCGGCACCGTATACGGCACCGGTTACTCGTACGGGTCGGGAAACCTGGAGAGCGTTTTCGCCTCCGACGTTGCGACCGGAAATCTGCGGTGGGTCAGCGGCTGCCGAGGTGACACGTACTCCAACGTCACGATCGGCGACGTGATGTACGTAGCCGGACATCCGCACGACTGCAGTCAAATCGGAGGCCTTCCACAAACGGAACCGTGGAGTTATCAGTGGTCGTTGGCATTTCGTACGAATGCGTCCGGCCCGATCAACTCGAGTGGCAACTTCCTCGGCAAACCTGCGCCAGAGTTGTTGCACTGGTTGCCGACATTGGCTCCCGGAACGTTCACGGGCCAGAAGCAGGCGGGTTGGTCGATCGCCGGAAATGATCGCTACATCGTCCTCGGTGGCGAGTTTCCGAAGGTCAACGGTGTGCCGCAGGAGGGACTTGTTCGGTTCGCGATCACGGATCAGGCGCCGAACAAGGAGTCTCCGAACGGTTACAACGAGTTGTTGCCTGCGATGACCGGAGTCGGCCCTGGTGCGGTCCGCGCGACGTGGACGGCGGCTTGGGACCGCGACAACAGTCACTTGACCTACGAATTGCTTCGAGGTGCCCAACTTTCGACTGCGACGGTGGCGGCTACGACCGCCAACGATGCACAGTGGTGGAACCGGGGCCGGATGGGTGCCACGGATACCTCGGCGCCGCCGGGATCGACCCAGACGTACCGGGTTCGGGTCACGGATGCATTCGGCAACACCATGGTCGGGCCAACGGCGACAGCCACAGTGCCGGCCGGAATCGCGTCGCCGCCAAGTGCGTACCAGGAGTTGGTTGCCCGCGACGGCGCCGTCCATTACTGGCGACTGGGGGAGTCATCGGGGACGCTTGCATCCGATTGGGCCGGCGATTCGGATCTGACTCTCAAATCAGCCCAGCGAAATGTCGGTGGTGCGATAGTCGGTGACCAGAACACCTCGACGACATTCTCGGCCGGATCGAAGACCGGTGGGGCGACTCAGTTCGGGCCGCAGTCGTTCAGCGCCGAGGCATGGTTCAAGACGACCACCCGTTGGGGAGGGAAGATCGTCGGTTTCGGCAGCGTGAATACCAACAACAGCGCCTCCAGCGATCGTCATGTGTACATGAGCAATTCGGGTCAGCTGTTACTTGGTGCGAACGCGAACGGATTCCGGACGGTGGCTAGTCCACGGTCGTACAACGACGGCAAGTGGCATCACGTCGTCGGTGTACTGGGATCGACCGGGATGCGCCTGTATGTCGACGGTGAGCAGGTGGCAGAACGTGCCGACACCGTTCAAGCCGAGTACCGCACCGCGGGATATTGGCGGGTCGGCGGCGACAGTCTGGGAGGTTGGCCCTCGGCACCTCTCAGTTCCAACTTTTCAGGCGCGCTCGACGAGGTCGCGGTCTACAACTCGGCATTGAGTTCGGATGCGGTGCAGGCGCATTGGCAACGTGGCCAGGGCGTGGTAGCGAATCAGCCGCCGGTGGCGGCGTTCACGGAAACCGTGACGGATCTGGCAGTCGCTTTCGACGGCGGCACTTCGGCAGATCCGGACGGGACAATCGTTTCGTACGAGTGGAACTTCGGTGACGACGCGACAGGTGCCACTATTACAGGTGCCGACGCGAAGATCGACCATAGTTATGCTGTCGCCGGTACGTACGGCGTGACCTTGACAGTCGTGGACAATGCCGGTGCGAAAAGCACTGCAACACATCCGGTTACCGTCAAGGACGCGGTTGTTCCGGCTGACGGCGAGGTAGCCAAAGACGATTTCGACAGGGAAACGGTCTCGGGTCTCGGCGAAGCAGAGGTCGGTGGCGTCTGGTCGGTGACCGGTGGTGGAGCCAAAGCTTCAGTCGAGTCGGGTTCGGCCAAAGTGACAGTACCCGCTGGCCGTTCGGCGACGATGTTGTTGCCCGCGGTAGCGTCCGGTGATGTAGACGTGTCGCATTCAATGTGGCTCGAAGCGATGCCGACCGGTGGCGGCGCGTATCTGTCGACCGTGCTGCGAGGTGGGGCTTCCGGCGATTACCGTTCGCGGGTAAGGATTCTCGCTGACGGTTCGGTACAGGTGTCGTTGACCAAAGTGGTGGCGGGTACCGAAACGGTACTCGGTTCGGTCGTGCCATTGCCTGGCCTGACGTACACGGCAGGTAAGCATCTGCGGGTCCGTGCCCAGGCGCTCGGTGCGTCACCGTCTACCCTGCAGGTAAAGGTGTGGGACGAGGAAATGCCCGAGCCGGTGCAGTGGACCAGATCCGTCACCGATTCCACTCCGGAACTGCAAGCTCTGGGTTCGACGGGGTTGGCGGTGTACATTTCGGGATCGTCCACCGAGCCGGTAGTGGCCCGGTTCGACAACTTCGAGGTCGCTCGACCGGAGTAGACGTGCATACAACACCGCGCGCCCCTGTACAGCCAGGAGGCGCGCGGTGTTGTACTTCGGGGAGTTTGTCAGCGATATGCGACGCTGATGTTGCGAAATGACGCCTGGGCGTTGTCACCGGGATAGTTGCGCGCCAATGTGAAGTAACCCCCGAAAGCTGTGCGAGGCGCGCTGACCGTTGTCGGCTCCGGCTCCTGTCCTGAATCACACTCTGCAGTAACGGAATCTGGTTCCACGATGATCCGTAGCGTCAGCCATTGACCGACGACTGGTTTGTTCCCGGCCACGGACGACTGCAAAATGGAGAGTGCGTTGCCCTCCGGAATGCTGCGCAATTCCAGGTCACCGGTGGACCGCAGGACGACGAGCTGACCTTGGGTGGTTCCGGGCGAGACCGCGCCGAGTCGATAGGCGGAATCGTCGTCGCGTCCGATGACGACTGCCAGATGATCGGAGGCGAGCGGAGGCGCCGCGCCGAACTGCGCTTCGACGGTGATGACGTACGGGGCAGCGCGCACCGGGCACATCGATCCCATGGATATGGATTGGGGTGATGCGCCGCTTGCCAACAGAATCGAACCGTTCGGTCCCCATTCAGGTGCCGCAGGCGATGAATAGTTACCCGCCAGGTCGCCTGGTGCGATCCGCCCGGTGGAAAAGGTGTCGTGCGGACTAGGTTCGGAGGGCCTGGCCACATAACTCCACGAAGAGGACATGAAACCTCGGACCCCAGCCTCAGCAAGGTAGGGGAGTTGGGAGCGGCGGTTTACCGACCATGCGATTACCGGTTTGCCTGTCGCCACGGCGCCCTGGATCGAAGTTTGTTGCCGCGCGTTCTCCCTGCGGACGCCTGCGAAGATTCCGATTGCGTCTGATCCGTCTGCGGCCTCGTCGATTTCGGCACCGGTTGCATGTGAGCTGAAATAGGTGCATATGGTCAGCCCTGCTTTGCGCGAAGCGGACTCGCCTTCTCTGGCAGTGAACGGTTGTGTGAAGACGGTGGTGCCGCCCAGCTGTTTCGCGGTGACAGCGCCGATCACGTCGGTGGTGGCTTCCGGGTCCTTGGATTCGACAAACAGAACAGCCCGCTTGCCGAGTCTTTCGAGCACCTCTGAGAATGTGGGAATCGGGTGCATCCCCCAGTCCGGACCTACCCAGCGGGTGAGATCGACGGGATGATTGCTCAGTTCGTCGTGAGTGACGTCCGCAATTGCGATGTTCTGACCGCTTGTTCTGCTCAACGTCGGGTCCTCATGGCAGACGAGGATTCCGTCTCTGGTGCGGTGGACGGCGACGCTGATTGCCTCGGCGCCGCGGTCGGCGATTCGCGAATATGCGGCCAGCGTGTGCTCTGGTGCCTCGTCGCTTGCCCCCCGTTGAGCGATGAAATACCTTCCGCGGGACAGGAATTGGTGGGCCGGCGATTGGGCCGAGATGCTGGAATTACTGCAGGCACTCATCGCCGATCCGCCCGCAAGGCCCAATCCGAGAAGTGTCGCAGCGCGGAACACGCTGCGCCTGGACAGCGCGGTATGCGCGACCACCTCGGCCGCCATCAGCGAGCGACGGCGATGACGTTCTGGGAATCGCTGTGGCCCACTTCGAATACGGCGGTGTCGATCCCGTCCTCCGGTATCTGGAACACGTAGACACCCTGTTGGTGGTCGCCAGGAGGAAGCAGTCCGCTGACCGGCGTGGCTGTGTCGTTCGCGCCGGGTGCCGCCGGCAGTCGGTCGCCGTAGTAGGCGTTGACGGTCAGACTGTCCAGCGAAATGTCCGTGGTGGACTTGTTCACGAAGTCGAGCGTCACGCTCAAGCCGCTGCCCGCGATCTCACCTGGACCGTTGGCAGTGAGTTCGAGCGGTTCGGTAGTCACCGCGGTGACCTCGAGACCGTTGGCCAGTGGGCTCGGGTGGTCGACCGGCACTGGTGGCAGCGTGGAGATGTCCTCGGCGCGGTCGTCGGTGATACCCGGCGGCGGTGGCGTGCCCACGGTGACGCCTGGCGGCGTGACGCTGTCACCGTTCGACGTATCGGAAGCTGGGCTGGAACACCCCGTCAGCGCAGCTATCAGCAGCAGTGCTGACACTCCGACCATTCGAGGCGCCGAGGCGGACTTGTGAATCACATGTGCTGTTCTCATCGATTGCTGCCCGCTTCGTGCTGTTTTCTGTGATTCATGCGCTACCGAGTCCCGGTTTGTCGCGATTTGACGGACTTTTCCAGAGCTGCGCGCAGCAGGGTGCTGGAGGTGTCGAGCGTGTAGGGAAAATAGACCACCTCGACGCCGACTGCGGCAAATTCCTGCTCCAGCGCAAGGCCTTTCGGTGTTCCGCGCCAGTCGTCCCCCTTGAAGATCGCATCGAATCCCACGTCGCGCCAGGTGTCGATCTTGTGTGGCTTGGTTTCGGCGACAGCCTCGTCGACGCAGTTGATGCTCGCCACGATCGCGATCCGCTCGGCTAGCGGAATCACCGGGTCACGACCTTTGGCCAGGCGTGCCATCTCATCGGATACAACTCCTGCAATCAGGTAGTCGCATTGGCTCGCTGCGTGGCTGAGGATGTTGAGGTGCCCGATGTGGAACATGTCGTAGACGCCGGGTGCATAACCGATTCGACGTGTCATGGCTGCCTTCTTGCGTGAAGTTTGCTGTGGGTGCCAGCTAGCCGCTTTTTCATGTATGTCCGGTTTCGGTGGTTGTGATCACTGGTTGATTGCTGAATTGAGTATGCGTGGTCTGTCTATCAGGTTGAACGTCAAGATTCTCGATGTATGCTAGAGAATAGCGTCAGTGCAGCCCGTGTGGGCAATTTGACCGCAACATTATTGCGGTCCGGGGGATGGCCGATTCCAGTGGAGGCTGAGTGTTTGCGCGACGGATAGCTGTCGTCGGTACGGGGTATGTGGGGCTGACGACGGGTGCGTGCTTGGCGTCACTCGGACATCATGTGATCTGCGCCGATGTCGACGAGGAGAAGATTCGGCGGTTGCAGGATGGGAGGGTGGACATCCTCGAGCCCGGCCTGTCGGAGCTGGTGGCGGAAGGCCTTGCTGCCGGGCGTCTGGCATTCACCGTCGGCGCAGCAGTCGCAGTCGAACAGCATGCGGAAGGCGTCGAGGTTGTATTCCTCTGTGTGCCAACGCCGATGGGCGTCGGCGGTGTTGCGGATCTGCGAGCTGTGGAGGCGGTACTGGACGAAATCCGCGATACGCTTCCGGCCGGTTGTGTGATCGTGAACAAATCCACCGTCCCAGTCGGCACTGCCGCGCGAACTGCGGAGCTGCTGGGTCGATCCGATGTCGCGGTCACCAGTAATCCAGAGTTCCTGCGAGAAGGCACCGCGGTTCGCGACTTTCTCAACCCCGATCGAATCGTTGTGGGTGGGGAGGCACAGGACGCGGCAGAACGCGTCGCGGCGCTTTACTCCAGGCTCGGCGCGCCGACTGTGCTCACCGATTCGGCCAGTGCCGAACTGGTGAAGTACGCGGCCAACGGATTTCTGGCGATGAAGTTGTCGTACGTCAACGCGGTGGCTGAACTGTGCGAGCGACTCGGTGCAGACATTCTGGATGTGACCGAAGGTATGAGCTACGACCGTAGGATCGGTCGTGAGTTTCTCAATCCCGGCCCAGGGTGGGGTGGATCGTGTCTGCCGAAGGACACCCAAGCGTTGCTCCAGGTGGCAGATGCTGCTGATTTCGAGTTCCGTCTCATGCGGGCGTCGATCGATACCAATACCCGTCAACGTCAGCGGATGGTGGACAAGATTCGTTTGGCTGTGACGGGCAATCGAAACGGCTCACTCACTCGCGCGCGCGTGGCACTGCTCGGTTTGACCTTCAAAGCCGGCACGAATGATATTCGTGATTCTCCAGCCTTGATGATCGCGGCTCTATTGCGGCAGGCGGGCGCAGAGTTGGTCGGGTTCGATCCCGCCCTCCCCACAGCGAAATCGTATCCGGAATTGGAGGGTATCGAACTGGTCGCCGACGCGTATGCCGCAGTCGCACAAGCCGACGCCGCCGTGGTGCTGACCGAGTGGCCGGAGTTCCGCACGCTCGATTGGCCGCGGATCGCCGCAGCGATGGGCACTCCTCGAGTGATCGACACCCGAAATCTGCTCGACCGAGACGTCCTGTCACGAGCGGGCCTTACATGGACCGGAGTGGGCCGACGCCAACCTTCGGACGCCACTGCTCTGGCGGCGCAGTAGAACTGTCGAAGGTGCTCGTCGCGAGCATGCCGCCGCGGCAGCATTCGCAGTTATGACAGGATTGGCACGTGAATTCTGCAGTACAGCCTCAGTCTGATACGTCTCCTTCGAAGCGTCCCGAGTCGATCTTCACGATGGGGACCAGGCTCGAGGACCGACTCGGACGAACCGGCACCATCCACACACCGCACGGCGATATCGCGACGCCGTCGTTCGTGGCCGTCGGAACCAAGGCCACGGTCAAGGCTGTGCTGCCCGAGTCCATGAAGGAACTCGGTGCGCAGTCGTTGCTCGCCAATGCGTACCACCTGTACCTGCAGCCGGGACCCGACATCGTCGACGAGGCCGGCGGGCTGGGCAAGTTCATGAACTGGGACGGGCCCACCTTCACCGACAGTGGCGGCTTCCAGGTCATGTCGCTGGGCGTCGGATTCAAGAAGGTGCTCGCGATGGAGGCCGTCGGCGTGCAGTCCGACGACGTCATCGCGAAGGGCAAAGAGCGCCTCGCGACGGTCGACGACGAGGGTGTGACGTTCAAATCGCACCTCGACGGCAGCAAGCATCGCTTCACCCCCGAGGTGTCGATGCAGATTCAGCATCAGCTCGGCGCCGACATCATGTTCGCGTTCGACGAGCTCACCACGTTGCTCAACACCCGCGGCTATCAGGAGCGATCGGTCGAGCGCACGCAGGCGTGGGCGATTCGCTGCATCAACGAGCACGAGAAGCTCACCGCCGAACGCGCCGACAAGCCCTACCAGGCGCTTTTCGGTGTCATCCAAGGTGCGCAGTACGAGGATCTGCGTCGTCAGGCCTGCCGTGGCCTCGAATCGATCGAAGGCGAGAACGGATACGGCTTCGACGGTTACGGCATCGGTGGTGCCTTGGAGAAGCAGAACCTCGGAACGATCGTGCGCTGGTGCAACGAGGAACTACCCGAGAACAAGCCACGTCACATGCTCGGTATCAGTGAACCGGACGACTTTTTCGTCGCAATCGAGAACGGTGCGGACACTTTCGACTGCGTCAATCCGTCCCGTGTTGCTCGCAATGCAGCGATCTACGTCCGCTCCGGCCGGTTCAACATCAACACCAGCCGTTTCCGTCGTGACTTCACACCTATCGACGACGAGTGCGACTGCTACACCTGCGCCAACTACACCCGCGCGTACATCCACCATCTGTTCAAGGCGAAAGAGATGCTCGCGTCGACACTCTGCACCATCCACAACGAGCGATTCACCGTGAAGCTGGTCGACGACATCCGAGCCAGCATCGAAGGCGGCTACTTCCACGACTTCAAGGCGGACATGCTCGGAAAGTTCTACGCGGCGAAGACGCCTGCACCTCAGGCGTAGGTCGGTTCGCGCTTCTTCACGTAAGCGATGACGCGGTAGGTGATCGGCATGACCAGCACCTCGACAAGCGTCTTCCACAGGAAGCCGACCAGCACGTAGTTGATGAAGTCTTCCCAGGTGCTGATGCCGATGACACCGGCCGCGATGGAACAGAAGATGAGGGTGTCGGCGAATTCGCCGACGACGGTCGAGCCGATCAGGCGCGCCCACAGGTGTTTCTCCTGCATACGCTTCTTCATCATCACCAGGACCAGTGAGTTCAACAGCTGGCCGACGAGGTAGGCGGCCAAGCCTGCGACCAGTAGCCGAGGAATGACGCCGACCACGGTCTCGAGGGCAGCCTGGTTCTCGTAGAACTCCGCTGACGGGAGTTGCACTGCAATCCAGAAGCACGCAGCGGCAAGAATCAGTGCGCCGAAGCCCAGGTAGATCGCGCGTCGGGTCGCCTTGAAGCCGTAGACCTCGCTGAGCACGTCACCGAGGACGTAGGCGAGCGGGAACAAGAAGAATCCACCATCGGTGATGATGGGCAGAATCTGTAAGGGACCGAGCGAGAAGTCGGAATCCGCAAAGAAGGCGACCCCCTTGGTCGCCGCCACATTCGAGATCAGCAGCGTTGCGGTGAAGAGCGCGACGATTGTCGGGTAATAACCCCGGCTGACGTGCGCAAATTTGGTTTCTTGGGTCGATTCGTCTTGCTGATCCTGAGCTGTCACGTCCGTCATCCAAGCACCACAAGGCGCTCGGATGCGAGTTGGCGACCGTCCAGTTGCGCAGAACACACCGAAGGCCCTGCGGTTTCACGTGGAACCGCAGGGCCTTCGAAGTATGTAAACGAACTGATCAGGCAGCTACCGGACCGCCGGTCAGTACGCGATATGCGTAGGTACTGGCGATCAGAGTTATCGGGCCTGTCACCAACAGTCCCAGTCCTGCAGGGATCGCGCCGACGATGTTGATTCCGATCAGGGCAATCGCGAGTAGGGCGAGCGAAGAGAAGTTCTTCGTGGTCAGCGAAAAGCTTGACTTGATCGCCGCAATCGGATTTTGATTCTGGTCGATCACAAAGGTGAGTGTGTAGAAGAGGAGGTAGCCGATCACCAAAGCGGGTAAGTAGCAGAACAAGAAGCCAATTGAAGTGGCGACGCCGACTAGTAGACCCGCACCAATGACAGCGCCGATGTTGGATATCTGGAGGAAGGTGCCGAAGGCGGGTTTGGTCCCGTCAACTTCGCTCAATGCGCCACGTATCAACGCTCCTTGGATAACGTACGAGATCAGCACGGCGATGATGACACCAATCGTGCCCACCACGCTGTAGGAGAGCTGATCGTTGTCGTCAAGTGCAATTGGTGCTCCGAGGATCCATAGGATCAGCGATGGGATTATCCCCGCGAGTATGACGACGCCGACCCATACGAGCGCATTGTCTTTGAACTTGTTCCAGCCGTAGGTGATTGCCGCACCCACAGAGAGCTGCGGTCCACCGAACCCTGAGCCGTAGTCATTGGCGGGCGGCGGCGGGAAGTTGCCGCCTCCGGGAGGAGGCGGGTACCCGCCCGGGGGTGGGTAGTTGCCACTGGGAGGGGGA